>NZ_CP034791.1:2569066-2905633 GCF_003999255.1 Caldicellulosiruptor changbaiensis
ACTCTGTCAATGCCGTTTTTGTCTATTTTTAGTCAAATTTTGAACTGAAGATACATTTTTTCTTAAATAGCTTAAAATTTCTCTAATTTTCTTGAGTTTAAAAAGCCAAACCTGCAAATAGTTAAAATATATGGTTTTTGCTTTTAGAAAGAAAAAGCCATAAGTCAACTTGTTCAGTAATCTTTAAAAGTTTTTGGCTTCAAGCTTTATTTTCAAACTAAAAACTCTACACCACTGCAAATTGACTCATATAAAGGTTATAATAAAATCCTCTCTTTTGCAAAAGCTCTTCATGCGTTCCCTGTTCAACAACTTGACCATTGTTTATAACCAAAATCAAATCAGCATTTCTGATAGTAGAGAGTCTGTGAGCGATGACAAAGCTTGTTCGACCTTGCATGAGCTTTAGCATTGCCTCTTCTACATGCTTTTCTGTCCTTGTGTCGATATTGCTTGTCGCCTCATCTAAGATGAGTATTGCAGGGTCAGATAAGATTGTCCGGGCTAAAGCCAAAAGCTGTCTTTGACCTTGGCTTAGGTCTGCTCCTCCATCTGTCAGCACTGTTTTGTAGCCGTGTGGCAGGTGTCTTATAAACTCATGGGCATTTGCAATTTTAGCTGCTTTTATAACCTCATCATCTTTTGCTGTGAGCCTTCCATAACGGATATTTTCTATCACAGGTTCAGAGAAAAGATATGTGTCCTGAAGTACAATCCCGAGGCTTTTTCTCAAAGACTCTCTTTTTATCTTTCTTATATCAATTCCATCAATGAGAATCTCACCTTCGTCAATGTCATAAAACCGTGTAAGTAAATTGACAATTGTAGTTTTGCCAGCACCAGTTGGACCTACCAAGGCTATCATCTGCCCCGGTTTTGCATGAAAGCTTACATCTTTTAAAACAGGCTCACCTTCTTTGTATGAAAACCACACATTCCTAAACTCAACCTCACCCTTGATATTTATAAGCTCAATTGCATCTTTTTCATCTTCTTTTTCTTCTTCCTCATCCATTATTTCAAATACTCTTTCTGCTGCAGCAAAGGCAGATTGAAGCTGGTTGAACTGGTTCGCAAGCTCGTTTAAAGGACGTACAAACTGTCTTGCATACTGAATAAAACTTGCGATGCTGCCAATTGAAACCAATCCTTTTAGCGCTAAATACCCTCCTACTGCTGCAACAATTATGAAAGCAAAGTTGTTGAGCATATTCATAAGCGGCGGAATTACACCAGATAAAATCTGAGCTTTTATTCCAACCGAAGTCAGCTGCCTGTTTATATCAACAAACTTCTTTATCTCCTTTTCCTCTCTTGTGAACACCTTTATGACCTTTTGGCCTGTGATGTCCTCTTCAATAACCCCATTGAGTTTGCCAAGTAGTTTTTGGTTTTGTGAAAAGTATTCTCTTGTGTTTTTAGCAATCCAGTTTGTCAAGATGAACATAAGCGGCACAATAAGCAGAGTACAAACTGTTAAAATGGGGCTTATTGTCAACATGACAATGACAGAGCCCACAAGTGTAATTACGCTTGAGAAAATAGAAGTCACACTTGCATTGATGGTGTTGTTGACAACGTCTATATCGTTTGTAAGCCTGCTCATCAAATCGCCATGAGCGCGTGTGTCAAAGATTTTTATAGGAAGTTTTTGAAGCTTTGAAAACATATCATTTCGCATATTGAAAACAACTTTCTGGGAAATTTTCATCATGCTATAGCCTTGAAAATATGCAAAGAGTGAGTTTAAAATATACAAAACAATCATTGCAAAGATTATATTTACAAGCCCTGTAAATTTTCTGGGGATTATATACCTATCTATGGCTTTTTGTATCAAAAGCGGCGAGACTATTGAGATAAATGAGCTAATTGTTATTAGTAAAAACACACCCAAAAGTGCAATTTTATACCTGCCAAAATACCCCCATAACCTTCTGAGTGTATTTTTCAAATCCTTTGGTTTTGCAGAAGGATGAAAAAATCTGTGCCCTGGTCCTCTTCCTGGCCCAGGACCAGGTCCAAAGGCAGGTTGCGGTGTTTGCACCTCTTTTCTTCTTCCTTCAGGCAATTTGTCCTTCCCCCTCTCCCATTTGAGTCTGATAAATCTCCTGATAAATTGGGCAGCTTTTCAAAAGTTCTTCATGTGTACCCTGTGCTACAATTCTTCCACCATCCATTACCAAAATTTTGTCTGCATGTTTTATAGAAGAGATTCTCTGGGCAATTATAAATGTAGTGGTACCTTTGATATATTCTTTCAAGGCTGCTTGGATTCTTTTTTCTGTCGCCATGTCAACAGCTGATGTGCAGTCGTCTAAAATGAGTATCTTTGGCTTTTTTAAGATAGCCCTTGCAATAGAGATTCTCTGTTTTTGTCCACCGGAGAGATTCACACCTCGCTCAGATACCTCTGTGTCATAGCCCTTTTCAAAACTCATTATAAAGTCATGAGCCTGGGCAACTTTTGCTGCCTCAATTATCTCTTCCATTGATGCATCTTCATTTCCCCATGCAATGTTATCTTTTATAGTCCCTGTGAAAAGTACAGTATCCTGCAATACCATGCTAATACTTTTCCTTAAAACGGTCACATCATAGTCTTTAACATTTATTCCGTCAATCAAAACCTCGCCTTCTGTAGCATCGTAAAGTCTCGGGATAAGACTTACTAAAGTTGATTTTCCTGAACCTGTGGTACCGATTATCCCAATAACTTCACCGGGCTGTGCAACAAAAGAGATCCCATCAAGAGCAGGGCTTTTTTCTTCTTCATTGTAATAAAATGTGACATTTCTAAATTCCACCTTTCCTTCTTTTATCGGAGTTGTAATCGCCCCATCTTTGTTTTTGATGTCAATCTCACAACTTAAAACCTCATTTATTCTCTCAGCAGAGGCGCTTGCCCTTGTAATGAACAAAAAGATATTGCCTATCATCATCAACGAAAATAGAATTTGCAATGTGTAGTTTATAAATGCCATAAGCTCACCAACCTGCATATTGGCTGCTTTTATCTGAACTGCCCCAAACCATACAACCCCTACCATGCTCATGTTCATCACAAGCATAAAAAGTGGCATTGTAATTACAATCAGTCCAAAGGCTTGGAGTGATACATCCAAAAGGTCTTGATTTGCCTTTAAAAACCTTGACTTTTCATGTTCATGCCTGACAAATGCTTTTACAAGTCGAGCTCCCAGTAAATTCTCACGCATAACTGCATTGACCCTATCTATTTTCTTTTGAAGAGTTGAAAACAGTGGAAAACTCTTTTTGACCATAAAGTAAAATATTAAAATTACAAAGGGAATTGCAATAAATAAAATGATAGAAAGCTTCGGATTTATCATAACTGCCATCACAAGTCCACCTATGAAAAGAAGTGGAGCTCTTACAACAATTCTCAAAGACATCATGACAATATTTTGCATCTGCATGACATCGTTTGTAAGCCTTGTGATTAAAGTCTCTGGCTTGAACTTGTCAATGTTTTTGAACGAAAATGCCATTACCTTCTTGAACAGATCATTTCTTAAATCAAATGCAAAGTTTTGGCTTGCAATACTCGAAAAAACCACGCAACCGCCACCGCCAACCATCCCAATTAACGCTGCCAAAATCATCAAAAGCCCGGTTTTGAAAATATATGCCATATCCCCGTTTTTGAGCCCAACGTCTATTATTCTCTCCAAAAACCTTGGCTGCATGAGGTCCATCACAACCTCTAAAAGCATAAAAAGCGGAGCTAATACCACTGCCCATGTATAGGGTCTTAAATATCTAAAAAGCTTAAACATTAATTTCTTCATCCCCCTTTTGCTGACCTGTACTTATCATTTTCACCACAAGCTTTTTCAGCCTTTTTAGCAAATACCAGAGTTCTTCAACTTCATCCTCAGAAAGCTTTTCAAGACTTTTTCCCAGGTTTTGATTTACCCATTGCATATGAAGTTCAAGCAGCCATTTCCCTTTTTCTGTCGTTTTAATTATGGAAATTCTCCTGTCTGATTCGTCTTTTATCCTATCTATATACCCCTCTGAAATAAGTTTGTCTAAAACTGGTGTCATGTTGGGTGCAGAGATATTCAACCTTCTTGCAAGCTCAGATATACTCATTGGTCCAAAACTATCTATGACATGCAAAATATGGATAAATCGTGGTGGAAGCCCATACTTTTCAGTAAATTCGTCCTTTTTTAAAATATTTTTTGTTATCATTGGAAATATAGATAACATATTTTCAGCTATCTGACCTAAAATTTTTTTAGAGAGATTCAAGCTTGTGCACCACCTTTTTAAAAAAATTTGAAATTGCAATTGAAAAATAATATAATATCCAAAAAAAATGTTATTTTAACATAAAGAAGTTTCAAAAATTATTATAAAAATATAATCGACTTTTATTGAAACCTTTATGATTAATATGAAATAGTTATTTTTACATAACTATTATAGCACATTTACCCGACCATTAGCAAAATTTTTATAAAGGAGTTGACAAAATGATTGGACTTGGGACTATTGTAAACACTGCTGCTGTAATTGTAGGCTCGATTTTGGGGCTTGTGTTAAAGTTTGGAATCCCAGAAAGGTTCAAATCTACAATTATGCAGGCAATATCGCTATCTGTCATCTTCATTGGAACATCGGGCGTGCTTCAGGGCATATTCAAAGTTTTAAATAGCGGCAGAATCGACAGGCAGTACATAATGCTGATGATATTCTCGCTTGTAATTGGCGGGCTTGTTGGTGAAATATTGAGGATTGAAGATTTTTTGGATAGACTTGGTGAGAGAATAAAAAAGGCAGTATCAAAGGTGATAAAATCAGAAAACAGTACATTTACAGAAGGGTTTGTCACAGCAAGCCTTGTGTTCTGTGTTGGTGCAATGGCAATTGTAGGTAGCCTTGAGGACGGGCTGAACCGCAACTTTTCTATTCTCTTTGCAAAATCAATCTTAGATGGTGTTACTTCTGTGATATTTTCTGCAACACTTGGAATAGGCGTTATGTTTTCAAGCGTTGTTGTGCTTTTATACCAGGGGTCAATCACACTTCTTGCCGGGCTTTTGAAACCTCTTTTGACAGACACTGTTGTGCTTCAGATGTCAATGGTAGGTTCTGTTTTGATATTTGCAATAGGTCTTAATATGCTTGGAGTATCTAAAATCAAAGTTGGCAATCTTCTCCCTGCAATATTTGTACCTGCCCTGTGGTATGTGGTTAATTTGCTAATTTGAATTTTTTAGACTTTTGGAACTGGCATGTCTTTACTGATTATTTTTTAGAAATTTCTCAGAAAGCTGAAGACTTTAGAGAAACTCTTTTAGAAATTTTTAAGATAAGACTGGAAAGAAGGAATAAAAGTGCTTGAACATCAAAATAAGTTGAGTATATTGAAAAGAGTTAACTTTATTTACTTAGAAATTGAAGATTTGGAACAGTATAAAAACTCAACTTTTGAAGAATATAGTAAAGACAGGTTTATAAGGCGAAACGTTGAAAGAATAATTGAAAATATTGCAAATGCTATAATCGACATATTAAAAATTATTATTGCAAACTCAGATGTTCAAGTACCTGACTCTTACAGAGAAATGATATTAAAACTTTCTGAATTCAATATAATAGATATTGCTCTCGCTACATCTATCGCAGAAGTTGCAAGATTGCACAATATACTAGCTCACCAATATTTAGATATTCGATGGGAATATTTAAAAAATTTCATTGACGAAAAATAGGAGATGTTTATAAATTTTTAGAGAATATTTTGAATTTTGTAAATTCTATTTGGTCATTTATGTTTAATGAAGCATAAATATTACTTTGTATTTTTTCTTTAAATTTCTATGGAATTCACGAAACTAAAAAATTCATAAGTACTAAATTTTTATTTTTAAACTTGAAGAATTTACTTAGAAAAAAAATCATCATCTTGACCAATTAAAAAAATATTCTTGATATAGTGGCAAAAATTAATAAACAGTTTTAAACATATTAAGATTTTTGATAAAATATATTTGCATACGTAAAAGAAGGCAGAATAAGAGTAACAGTTATGCCAAATGGATTTTATAATTATAACCAGGAAGACGTATACAAAATTTTTATGAAAGGTGTTGAAAGAAAAACATATATTTGTGCAAGAGTTTCAACTCCAAAACAAAAGAGGTGTTTGAAGATAATAGTCAAGAGAGTGGAGAGAATACAGATAAAGAGAAATCATGAGTTTTGGAATTATTGTGATAAAGTGTGTTTTGCAGCAAAGAATTTATACAACTTTGCAAACTACACTGTAAGACAGGAATTTATACACAATGGCAGATGGATAAGATACAGAGAACTTGACAAAATGTTAAAAGAACATGAGACTTATAAAAACTTGCCTGCCCAAACATCACAGCAAATCCTAAGACTTCTTGATAGGAACTGGAAGTCATTTTTTAAAGCTATAGAAGAATGGAGTAAAGATAAAACCAAATTTTTGGGCAGACCTAAATTGCCAAAGTATAAGAAGAAAGACGGCAGGAGCATAGCTATTTTCACAAATCAGCAGTGCAGGATTAAAAATGGTTATTTGACTTTTCCGAAGACAGAATTAAAGCTAAAGACAAGAATAACAGACAAATTAAAAGAAGTCAGGATAATTCCAAAAGGAAGCATTTATGTAGTTGAAATAGTTTATGAGAAAGAAATAGCCAAGGTAAAAAGACCACCAAAGAGGATAGCAGGAATAGATTTAGGGCTTAATAACTTTGTAACTTTAGTAAATAACATAGGCATAAAGCCTATTGTTATTAATGGCAAAGTTATTAAGTCAATAAATCAGTATTACAACAAGAAAAGAGCACAGCTTATGAGTTATGTAGGCAATAGAGGAAGTAGCAAAAGAATAGAGAAGTTGACTTTAAAGAGGAACAACAAGATTAAGGATTACATGCACAAAGCAAGCCGTTTTATAGTCAACTGGTGTAAACAATACGAAATAGACACTATTGTTGTTGGTTATAATCCAAACTGGAAGCAGGAGATAGAGCTTGGCAAAGTAAATAATCAAAATTTTGCTTCGATACCATTTAATCAGTTTGTAAATATGCTCAAATATAAGTGTGAAGAAGAAGGAATTAACATAATAATTACAGAAGAGAGTTACACAAGTGGCTGCAGTTTTTTAGATGGAGAAGAAATCAATGAAATAAACTATAATCCACGTCGAAGAATAAAGAGAGGCTTATTTAGAAGCAACAAAGGAATATTAATAAATGCCGATGTTAACAGTGCATATAACATTATAAGGAAAGTATTCCCCGAAGCATTTGCTGAGGGGATAGAGGGTGTGGGGTTACACCCAGTTAGGCTGAATATAGCCTAACTAAGAATAGTGTTTAATAAAATTTTTAATTATTTTTAATATTTTAAACACTATTCATAACTTAAAACGAGAAAAGGGGTACAATTGTTAATAGAAAAGTGTTTTTTCTCAAGTAAGTTTTGTCGGTAACCGGCATCCGACTAATAAAATGCCGGCTCGTAAGTTCTCAAATAAGAGCCCTCATTGTAGAGGGCTCTTATTCTATATATTCTAAAAAAGGGGAAATAATGCGTGAAACCTCAACTCCACTTTTTATCCAAACTCCTCAACAAAGAAAGGGGCGGAGGTAAAGGACAAAGCCTTTGACCAATCCAGCCCCTTCCAAAATCTATTCTAAAAGGAGGAGTCTCTTGTTGGCATCTTTTGTTCTTTTCTCGTTAGCCTTTCTACTTAATATTTAACCCAAAATTTTTTAAAAAAGTATAAAGAAATGTTTAAAAATTTGTAAACAATCTTTTAATAAAAACATGACATATGTCACTACAAAAATTTCTTCAATAGTATATTCTAATTATTGAAAGAAAATATATTTAAATGCTTAAGAAGGTGATGGGAAATTATGACTGTGCTTGAAATCAAAAACCTTGTAAAAAGATATGGAAATGTTTTAGCACTTGACAACCTGTCACTGACAATCAAAGAAGGTGAAGTTTTCGGGCTTTTGGGACCAAATGGTGCAGGCAAAACTACATTTATAAATTGCATACTGGGACTTACTAACATCGACAGAGGCGAAATTTATATATTCGAAAAACCTTTAAACAAAGCTTTAAAAGAGTTAAAATCACAAATTGGAATTGTACCACAGGAAATTTCGCTCTACAGCAACCTAACTGTGTATGAAAACTTAAGCTTTTTTGGTTCGCTTTATAACCTCTCAGGGAAGCTTTTGAAAGAGAGAATAGAGTTTGCTTTAAAGTTTGTTCAGATGCAGGATAGCATCAAAAAACAGGTCAAAAACCTATCTGGCGGGATGAAAAGAAGAATAAACATTGCAGCAGCTCTTCTTAACAGCCCCAAACTTCTTATTATGGATGAGCCAACTGTTGGAATTGACATATACTCAAGAAAACTAATTTTAGAATCTGTCCAAAAACTTGCGCAAAGCGGCATTACAATAATCTATACAACTCACTACATCGAAGAGGTTGATAGAATTTGTACATCTGTTGCGTTCATAAATAAAGGAACAATCATCGAATATGGCTCAAAAGAATTTTTATTAAAAAAACTGTCAGATACAAATATTATCAGGATAAAATTGAGCAAGATTTTAGATGAGGTTCTGACAAAAATCAAAAACTTAGATGGAGTTGAAAGTGTAGCTTTTACTGGAGATGAACTTACAGTTTCTGTTGAAAAGTCAAAAAATCTTATAAAAGAGATTGTCGAAACTTTGTCTCAGGATGGATGTGAAATACTTTCCATATCTTATGAAAAGCCCACAATGGAAAAGCTCTACTTTGCAGTGATGGGCTATACCATAGATGAAAAAGGAGAGATTGTCCATGAGAGCAGCAGTTAAAGCCTTTTTATATACTTTAAAAGAAAATGCTATGAGCATTCCTCTGCTTTCTATAATGCTAATCTTCCCAATCATCTTGATTTTCATACTTGGAACTGCACTGTCTGGATATTTTAAACAAGTTGATATTCCGAAGATGAATATAATCATTGTTGAAGTAAATCTCAAGCCAAGCATTTATGATACTATTTTAAAATACGATAAAACTTTTACTAAGTTATTCAATGCAGAAGTTTTTGCTTCCAAGTCGGCTGCACTGAAAAAGTTTTCATCTTCTAATAAATACGTTGCTGTTGTGACATTCAAAGAGCATCAAAGGAATAACCATTCAAATTATAGTCCTTTTGGGAATTTTGACATTGAAATTACCTCAAAAGGAGGTTCACAAGAAGCTGGATTTGTCAAAGTGTATTTTAATATTTTTGCAAACTACTACAAATTTGCAAGAAGTATTTATTCACCTTCTGATATACCAAAATCAATAAATTTTGAATCTGCATTTTCGGGTCGCTTCCCAAGAGCTCTTGATTACTATGCTGTTGCAATGGTTGTTATGATGGCACTGTACGGCAGTTTTGGTGGTATTGCAGTAATTGAAGAAGAAAGAAAACAAAATACTCTCATAAGGCTTTTTGCATCACCTAAAAATCCGCAAATTATATTTGTTTCAAAAGCTTTTGCCCAGATGGTATTTTTGTATATTCAGCTTTGCTTAATAGTGCTTTTTTCAAAATACATCTACCAAGCAAACTGGAGTGAAAATCTTTGGATTATATTCTTACTTCTTTTTATCTACAGCATCTTTGCTATACTTTTTGGAATTTTTATTGCTCTTATCTCTAAAAACTATATACTCTCAAATGTTATAGTTAGCTCATTTGCTGTAATATCTACCTTTTTGGCAGGAGGATATGTAAGAATTGATATCAGCACAAAATTTTTAAGTTTCCTTAGAGACATTCTACCAAACTGTGCTGTACAGTCTGCATTTTTTACCATAATCTATAATCCAAGTGAAATAACACTTGTCAAAAATGTTTTTGTATATCTTTCTCTTCTTTGTTTGATTATTGCTCTCACTAGCATGCTTTTAATGAGGAAGGTGAAACTATGGCAGTTTTCAAGATAAATATAAAACGCCTTTTGAAAGACAAATTCAATCTATTTTTGATGATTATACTTCCTTCAATTGCAGTTGCTCTTTCAACCTTTTTTACATTAAGCGTTGAATCTTCTTATAAAATTGGAATTATTACAGACAAAGAAAAAAGCAAGGTTGTAAAACTAATTGAAAAAGAGCTCAAAAAATGTTTTGATGTTAAAACCTTTGACCCTACCAAATCAATTGTAAGCCAGATGGTTCAAAGCGGTATTGACTGTGTTGTTGTTTTAAATAACAAGTCAGTTAATGATATTATTAATGAAAAACAGAAAAATATAAAAATATATACATTTGGAAAGTCTGAAACGCATATTATTTTGAAGGAATATCTAAACAGTGTGTTTAAAATACTTGTTGCTCAAAAGCGTATAAACAGCTCTAAATTTTTAGAGTCTTCAAAGTATATTTTTGAGCATTCTCCAATTGTATTAAATAAAATTTTACAGCACCAGTCAAATTCTATTTCAATTGCTTTTGCCTCAGGATTTTTTATAATGTCTCTGTTTTGGCTTGCACTTAATGGTTCTAATATAATATTAAAAGATTATCAAGAAAGAGTTATTCTGCGAATTTTATGCTCACCAATTTCAAAGCAAAGCTATATTCTGCAGTCTATCTTGAGCATATTTTCCATTACATTTTTACAGCTAATCTTTTTTGTGCTGCTATGTTCGTATGCATTTAGACTTACTTTTGGAACTAACATACTTATTGTTATTTCAGTTCTCTCCATTTGTAGCTTTATGTTTGTTGCTTTTGCTGTAATGTTTATAAGCATAGTTAATGACATGAGAAAACTTGCAAGTTTGAATTCAATGGTCGTAACAATAATGTGCATGCTTGGTGGCTGCTACTGGCCGCTCAGCATTATGCCAAAGTTTCTTCAAAAGATTGCATTGTTTTTCCC
Source organism: Caldicellulosiruptor changbaiensis (assembly GCF_003999255.1). Taxonomy (GTDB): domain Bacteria; phylum Bacillota; class Thermoanaerobacteria; order Caldicellulosiruptorales; family Caldicellulosiruptoraceae; genus Caldicellulosiruptor; species Caldicellulosiruptor changbaiensis. The sequence continues at coordinate 2,580,039 of NZ_CP034791.1, forward strand.
AACAACATACGCTGCAAGTCTAACAAAGAATGTGCTAACTAGTAAAACCATAGAAAGTATGATGGTTGACATTGGGATAGTTACAGCATTTTGTTTGTTTTTTGCACTTGCGGGCATAAAGCAGCTTTCTAAAAATGTAATGTCAAAGCTGTAAATTTGTAAAAAGGCACCTTATTCAGGTGCTTTTACTTTTTTTGAATATTATGTACTCCCCACACCTGAGTTCAAACTCTTCCGGAAAGACAAAAGTTGACAAATCAATCTCAGCAATAATTTTGGGCTTTTCTGTCCACTTCCCCCACTCACAGCTATACACTTCAATTATCTCTTCATCAGTTATGTTGGAAGAAATATATTCAAAGAGCACATTCAATTCCTTTTTCCTTGCTTTATAAAGCTCCAAATTTCTTTCTTTCATTTTTTCAGAAAAATAAAAAATTCCTTCAAGTCTATATACAAATCTGTTCTTGAAAATTTGAACAACATCTTTTTCTGAATCACTCAACTCGTATACATATATTCCTGAAGCATCTTCCATTGTTCTAAAAACTATAATACTATCAAAGTCTATCTCTTCAAAATCTATCAGCTCCAGTATAGTCCCTTTTCTTGCACTTTCATCCTGTTGATAAATCATTTCAAGATACTTTCTTTTCTCCTCGCCCTCAATCGGCTTGAACCCAAATCCACCAACTGGAAGTTCCTTGTCCGCTGATATGTAATGCATAACACTCATAATTCTTCACTTCTTTCTTCAATGATTTATTTAAACAGATTCGGGTATCAAAACACCCAGATTATCTTGAACTGGGGGCATATGCCACAAATATTCTTTCTTGTATGCCTTGTGTTACATGCTTTTATTATATTATTACAAATTGTGAATTTTGGCAAGTTAGAATGTTTCCAGGAATCTTCTTCTGGCCTTTAGAGATTGTGGCAAAAAATATATATTCACTAAATTCCTTTCATTATGATAAAATGAGTCTTAGCAATAACAACTATGCTGGAAAAGAAAATGCTTTCATTCATTATAAGCGCCTATACTCTTTGGAGTTTATATGAGGATGGCAAGCTTTCCAAAATAGCCATTTTGTTCTTACTTCTATTTTTGTCATTAGAATTCTTAAAAACTGAATATCTAAAATCCATATACCATACAGCAGCTGCTGCCTTTGCAGAGCTGATTATAATATTTCTTGCTATTTTTCTCTGCGGATGGGAATTCTCTTTTTTAATTCCAATTACTGTGTGTACATTTTTGCACCATAGAAACAAGTTATCAATTTACTCAATTGCCTCTCTACTCTTTATCAGTCTTTTTCTTATCCCTTCAAAGATGGTAAGGGAATATGCTTCTGTCTGCGTTTTTGTTTTCTCTTTAAAATTAGTCACACAGATGCTGCAGGATAGCAAGCACGAATACTTAGAAAAAATTGACCACTTAAGACTTTTAAACCTGCAACTAAGCAAGCTAAAAACACAGCTTTTAGAGTCCCAACAGACAATAGAACGTCTTGCAGCACAAAACCAGCAGATGAAAATAGCAACTTCTTTGCACGACACAGTTGGGCACAACTTGGCAGCGCTGAATATCCAGCTCAATGCCATAAAGAGCTTGCTGGAGAAAAAAGGAGTACTTGAAGATGCTCAAATAAACCAAATCATATCTTCATGCTTGCAGCAGACTCAAACATCTTACGAAAGTTTGAGAAAGTTTGTCTATTCAATGAAAAACTCTTTTGAAACCAAAGAAAAGTATTTATCTCAATTGATAGAAAATTTTAACTTCTGCAACATAACATTAAACCGCAGCGGAGACATTGAAAACATTCCATCACACGTATTTGAAAATCTAATGGCAATCCTCAAAGAAGCTCTTTTAAACGTTACAAAACACTCAAATGCTACACAAGTAGCTGTATCTTTGGAATCAAAACCAACATATGTGCGTCTTGCTGTGCATGACAATGGCAAGAAAAAAGGAGAAATAAAAGAGGGCGTTGGGCTCATGAGCATAAAACTTCGAGCAAATTCTATGGGCGCAACAGTCAACATTGACAACCATGCTGGATTTTCAATAGTGGTATTTGTCCCATTAAAAAGCAGGAGGGAAGATTACTTTGAAAAAACCTAAGGTCTTAATTGTTGATGATAACCCTGCCGTTTTGGACGGTCTTAAAATTATCCTTGAGCTTGAAAATTTTGAGGTTGTAAGCCTTTGCACCAATGCAAAAGAAGCAGTAGAGTTTCTCGAAAAGAAGCATGCTGACGTTGTTCTTATGGATATTAGAATACCTGTTATGGATGGTATTGAGGGAACTTTTAATATAAAAACCAAATTTCCAAATGTCAAAGTGATAATATTAACAACATTTTGTGAAGAGGATTACATAGAAAAGAGCCTGAGCTTTGGCGCAGATGGGTACATCCTTAAAAGCTCTGATGCAAAGCATATTGTGAATTCTATTTTGTCTGTGCTTGACGGTAAGGTTGTTATGGACAAAGAAATTGCTTTATACATTTCAGATGTATTGAAAAGGACCAGTAAACAGTTACTTGAAAAAACACAAAACCTTACTGAAAGAGAGCTTGAAATTGCAAAGCTCATATCACAAGGATACTCAAATAAGGAAATTGCAGCCATGCTTTTCATCTCTGAAGGTACAGTAAGAAACTACATAACATCCATTCTTCAAAAGTTAAATCTTAAAAATAGAACCCAAATTGCAGTATACTATCTTACCAAATTTTCTTAATCTCAAAAGTGTTAGACAAGAACATTTGTTAATCAATTGTTACTCAAAAGCATGCTTGAATAAATGGTCATAAAAAAATATAATCTGTCTGTACCCTGTTTATGTAGACCTTTTGTCGGAGTGATTTTTAATGTATAAGATAATGATTATTGAAGACGATATATCTATTGCTGAAACTATAAAAAACCACCTGTCCAAATGGGATTTCGACGCACTTTATGTTACAGATTTTAAAAATATCATTGAGTGCTTTATTCAATTTGAGCCACATCTCGTGTTAATTGATATAATATTGCCTTTTTACAACGGGTTTTACTGGTGTAACGAAATACGCAAAATATCAAAAGTTCCTATTATGTTTATATCTTCTGCAAGCGATAATATGAATATCATAATGGCTATCAATATGGGTGGAGATGATTTTATTGAAAAACCTTTTGATTTGAACGTCCTTACAGCAAAAGTCCATGCCCTGATAAGGAGAACTTACTCATTTGTCTCAAATATAAACCTTATTGAGCACAAGGGAGTTATTTTAAATCTCAATAATACCACTCTAATTCATCAAAATAAAAAAATTGAGTTAACAAAAAATGAATACAAAATTTTGCAATTGCTTATGGAAAATGCCGGAAGAGTGGTATCCCGTGAAGAAATTATGCAACACCTTTGGCAAAGTGATAGCTTTATTGACGATAATACTCTTACAGTAAATATAACAAGGCTTCGCAAAAAGTTAGCTGAGTTAGGTCTCGAAAATTTTATCAAAACCAAAAAAGGCATTGGATATATTATAGAATGAGGGGAAAAAAATATGAAGGATTACATAAACATTATAGGGGCATATTTAAAACGGAATATGTTGCTTATCATTTATCTGTTGGTTTCAAGCTGTATATTTTTTTCTATTTCATTCCTTTATTCTCTTCCTTTAGAACCCACAGTTTATAGCCTAGTACTAACATATATTTTTGCATTTATCATTGGAATTACTGACTTTTTCTCATTTTATAAACAACATATAACACTTGAAAAACTAAAACGAAACATTACGATTGCCGATTTTTCTTTTCCAATTGCAAAGGATTTGATTGAAAAAGATTATCAAGAACTAATTAAAATCATTAATGAAAGCAAAATTGAAATTTTAACTAATAATGAGAAAGTCTATAGAGATATGATTGATTATTACACAGCATGGGCACATCAAATTAAAACACCCATAGCTGCTATAAAGCTGGTTTTACAAGCAGAACAATCAAAAATTAGCAGTGAACTTTTAGAACAACTATTCAAGGTAGAGCAGTATGTTGAAATGGTTCTTCAATATCTTCGTATGGAAAATATGAGCAATGACTTACTACTAAAGAAATATTCACTTGACCATATTGTAAAACAAGCGCTGCGAAAATACTCTCTAATTTTTATACGAAAAAAGATAAAACTCAATTACAAAGAATTAAACTGCCATGTGTTAACTGACGAAAAATGGCTAACATTTGTTATTGAACAAATACTTTCAAATGCGCTTAAATATACAAACCCCGGTGGTCAAATCTCTATTTATATGGAAAACAATTTGCCAAATACATTGGTTATTGAAGATACAGGCATAGGTATTGCAAAAGAGGATTTGCCCCGTGTTTTTGAAAAAGGCTTTACAGGATATAACGGTCGCTTGGACAAAAAATCTACAGGTATTGGACTTTACCTTTGCAAGCGGATTTTAGATAAACTATCACACAAAATTATAATCGAATCAGAAGTTGGAAAGGGTACAAAAGTAAAAATCAACTTTGATACTGTTGATATAGCACCAGATTAGTTTATCTAATTAAAACCTTACTAAAATGTAAGATTGAGAAGAGAAAATGTAAGCCAAAAATAAGGCAAGCATTTTCTCTTTTTTGTTATAATGAACAGGAATAAAAAAGTCAATTTTGCACTCGGAGGGAAGTAAAATATGACACATGTTCTTTTAGAAGTGAATAGTTTAAAGAAAATCTACACAACAAGATTTGGTGGAAATCCTGTTCAGGCACTTGCAAGTGTATCTTTTTCAGTAGAGCAAGGAGAATATATAGCTATTATGGGCGAATCTGGTTCAGGTAAAACAACACTGTTAAACATCATTGCAGGTTTTGATAAACCTACAAGCGGTAAAGTGCTACTAAATGGCAGAGAAATTACGTCAATGAATGAAAAAGAAATCTCAGCCTTCAGACGAAATAACATAGGCTTTGTGTTTCAAGATTACAATCTTCTTGACACATTTTCTATACAAGACAACATCCTGTTACCTCTTGTATTAGCAGGAAGACCATATACAGAAATGTATGAGAGGTTAAAACCTGTTGCTGAAAAACTTAGAATTTCTGATATTCTCTCAAAATATCCTTATGAGGTCTCAGGCGGACAAAAACAAAGAGCTGCAATTGCCCGTGCACTTATTACAAAACCCCAGCTTATTCTTGCCGATGAACCAACTGGTGCTCTTGACTCACATTCATCCGAAGAATTATTAAGACTATTTGCCGAGATAAATAATGAAGGTCAAACAATTCTTGTAGTCACACACAGCATAAAAGTTGCAAGCTATGCAAAAAGAGTTTTGTTTATAAAAGACGGAGAGATTTTTCATCAAATTTATAAAGGTTCAATGTCAAATGATGAAATGTATCAGAAAATCTCCGATACGCTTACCATAATTGCAACAGGAGGTATCCGGAATGCTTAAATCTTTTTATATAAAATTTGCAGCCAACAACATAAAAAGAAATACCCAAGCATATATCCCATATATTTTGACCTGTATTGGAGCAGTTATGATGTTTTACAACATGTGTTTTTTGGCTAATACAGAAGATATCGGACATTTGAGCGATAGCCAAACGCTGAGGAGTATTTTGCGATTTGGAGCAGGAGTAATTGGTATTTTTTCTGTTATATTTATTTTTTATGTAAACAGCTTTTTGATAAAGAGGCGTAAAAAAGAATTGGGACTTTTCAATATTTTTGGAATGGAAAAAAGACATATAGCAAGGATTATGTTTTTTGAAACGGTAATCATAGGACTGATATGTATTGCATCTGGTATTTTATCAGGAATAATTTTAAGCAAACTTATGACACTTCTACTTTTTAAAATTGTAAGTTTTAAAGTTGTGTTTGGTTTTGAAATATCACCGTCACCCATTTTGGTCACAACTCTTTTATTCAGCGGAATTTTTATATTAAACCTTATATATAACATCTTCTCGGTACATCTATCAAAACCCATTGAATTATTAAAAGCAAGCAATGTAGGAGAAAAAGAACCAAAAACAAAATGGCTTTTAACCATCATTGGTATAGTTTGCCTTGGGATTGGATATTACATTGCACTTACAACTGAAAAGCCTTTAGCAGCGATGAACATCTTTTTTGTTGCAGTTATCTTAGTAATGATAGCGACATATTGTTTGTTTACCGCTGGAAGCATAGCATTTTTAAAGACTCTTCGGAAAAACAAAAACTATTACTATAAACCTCATCATTTTATATGGATTTCTAACATGATATACAGGATGAAACAAAATGCAGTTGGACTTGCAAACATATGTATACTTTCAACAGCAGTAATTGTTGTACTTTCAACCACAATTTCCCTGTATATTGGAGTTGAGGATATTTTAAAAACTCGCTATCCACAAGAAATAATTATTACATCGGACAATATTAACTTAGAAAATGTAAAAAAAGTTGATAATACGATAATGCAGCAATTGAAAAAATTTAATATAGTTTCTAAAAACATGGTTAAATATAAATATTTGGAGCTTGCTTTAATTCAAGATAAAACTCATTTCAGAATAAAAAAACAAAATTTTTTTGATAAGAACTCAGCCACTGCCTTTGTAGTGCCTCTTGAGGACTACAATAATATTGAAAAGAAAGTTATCAAATTATCTGATAATGAAGTTCTTCTGTATACTAGTAACGTTAATATCTCTGAGAACATTATCAATTTCAATGGTTTCAAACTCTCAATTAAAAAACGATTAACTTCAAACTCTCTAACTAATAGCCTTACACCAGCTATTAGTTGTTTTTGGATAATAGTCAAAGACATTGAAACAATGAAGAAAATCTTCTGTTCACTAAATAGCAATAAAAACGACATGGTACAATTTTCATATTATTATGGTTTTGATTTTGATGGTAACAAGGATAATCTCATGGACATTTGCACAGCACTAAAAAATAGCTTAAATAAAATAGTAAATAATGCAACAATTGAAGTTCGTGAAATGGCAAGAGAAGGTTTTTACTCTATCTATGGCGGGTTATTATTCATTGGTTTGTTTCTTGGACTTTTGTTTATTATGGCAACAGTGCTTATAATTTATTATAAACAAATTGAAGAAGGCTTTGATGATAGGCATCGCTATGAAATTTTACAGAAAGTGGGTATGACGCGTCTGGAGATTAAAAAGTCAATACAAAGCCAAATACTTGCAACCTTCTTTTTGCCTTTATTCTCAGCAATAGTTCACATAGCGTTTGCTTTTAAAATAATAGTTAAAATGTTACAGGTATTCAACCTTACAAATATACCTTTGTATGCTCTTTGCACATCTGCTGTTATACTTGTGTTTGCTATATTTTATACTGGCGTGTATGCCCTTACAGCAAAAACCTATTATAAAATTGTAAGTTAGTTTATTCAATACTTTTTGTTGCCTTCTGCAGCAAAGGATAGATATTTTAAAAGCTGCGGAGGGTTTTTTATTTTTGTGTAAGTATTGCCTAACTTAAAACTTAAATATTGTATATTGTTTATGTCCTGAAATGTTCAAATTGCTGAGGATAAAAAATTTTTAAAGCAAGTATGACACAAACCCTTGTATTTGTAGTTGTGGGAATTGGCATTAGTACTTTTCTTCACGGCTACATCCCAACAGGTGCACTTGCAAAAATTGCTGGCAAGAACAATCCCTTTACTGTGGTATTTGTAACTTTACTTGGAATACTCCTTTACTTATTAAAGAGGTCAATGACTACAAAAAAAATCCATTTTTTCTAAATTCTAAAGCGCTCATGTCTTAGTGTTTGTGAAACACCCTTGCAAAGGTTGAACATGAGTAAAAGACTACCTTAAGAGCTATCTCAGTAGTCACTGGCTTGTCGGTTGAAAGAAGCAGGCTGCATGCGTGCTGAATCCTCACCTCAATCAAAAAGCCGGGTTTCTAAAAAACAAAAAAGCCACAGATAGTTTGCAGAAAAAATTATTTGTGGTTTACCTGTTATGAAATTATTGAATAATTTCCTTCTTTTTTTCTTTTTCAGTTCCTCTAATTCTCTCTCTACTTTTTTTGCCGTTTCTTCAAAATACCTAATCAATTCTTCTGGAGTCATGCCTTTTGTTTCTTCGTAGATCTCCTCCTGTATCCTGTGCAGTTCTTTCATCGCGCTTGTTTCAAACATATTTGTCACTCCTCTTCCTCTAACATCATAAGTGGTGACACCAGTTGAATTTCTCTATAACCCATAAGTTTGTTTATTGCGTTTACGCCTTGAATTGTCCTATATCTAACTATATGCTTAAAATTCCATGATACCAAAATATCACATTCGTTAATGCTTGCTACTGCAATATGGACTGCGTCGTCGAAAAACCTTGACGGAATTATACATTCATTCACATACTTCTGCGCAAGTTCCAAAACTTGTTGGTTAATCTCAATTCTCGTGAATTCTATCTGGGACATATACTCTAATAGCCTGCTTCTTTTTGGTTCCTTGCACTTATTTAATTCAGTTATTACTGCACTTGAAATGTATATATTGTATTTTCCTTGTTTAAGCTCTTCCTAAAATTTTCTTGTTATCTGCATATACTCAGGATTATCATGGTGGTCTAAGTGACTTATAACTGAGGTGTCAAGGTATACTCGTAGCCTCCTCAATGTTACAAATTTTCTCCTTTCTTACACTAACACCTCTTCCCCGCTTCTGATTTAATTATACCACAAGCCAGCGTGTTCTAGAATATATCTTCATTATTATAAAAAATTTTAGTAAAATAAAAGCATTGGTAGAAAACATTCAAGCATTTGAACTTTGAAGGTAGAGGGAAGATTACTTTGAAAAAACCTAAGGTCTTAATTGTGGATGATAACCCTGCCGTTTTGGACGGTCTTAAAATCATCCTTGAGCTTGAAAATTTTGAGGTTGTAAGCCTTTGCACCAATGCAAAAGAGGCAATAGAGTTTCTCAAGATGTGGCATGCTGACGTTGTTCTTATGGATAAAGTATACTCAAATAAGGAAATCGCAAGGTTGCTTTTCATCTCTGAAGGTACAGTGAAAAACTACATAACATCCATTCTTCAAAAGTTAAATCTTAAAAATAGAACACAAATTGCAGTATACTATCTTACTAAATTTTCTTAATCTCAAAAGTGTAAGACATAGGCATTTTTTAACAATTGTTACTCAAAGGTATGCTTGAATAAGTGCTTATAAAAAACAAATTGAAACAACTCATTGGCGATATAACCATAGTTTTTGTTTTTGCCTACTTTTTTGTGTTTGCCAGAGTAAAGATGTTATCCAAAAATGTACTTTCGAAGGTGTAAAATAAAGTTTTTTCTTGTGGCAATATTTTAATGCATTAATGTAAAATATCGTAAATTAATCTGCCAACAAATTCTCCAATTTTAAAGGCTAAAAGAGATAATAATCCAAAACCAATAAAAATCGACAATGCCCTTATTATAGGTGGGAATTTCTCCAATTTTGCAATCATCTGTTTTAGCATTTACCAAACCTCCAGTTCTATATCGGAGATGATTAAAGGAAAGTTACAGCAGAAGACAATCTAAATGTATCTAATAAGAATCTTCTCTTTTTCAGCAAATTGACAAAAAGCTTAAAGGAGTTCTAAAAACTCTTCTAAACTTATTCCTGCTTGTTCCAAAATACTTTTTAATGTTCCTCTTGCAACTTCTTCATGCATTGGGATAATTACGATCCTTGTTGGATTTTCTTTTTTGAGCTTGAGATGACTGCCTTTTTGTGCCACTTCCCTGAATCCAGCTTTTTTGAGCGCTCTTATTATTTCCTGTGGCTTTAGTATAGGATACCTGGAAGACATTTACACAGCCACCTCTATGGTAGTTATCAGCGGTGGCATTTGTGGTTTTTGTATTTCTTCTCCTTCGTAGTAAAGTTCAAGAGCTTCTTTTAAGTTAGCTATTGCTTCTTCGATGGTTTTTCCTTGTGAAGCTACACTGTTTTCTACGCATTTAGCTATATACCAGTTGTCCTCTTTGCTTACTATCACTGTAAACAACATAATAAAACCACCTTTTTCGTCTGAAAGTTTTCACTTACAATTTTTATTATACCACACAAAAAACAAAAACCACAGCTTAAAAGCTGCGGTTTGATTTTTATTTTTACATTTTTGTAGATAGATTTTGAATACAATTTCCCTTGCAGTTTTTTATTATACACTCAGCTTTCAGTTTTTGCAATATAACCCTTTTAATTATCTCGAATAGGTGTAAAGATATTTACCACAGCGAAAAATAGTGCGAAAACACTAAGGAGAAGGTTATAAAAAGAATTGAGGCTGCCTTCATCCTGAATGAATATAATTAAAAAATGTAATGTGTTATTCAAAAGAAACACCAAAAACTGTCGTCAGAATGGGAGTGTAGTCTACTATGAATATTATATCATAATCACGAAATAAGAATCTTCCCAAAAAATCAAGAATACAAAAAATGAACTTGAATTTTTTGTTCATTAGTTTATTATATAATTAAATGCTTATAAACTAAATAAAAGAGAGGTGCAAAAAGCACAATTCTTTCTTTTAAAGCTGAAAAAAGAAAGATTGTGCGAAAAATATGTCCATGGAAGAAAGGCTTGCAAAGGTGTTCAAAGCGCTTTCTCACCCAATTAGAATAAAGATAGTTCAAAATCTGTTGAGTGGCGAAAAGTGCGTATGTGAACTTTTACAGTTTGTTGAGTTTTCTCAGCCAAACTTATCTCAACATTTGAAAATCTTAAAAGAGGCTGGTTTGCTTGAGCACCGCAAGGTGGGTGCAAATATGCACTACAGGATTAAAAATGAATATGTCAAGGATTTGCTGAATATGGCAGAAGCCTTCATACTTGAGTGTCAAAAGACTGAAAGGGTGTGATAGCATTTGTTTTCGCCTGTTCAGAAATTTGCTGATTTCGTGACTTACAATGTTTTTAAAATCCCGCAGGGTTCAAAACTTGCAAGTGCTGTGAACTTTTTTATATTTGACACAATCAAGATTTTTATCCTGTTATTTTTGATTGTATTTGTGATAACTTTTATAAGAAGCTTTTTCTCACCTGAAAAGACAAGAGAAATTCTTTCACACAAAAAACAAAATATCTTCCTTGCCCACATTTTAGCAGCGCTTTTGGGAATTGTGACGCCATTTTGCTCGTGCTCGGCTGTGCCGCTTTTTATCGGGTTTGTTGAAGCTGGAATTCCTCTTGGTGTGACATTTTCGTACCTGATTGCCGCACCGATGGTAAATGAGGTGGCGCTGGGACTTTTGTATGCAAATTTCGGTCTTAAAATTGCTCTTATTTACGTGCTGTCAGGTGAGATAATTGCAATTGCAAGTGGCATTGTAATTGGAAAGCTTCATCTTGAGAAGTATGTTGAGGACTATGTTTTTAAAATAAAAGTTGGAACCGTCCAAATCGCTGAGGACAAGAAAACTTTAAAGCAACGTCTTAAAGAAACTCTTGAATTTACCATTGAGCTTATAAAAAAGGTATGGGTGTTTGTTGTTGTGGGAATTGGCATTGGCGCATTCTTGCACGGCTACATCCCAACAGGTGCACTTGCAAAGATTGCTGGCAAGAACAATCCTTTTGCCGTGGTCTTTGCAACAGTACTTGGTATTCCACTTTACTCAAACGCGGCAGGGATTATTCCACTTGTAAGTGAGTTTAGGCGTCTTGGTGTATCTATGGGAACATCGCTTTCTTTCATGATGAGTGTAACAGCTCTATCTTTGCCTGAGATGATACTTCTTCGAAGGGTGTTAAAACCACAGCTTTTGGGAATATTTGTGGCAATTGTGGGCTGTGGGATAATTATTACAGGGTATCTATTTAACTTTATCCTTGGATAAAAATTTTTAAGAAGGGAAGGTGCAATGAACAAATGGTTATAAAAGTTCTTGGTGGTGGATGTGCAAACTGCAAAAAGCTAATGGAAAATGCTAAAAAGGCAGCTGAGGAGCTTGGGATTGAGGCTCAATTTGAAGAGGTAAAAGATATTGAAAAGATAATGTCTTATGGTGTTATGAGAACACCTGCGCTTGTTGTTGATGAAAAGCTCATATTCTCTGGCAGGGTTGCAGGTGTTGAAGAGATAAAAGAGGTTTTAAAAAAAGAGGCAGGAAATTAAAAGAGCTATTTTTCATTTTTGAGGCGGGCAGCACACCCGCCTCTTAACTTTAACTTACGCAAACATCTATTCTTTTCTGTAGCTTGCTCTGCTCAGTTCAGACCTATCCAGCTCCCCCTTTTTTTCTGAACTCCAGTGCACTCATGCCTTTGTGTTTGTGAAAGACTCTTGCAAATGTTGAATACGAATCAAAACCAACCTCAAGAGCAATGTCTGTCACCGGTTTGTCTGTCGAGACAAGAAGACTGCATGCATGCTGAAGCCTCACTTCATTTAAAAAGTTGTGAAAGTTGCTGCCAACAAGCTTTTTAAAAAGCTGGCTTATGTAAGATGGGCTCAAGTGAAACTCTTTCGACAACGCTTTAAGGTCTATGTTCTGGTTATAATTCTTATGCACATAGTACACAAGCTGCCAGTAGTCGGTTGGAACAGGAATGTTCTCTTTTTGAGCTTTGTTTGTGACAGAGTTAGAAGCAGGGCTTTGAAAGTTTTTCCCACATGCCAAATTCCTGCACCTGTCAAAGTATGCAACTATCTCTAAAATCTTTGCTTTGAGTATTATCTCTGCCCACACATCCTGCTGGTTATAATATATCCATGCTTCTTCAAAGAGCCTGTCCATAACTTCTTTTTCCCTGCCTTCAAAGTAATAATAGGGAAGGACATTTTCATCATAGTTCAAAAGAAGCTCTCCTATTCTGTAAAAGATGCTCGACGGTGCTAAAAGCTCCTCAAACGAAATGGCAACAACATAAATTGAAAGAGGGTTTTGCTCTGAATACTCTATTCTGTGGATTTGGTACGGCATGACAATTGAAAACGTGCCGGGTTTTAAGATGTAGCTGATAGAATTTATATGTTCTGTCCCCTCGCCTTTTACAACATACATAAACTCAACAAAATTGTGCCTGTGAAGCTTAAAATATCTTGGGTCTTCCCAGAAATTCAGGGCAAACTTCTGTGGTCGCTGGCTAACATAGTCAAAAATCTCTTCTATGTAAAGAGGCTCTTTTTCTGGCATGTATCATTCCCCTCAAAAATTTTTAAATTCGTATTGTTAATTTTCATTATACCCCAATTTACAATGCAAATTAAAGTATGCTAAAATCTTTTTTGCAGGCTTAAAAGCATATCATGGCTGATTCGCAGCAACTCCGGTCAACAAAACAAGGGAGGTTTTGAAAAAAATGCAGTCGCCAAATTTAAATGACAAATACCAGCAAAGAAGGTTTGACATCTATGGCTATGAAAAGATAGACACAGAGGTTTTAGAAGCAATTGACTATGAATACCCAGAAAAAAATACAGTTGTTGAGTATATCACAGACGAATTTTCATCAGTTTGTCCGTGGACAGGTCTTCCTGACACAGCCCGGCTTACAATAAGGTATATACCCAATAAAAAGCTTGTCGAGTTAAAATCATTGAAATATTACCTGACATCATTTAGAAATGTGGGAATTTTGCAAGAACATACAGTAAACAGGATTTTAGACGACCTTGTAAAATTGCTTGAGCCAAAGTTCATGGAAGTTATTGGAGAGTTTCACGAACGTGGTGGTATTTCAACAAGAGTTGTGGCAAGGTACGAAAAGTAAGTTTATACCTTGCCATATTATTTTTTTAAGTTATATCTCTGCAAAAATTTCCTCGGTTGAAATTTCAAAGCCAGAAAGAAAAGATGATTTGATAATAGCAGAATGGAAAAATATACTGCTTATATCGAATCGATCTTCTTTTGCTTTCACAAAGACAGCCACGCTTTTTTCCTGAGGATTTACAATCCAATACTCTTTTGTACCATATCTTTCATAAAGTTTGAGTTTTATAAGATAATCCCTTGCTGATGTATTTGGAGAGGCAACCTCTACAACAAATTCTGGCGCTCCCACTATGCCTTTTTGGTCAATCTTAGATTTATCACAAACCACAAACACATCTGGCTGGACTACGTTTTTTATATTCCTCTCTTCGCTTCCTTTTGGTGCAAGCCTTACATCGACAGGTGAAATAAAAGGCACACATTCTTTACCCTGCAGAAAAATCCTTAGCTTATGATAAATGTTTCCACACACATGCTGATGAAAAACTGAAGGAGAAGGTGCTAAGTTATATAACCTGCCTTCAATAATTTCATATCGTCCTTCATCTTCTAATTTTTGATACTTTTCATAATCAAACTCAATTGAAATAAATTCTTCCATTTCAAAAAACACCTTTGCAGTACATTTTCTATATCTTCAATTATATCCTAAAAACTTTTTTAAAACCAGCTTCCTTTTTATTCATCCCCTAAAATTAAATTCACCACAAACTGCAGATTGTCGAGTTTAAAGATTGAAAAGTTGTCCCAAAAGATGCAGCCTCCACAGACAATTAGCTTGCTGCCGCTTTCAAAACTCTTTTGTGCAATCAAAATGGGTGCCTTCTCACCTGAATCAGAAACCGCAGTATCTCGACCTTTCAATATGACTTCTACACCGTCTGAAAGAGAAAGTGGAGCTGAGTATGGAAACACAACCTCTTTCACATTTGACGCGTATTTTTTGATATTGTCTGTTGTTATAATCAAACTGTCATCTTCTAAGTGGCAGCACTCATCCTTAACTCCTTCTGGCAAGACAGTTATTCCAAAATCTTGAGTTATAGCATTGCAGACATCAAAAACTCCGTCCTTACCCCTGAAATGAGCTGTGAAGATAATTTTCTTTTTCTCTTCATTCAACACTTTTTGTATTCTCTTTTTCTCTTCAGTATTGAACGGATTTTCAGGATAGTTAAAAACAATGACATCATATTCAAAAAGCCTATCAAAATCATCTACTTCCTCAATCAATACCTCTCTTTTTGTAAGTTCCTTATAAAGCCCTGAAAAATAATACCCGTCAGACAGCAAAAACTCTTGGTGTGTTGCACTCCACGCAACCCTCATCCTTCCTTTATCACCCGCAAATTTATGTTTATTTTTATACAATAACTTTACATAATTAATTTTACCTTTTTACCCTGCCTCATCAAAGACCCAAAAGTGCTAAAATTCATCAGTTTTCAAAGTATATATTTTGAGCAAAAAGTGATATCATATAGTTTGTAGACTCTCAAATTGTACTATAAAACACAAAAGAGGTGGTCATACGGTGTGGAGCGCACAGATGAGCAAAAGATTAACAAAAATATCCTCATTGCAACAACAACTTCTTCATTTTTAGTTCCTTTTATGTCAAGTGCAATTAACATCGCCGCACCTGACATCGCTAAGAAATTTAACTTGGTTGCAGAAAATCTAAACCTTGTCATCACTATTTTCTTGCTATTTTCAGCTGCGTTTATTCTGCCAATGGGAAAGCTTTCGGATACATTTGACCGTACAAAGATATTTATAACAGGTCTTATTTCATTTACTATTTCAACACTCATGTGTGCTATAGCACCAAATATAACCGTGTTGTTCATATTTCGCGCACTGCAAGGCTTTTTCTCTGCTTTTGTATTTGTTACATCAATTGCAATCTTGATTGAAAACCACTCGCCAAAAATAAGAGGCAGGCTCCTTGGAATAAACACAGCAACAGTCTACCTTGGAACCTCAATAGGACCTTTTTTGGGCGGAATTTTAGTGCGACTTTTTGGCTTCAGAAGCATATTCTTATTTGCGTTTTTGGTAGGCTCTGTTGCATCATTTATTAGTCTTTTCTTACTAAAAAAAGAAATTAAAGTACAGCAACATACTTCTTTGGCAGAAAGTCTTAAAAATCTTGATAAAATTGGAGCAATCTTTTCAATTGTAGGGCTTTTTTTATTAATCTACGGGGCATCAACTTTTGAACTTGGTAAAACACCAAAAGCGTTGTTTTTCTTGGGAGGTGTCCTTCTTATACTATTTGTAGGATTTGAGCTTGCTACTCGAAATCCTTTGCTTGATGTAAAGTTGTTTGTAAAAATTCCACAGTTTGGTTTTTCTAACTTGGCAGCACTTATAAACTACAGCTGCACATTCTCTGCATCATACCTTCTTTCACTATATCTTCAAATTGTAAAAGCTCTGCCTGCGCAGGTTGTTGGAAGTATTTTGATTTTGCAGCCAATCTCTCAGGTTATAACATCACTTATTTCAGGAAGGGCATCAGAAAAGATTGAACCAAGAAAGCTTGCAACGGCAGGAATGGTTCTTACAACAGCAGGGCTTTTTATCTTTTCCTTGTTCTCAAGTAAGACAAATATAGTCCTTGTTATTGTAAACCTAATTATCATGGGTATTGGCTTTGGACTTTTCTCATCACCAAACACCAATGTTGTGATGAGCTCTGTACCGCAGTCTCTTTACGGTGCAGCATCGTCTACAATATCTGTTATGAGAGTAATGGGCCAGGCTTTTTCAATGGCAATTGTCTCTTTTATATTCTCTTTGTACTTAAAAGGTGCAAAACTTTCTCATGAAAACTATCTAATGATTTTAAAGAGCATGAAGATAAGCTTTTTTGTATTCTCTGTTCTCTCTATTGTTGGAATTGTCGCATCAATAAAGAGAGGAAATATATATAATCAAGAAAATTCAAATTAAAACAAAAAGGGGTGCCATTTTTGACATTTCGCGGCAACCCCTTTTATTTTAAAACCTTGATGTCTGTCACAACAGGGTTTGAGTTTGGATCTTGAGGATTTGTTTTAAATGTCACTTCAACATCTGTATTCTCATCAAGATAAGAAATCTTGCTTGATACAGCTGTTATTTGAAGCACAACATGTTTTTGGTCAAACAAAAACTCAGCAAAGTTATTGTCAGCAAGACCTATATATTTTCCTTTGAGTGTAACACTTTCTGGAATACTCATATTTATTATCTTTGGATTCCCGCCACTTTGTGGCACTTCAAATTCAAGCTCTAAAATCATCCCCGGCTGGAGATTGTATTTTTGGATGTCTGCTGTGTCGGTTTCAAATATTTTATAGTCAAAATTGGTATTCAAAAGATTAACTTCTATGGAGTGTGCATCAGTTCCACCTACAAACCTGCCATATGCCTTGTAAGTTTTTAGCTTTTGCGTGCTGGTACTTCCTTGCTCTTGCTGTGTATTTTGCTGAGAATTTGAAGTTTGTGGTAAATTGCTACCAGATGTATTACTCCCACCACTTTGAACTTGTCGTTGGGATGAGGTTGTGGCCGGCACCGGCTGTTTTTTAGCTATGTTGTGTGATGAAATATAATACCCTGCAGCAATTCCTATTACAAGCCCCGAAACAATTCCTATTATAAATCCTAAAAGCCATTTTTTGTTTGTTGTGCTATTTTTCTTTATCCTCATGCCTTTTAAAATCCCCTTTTTAAGATGCCAAAGCTATAGGCTCTTTTATATTTGTACAGTTTATATTCAAAAGTTTATACTATAAAGTAGTCAAAATCAATGGAATTTAATTATAAACAGCTTTTTTGAGCTCATAATGCCTGCTTTGGCCAAAACCTTGCCCTACTTTTCTTCCAAGCGAAATAATTATTGATTCAATACATCCTCTGCACTTTGTTGCATCTTCATTTATGCAAATTTTCCCAGGATATAGCTCATATTTTAGCTTGTACTTCAGGTCATTTACATTTGGCATAACAATGTTAGCCCCACATTTCAAGCCCTTTTGACGTCCCAGAGGGTCTAACGTCCCAAGAGCAGTTGTTGCAGGAATGTTACTGTCTGGCATCAAAAGTCTTAATATCGAAATACACTTTAATGTCAGGTCAACAGACCCAGCCTCTGTATCTTTAAGTGGCGTGTGTGGGTGTGGAATAAAAGGACCAATTCCTATCATGTCGCTATCCAGTTCATATACAAGCAAAATATCATTTGCCAAATCATCTATTGTCTGGCCAGGTAGGCCAATCAAAAACCCTGTTCCAAGCTCATAGCCTAAACTTTTTATCCACCTCAAACACTCTATTCTGTTCTCAAAACTCATACCAGGATGATATTTTTGATAAAGCTCTCTGTTTGATGTCTCAAACCTCATCAAATACCTGTCAGCTCCAGCTTCCCTGAAAGCCTTATATTCTTCATATGACCTTTCACCAATGCTAAGCGTTATTGCGACATCTACTTCTTTCTTTATTTTCTTTATAATACTGCAAACTTTATCTTTTGTATAATATGGGTCTTCGCCAGATTGGAGCACAACTGTCCTGTAACCCATATCATATGCTCTTTTTGCAACTTCAACTATCTCATCTTCTTGCATCCTGTAGCGTTGAGCTTCTCTGTTGCTTCGCCTAAGACCACAGTAAAAGCAGTCGTTTTTGCAGTAGCTTGAAAATTCTATAAGCCCTCTTAAATATACATCGTCACCAACATATTCTTTTCTTACCCTATCTGCATATGCAAACAAAAGCTCTTTTTCTTCGCCTTCGCTATTTAACAAAAACTTTATCTCATCTTTTGTAAGATGGTGTTCACTGTAAGCTTTGTCTAAAATCTCTTTTACTTTCATTTTTTCTTTTCTCATCTTTACTTCTCCTCACAAAAATTCAGTATTTCTATCAGTTTAAAAGGATATTTAATTTTATTATACTATATCATAAGTTAATTATAAAGAAAAGCAAGTTGTCAAGAGGTTTTGTATAAACTCAGTAAAACGGTATAGCTATTGATTTTTGTGGTATAATTGAATAAAAGGAGGTCTTCAGATGGCTATCGAAATCAAAAAAAGCAAAAGTTCTAAAAAACCAAAAAAGCAATCCCCATTTAGAATCTTTATAAGAAGCTTCTTAAAAACACTTTTAATTTTGATTATTGCAAGTGCTGTAGTTGCAATTGGCGCTGGATTTGGAATGGTCACAGCATACATAAAGGCAATACCACCCAATGCTTTGGATATAATAACAAGTTCTTCAAATGACAGTCAAACAACTATTGTCTATGACCAGAGTGGAAACGAAATTGCTCGACTTCACGGAAACGAAAACAGAATCAGAGTACCTTATAGCAAGATACCAAAAAACCTTATCAATGCCTTTGTGGCAATTGAGGATGAGAGGTTTTGGCAGCATAATGGAATTGACATCAAAAGAATAATTGGAGCAATTTTCAATAACATCAAAAGTAGAAGTCTTTCTGAAGGTGCAAGTACAATTACTCAGCAGCTTGTGAGAAACAAACTTTTGACATTTGAAAAATCCTTTAAAAGAAAAATACAAGAACAGTATTTGGCAATTCAGCTTGAAAAAAGATGGACAAAAGAACAAATTATGGAAGAATATTTAAATACAATAAACCTTGGGAGCGGCGCTTATGGTGTGGAGGCAGCTGCTTATACTTATTTTGGGAAAGATGTTTCACAACTGACTTTGGCAGAGTGTGCTCTAATTGCAGGAATTACGCAAAACCCTTCATATTATAATCCTTATGTCTTCCCTGAGCATGCAAAGAAAAAACAAGAGCTGGTTCTCAAAAAAATGTTAGAACTTGGTTACATTACCGAGCAAGAGTATTTAGAGGCTATAAATCAAAAGCTTGTGTATGTTAAAAAAGACCTTTCTGTTGAATATGCTTACAAGCATCCATATTTTGTTGATTCTGTAATTGATGAGGCAGTCGAGATCTTATCAAACAAGAAGAGAATATCCCAGGATGAGGCAGAAAATCTTATCTATGGTGGTGGGCTTAAAATCTACACCACAATGGATGAGACTATACAAAACATTATGGAGGAGGTATTCTCTGACCCTGCATACATGCCCAAAATTCGTCATTATGATGCATCTGGCACACCACAGCCACAGGCAGCAGCAGTTTTGATAGATTTTTCAACAGGGGCAGTAAAAGGTATAATGGGCGGAAGAGGAAATTTAAAAGGCGTAAGGCTTTTAAACAGGGCGACAATGTCTGTCCGCCAGCCCGGATCTAGTATCAAGCCAATTGCTGACTATGCACTTGCGCTTGAGAATGGATACACTGCAGCAACTATAATTGACGATGTTCCATTTTCGGTGGGAGGCTACACACCAAGAAACTGGTACAAGAGCAATGTAGTTGCCGGCAAGCGAGGCTATAAAGGCTTGATGACGGTAAGAGAAGCCCTTCAGTGGTCTGCAAATGTGCCAGCTGTAAAGGTTGCTTACAACCTTGGTATTCAAAACGTGTACAGAAACCTAAAAAGGTTTGGATTTACAACCCTTGCCCCCCAAGATATGAACAGCTTATCAATTGCAATTGGTGGATTTACTTACGGTGTAAAGCCAATTGAACTGACAGCTGCATTTGCAGCAGTTGCAAATGGCGGAATATATATAAAACCTTATTTTATTGCCAAGATTGAAGACAAAAACGGTGTTACTCTGTTTGAAAGAACACCTTACAAAAGAAAGGTGATGGATGAGAAAAATGCATATATTTTGACAAATATTTTGCAAAGCGTTGTCACCGCAAGAATTACAGTTGGTGTGAGATTCTCTTACCCTGTTGCCGGAAAAACTGGTACAACTGATGATAGTAAAGACAGGTGGTTTGTAGGGTATACACCAAACTATGCTCTTGGTGTTTGGGTTGGTGAAGACAAGCCTGTTGCATTAAATTATCTTTATGGTACAAACCCGGCTTTAAAGATTTTTAAAGGTATAATGGACAAGGTTGTGAGCAAAAAAGGTGTAAGTACACAGTTTACAAGGCCTGCTGGAATTGTTGAAAAGTACGTTTGCAAAGAATCAGGAAAACTTGCAACAGAACTATGTAAGCAAGACCCAAGAGGCAGTCAGGTGATAAAGGAGATATTTGTCGCTGGCACAGAGCCAACAGAATACTGTGACAGGCATGTTAAGCTAAAAGTGTGCACAGAATCAAAAGCGTTGGCCACCCAGTATTGTCCTAATTTCATTGAAAAGGTATTTATTCGCAGAGACAACCCCATCTGGCCTGATGCCTCAAAGTCAATCGTGCCACCTGATGATTATATGTATCAAGCACCAACAAAGTACTGCGATGTGCACAAGGCGCCAGTACAGCTTTATCAGGAACAAACAAACCCTCAATCTTCATCCCAAGAGCAAACTTTGCAAAATTCACCTTTTGAAACACAAGGCAGCTTTCAAGCTCAAGAGCAGAATAACCAAAGTGAACAAGCACCTGTAGATAATATGCCACAGAACCAAGAAACCACATCAGACGAGGCTTATAGACAAAGGTAAGAAAATGGGAAATGAAAAGGGACTGCTTTAAAAAAGAGCAGTCCCTTTTGAACTCCTTTAATCTAATAACCAAATATTTGGTTGTATTCCTTAATGGACTTATTTATCCTTTCCTCAGCATCTTTTAATGCCTTGTCAATAGGATAATTGTTAACAATCACCTTTTCTATATTTTCCTCAATAATTCTACGTGCCTCTGGAAACACACCCATTACAGCTCCACGAGTTGCAACATTTATAGGTGTTGCATGAAGTTGATCAATAGCGGTTTTGAATTGAGGATATTTCTTAAGATGATCAGTCATTTCCTTCAATGTATAAACTCTTTTGTTCACAGGAAAATAGCCTGTATTTTTATGCCAGAACAATTGAGATCGCGGAGACACCAAAAACTCAATAAAGTTCCATGCCGCCTTTTGGTAATTTTGAGCATGGTTATTTAAAATCCAAAGTGAAGCTCCTCCAATTATAACTCCTTCGTTCTTGTTATTATTAAGCGCCGGTATAAAAGCTGTTCCAACTTCAAATTTTTTTCCTACGCCATCTAATATTGTTTTAAGTGAAGCTGTCGATGCAATTATCATACATGTTTTCCCTGCTACGAATGCTCTGATAGTATCATCATAGTTTCTTCCAAAGTTGCCGGCAATTTTTTCGTCAATAAGTCTCTTCCACCATTTTAATATATTCTTTCCCGCTTCATTGTTAAAAACTACTTTGGTTGCTCTTCTTTCTCTTCCATTACCATTGTCCAAATATGGTACTCCTTGTTTTGCTAAAAGTTGTTCAAAATACCATCCATATATCGACATTGAAAAAGCATATCTTGTAATTTGACCTTTTTTGTCTTTTTTAATCAATTTTCTGCCATAATTTTTAATTTCAGTAAAACTCTTCGGGGGTTTATTAGGGTTTAAATTAGCTTCTCTAAAAGCAGTTTTATTGTAATAAAGGATAGGTGTTGATGAATTAAAGGGCATAGACCATAAAGTTCCTTCGACTGTGTAATAAGCTAATAAATTAGGCTCTAACTGATTTAAGTCAAACTTAGCTGATTGTACAAACCTTTGAACAGGTACAGCCCATCCACTGTCTATCATAAATCTTGTTCCTATTTCATACACTTGAGCGATATCAGGCCCCTGTTTTGCAGCTTGGGCTGTTTTTAGTTTAGTAATTAAATCGTCATAAGATCCTTGATATTGGGCAACAATTTTTACACTTTTATTTTTAGAATTGTACTGTTCTACTAAATATTGTAGTGCTTTACCTAAATTACTCCCCATCGAATGCCAAAATACTAATTGAATAGGTTTGGTAGTCTGTGAAAAACTCACTTCTTGTGGCAATAAAACTAAATTCATTAATATTGAAACTATCAACAATAAAAGAATAACAGGATACTTCTTATGCATTATCTCCCAACCTCCTATTAGGTTTTTTAATGCACAACCTTTAAAATTTTCACCCTTTTAAAGCACCTGCCATAAGTCCTTTAACCAGTTGATTATGCCCCAACAAAAAGATTAAGAAAGTAGGCAGAATAACAATTATTACTCCTGCAGCTATCAAACCAAAATTCTGCTGCTCAGCAGCTTGCAACATACTAATGCCAAGCTGAACAGTCCTCACCTCATCTTTATCAGTTACAAGTAATGGCCACATATATTGATTCCAGATGTTTATAAACGAGTAGATTAAAAATGATCCTATTGCTGGTTTTGAAAGAGGAATAAGAATTTTAACTAAATAATTAATGTTTGAACAACCTTCAATTTTTGCTGCCTCAAAAAATTCAACAGGTATAGTTTTAAAATATTGTCTTATGAAAAATATCCCAAATGCAGATACAGCATTTGGTAAAATTAGTGCTATATAGGTATTTAAAAAACCAAGACTGCGTATTATTAAATAGTTCCCAATAAAGATGGTCTGGGCGGGTATCATTATAGTTGCCAATACAATAAGAAATAAAATATCTTTCACTTTATAATTGTAAAAGGTAAACGCAAACGCTGCTGTACATGCAAAAATTACCTGAAGAAGACAAGAAATTATTGCTACAATTAAACTGTTTACAATAAACCTTAAAAAGGGTGTAAGATTGAACACTTCAACAAAGTTGTTAAAAGTCAATTCAGAAAGCGAAAATTGGGGAGGATATGAAAAAACCTTAGAAGGTGGTTCTATGCTTATATATAAAATGTAAAATATTGGAAAGCATATTATCAACGCAATTAGAGTGCTTAAAATAAGTAGCTGAACATTTTTTAGCTTTTCTCTCTTTTTCATTGGTAGAACACCTTCTTTTCCACCACTTTAAACTGAAACACTGTTAAGATGAATAAAATTACAAACAAGACTATAGACTCTGCACATGCTCTACCAAACTTAAAGTTGAAAAAGGCGTCTTGATAAATGGAATAAACCAACAACTTTGTCGAATTTACTGGTCCCCCACTTGTTAGAATATGAACAATCGTAAACTGCTGAAATGAATCAATAATATTTATTACCAAAACAAAAAACAATGTTGGCGTTAAAAGTGGTAGTATAATTTTCCACACTTTATATAAAAAATTTGCTCCGTCAATGTTAGATACTTCATACAACTCATATGGTATATTCTGTAAACCTGCCAAAAGAAATATAAAATTAAAAGGTATATTCTGCCAACAATTTATAAGTACAATTGACAAAAGTGCTAACTTAGGATCTGTAAGCCATTCTATTTTTCCTAATCCCATTCTTTCAATAAGATAATTAATAATACTTACTGAGGGATTTAATAAAATCCCCCATACGATTGCACAAGAGGCTGATGATAAAGAAATTGGAAATGTATATAGAACATTGAATAATTTTGCAAATATTTTAGAGTTATCAACGATCAATGCTAAAATCAGCCCACCTATAATAGAGAAAATAGTATTGAATCCAACATATTTTAGTGTAACAATAAAACTATTGATAAAATCTTGCGAATTTAAAAGCTCAACATAATATGTTATGCCAACAAACCGTTTAGGATTGCCACTAAAGTCAGTGGCCCAAAAACTTGTATAGAGAGTCTTGAAAAACGGGAAAAACGTAAAGAGTGTAATAAGCAAGAAAGTTGGTAAAACTAAAATAATAAATTCTAAAATTTCTTTTGGGGGCTTTTTTCTTTTTTTAACAGTAGTTATTTTTTGCTCATAAACATATTCCATTCTCTTTTTATTTTTCGCTCCTTTCATTTTTTACTCTGTTAATAATGTATCAAATGAAGTTTAAAATTTTTTAAAATTGATGTTAAATTATTGTTAAATCTGTTTTTTGCGTTATTTTAACATAAATTTAACATAAACTCAATGTTTCTTTAACACGATTGATGTATAATTACATATACAAAGAAAGTCCAATGAAGGTGAAACCAATGGAAATATTTGCTCACAGAGGTGCAAGTGCATATTATCCGGAAAATACAATGCTCAGTTTTGAAAAGGCAATAGAAATGGGGTGTACAGGAATCGAAACAGATGTTCAGATGACAAAAGATGGTGTTCTTGTACTTATACACGATGAAAGAGTTGATAGAACAACTGGAGAAACTGGTTATGTTAAGGAATTTACTTTCAATGAAATACGTAAGTTAAATGCTGGATATTACAAGCACTTTAAGTTTTGTCAAATACCAACTGCTGAAGAATTACTTGAACTTGGAAAAGAAAAAGGCATACATATAAATTTTGAATTAAAAACCTATCATCCTGTAGCTAACCATATTGAGGATAAATTAATCCAACTTATTTATAAGTATGAAATGCAAAACAACGTTATAATTTCAAGTTTCTTCCAAGAACCATTACTAAGATGTCGCCAATTAGATTCTACAATTCGTCTTGCCTTGCTTACTACAAAGGCTGTAAAAATTTCCTGTTTGTCGTCTTTAGGCATTCATATTGTTCATCCTATCTATTATCTTACATCTTTCATTGTTCAGCTAAAACAAAATCATTTTAATGTGAACGTCTTTACTGTCAATAAGAAAAGGCAAATGAAAAAGTTTATAAAACTTAATGTAGATGGTTTGATCACCGATATGCCAGATGTTGCATCACAATTAGCTTTATCTCAAATTTAACTAAGAGAATATAAAAAATAAATGAATATGATGAATAATTTAAAAACCATTGACTTTGTAGGTTTTAATTTTAAAAAGTTTGAGAATCCTGAAATTGGAAATAAAAGAATGTGAAAATTGTTCCTACATTTCCTTAGGCTTCAGCGAGGGTACCTCCTTTGTTGTGTTTTGTCGTAAAGTTGTACAACTTACATTCTGCATTTTACCGGGGAGGGCCCGTATCTTTTCAAATCTCATTTCTCCTCATTTTCACTTATTTTCGTTCATTACAGGAATGCTCTCTCAATATACCTTTGATTTTCTCAAAATATCTCACGATTTCTTTAAATTTCGTTATCGAAACAAACAATTTTGTTCTTGATATTGTTATTATTGCTTTATTCTACCATGCCCAACTTAGAATTGGTCTCCATCTTGTATTTATCTTGTTATTCTACCATATTACGGCGGGTATTTATCCACAATAACCATGGCGTTTACCCTCTCATGTCTCTCAGGGTCTTTTCTCACTTGCCCTCAATTCCCTCGTCCCATCTACCATGGCGTGGACGTCAGTTATGCTTGTATGCAGGGTCTTCGCCCGTATGGTGGATGTACTCTGACCACCCGCTCACATTTTCCAATCTACTTACTTTTTATAAAGAATCATTTTATCCTTCTTTCTTCACTTGTTACTCTCTATACATTGTTTAAGATGTGAACTCCTACCAAAAGGGGCGCTTTGCTACTCGACATGACTTAATCTCCTCGCAAAGCTAAGAATTTCTTTACCCCCTCAAGATGTGAATCACTCAAATTATTTCTCCTGCTTTAAACTAAGAATGTTCAAGCAATTTTTCTCACTTCACTTCACGCTGTCCTTGCTAAAGCCTCTCTCTTTATATCGCTCAACATCTTGTTCCCATCATACTTTACGCCTTTTTTCAAAATCGCATAAAATACCCTTATCAATTTACAACACAGTGCTATTAATGATTGCTTCTTCTTCAAGGGATTGTTCTCTCGCGTGGTGTAATACCTGTGCAGCTGCTTAAATTCTTCATTCTTTGCTACTATTGTAATCATGGCCTTGAACAAGCTACTTCTGAGCCTCCCTCGCCCTCTTTTACTTATACACGTCTGACCCTTGTACTTGCCAGAACTATTCTCAACTATATTGAGTCCCGCCAATTTCTGTATCTGTCTCGCATCCTCATACCTCTTTATATCTCCAACCTCAGAAATAAAGCCAACTGCCGTTTTTACACCAACACCTTTTATTTTAAGCAGTTCCTCTCCATTCGGCACCTCTCTCAAAAGCTCTGCCATCTCGGCTTCTATCTCTTCTATCTGCTTCTTTAAAAGCTCATATTGACTCAGCAAATATTTTATCTCTTGTCTTGCCAGCTTTCTCCCTTCTTTTTTACCTATACTCCTTTTGGCAGTCTCTACTAAATCCATCGCCCTCCTGCGACTAATCGCTCGCCTATCTACTTTGTCACGCCAGTACTCTATAATCCCTTCCACTTCATTTTCCACTACATCACAAGGCAATGGCACCTCCTTTAATGTTTCTATTGCCGTCTTGCCTTCCCAATCAGAAAATACTTCTAAAAACTCTGGAAAATACATATCGAGCCAGTTGATTATTTGATTTTTTAAAACGTTCAGCTGTTTTTGAAGCCTTTCATATATGTTCATCGCTACTCTCATCTCAGCATATATACCCTCGGGTATATTTGGCTCTGTATATCTTCCATCCTTCACAAGCATCGCTATCGTCTTCGGATCCTTTATATCGCTCTTAGTTTGCGTACTATCATCAAGCTCCTTGCTCCTCTTCACGTGAAAAGGATTCACTAAAACCACTTTTATGCCATTCTCTCTCAGATACTGCTCAAAGCACAGCCAGTAATGCCCTGTAGGCTCTATCCCTACTATCATGTTGTCTTTGCCATTTGCTTTCATTATCTTATTTGCCCAATCCAAAAATTTCTCCATACCTTCTTTCCTATTCTCAAACTCTATTCTCTTGCCAAGCTCCACTCCTCTAAAATCAAATGCTCTGCCTACATGCCTTTCCTTTGCTATGTCTACTCCTACAACTAAAGTTCTCTCTGTTACTTGTAATATCTTTTCATTTTGTGTATACTTCAAAGAGGGTACCTCCTTTGTTGTGTTTTGTCGTAAGTTGTACAACTTACATTCTGTATTTTACCAGGAGGTACCTTATCTCTTCAAATCTCATTTCTCTTCATTTTCACTCATTTTCGTTCATTACAGGAATGCTCGTAAAAATACACTGAATCCTCATCCTTTTCTATCACAGAAAAAAGTTCCCGTTTGCATTTTTCAAGCTTGCCATATGTTATTTCACCCTCAAATACAGAGTTTTGTACCCAAGTGAGGTACTTTTTCAAAATTTTTCGAACTTTATTCACACGTTTTTCATTAACGTCGTATGTAACTATTACAAATATTTTGCATCACTCCCTCATAGGAAGATAACTTCCAATACCAAAGTCTCTTATAAGAATATTAAAAAATTTTTTGTGGATAAATCTTACTTAAACTTAACTCCAATTAAGGATAAATCCAATTTGGTTAACACATTGTCCACGTGCTAAATTCGTTTTTAGATATCAACCATTTAACTACATTTAGCACGCTGTGCCCGTAAAAAATGTCCCATAATTTGCTTTTTAACTTCTGTCAGGTGTCTTTGCAAGAGTTCTCACCACCACGCTTTTAGAGGTGAGTAAACTTGATCTCCTATAAAATGCTTTATAAGCTTATAACACTCAAGCCTTATATATCCTTTGTAAGATACATTTCTGTTAAGCTGCCTGTGACGAACTGTTGTCTCAAGCTTGTTCCTCAGTTCATTTATAAATATCCTTCTTCCCTCTTGATTCAAATAGCAATAATTCAAATCCTCATCAAAGTGTTCAAGTGTAATCTGGCGATTATTTAAAAGTTTGAAAATTACGCTATCTACAACAAGAGGCTTAAAAATCTCTGAGATGTCAAGGCTGAGTGAAAACCTTTTTTCACTTGGTTCATGCAAAAAACTTATACTCGGGTCAAGCTGGGTGTGGTAAATCTCTGTTAAAACTGTGCTGTAAATCAGGCTATTTCCAAATGAAATCAAAGCATTTATCGGATTTGTCGGTGGTCTTTTTTCACGCTTTTCCATGTAAAAGTCTTCTGGCAAAAACTGATTGAAAGACGAATAGTAAATATTCCTCACTCTCCCCTCAAGCCCCATAAGCTCTGATATGCTTGAAATGTTAAACCTGCCATTTTCCCATTCATCTTCAATTGCATTTAAAAAAGCCTCTGCTTCTTTTCTTTCTCTTAAATTTCTCATCATATGATAAACCGCTGATTCGACAAAACAGTATGCCAAGAAGATTCTCTTTTCCCTATCAAGATAATGAAGTGCTTGCCGAACAACAACATCTCCAGAAACGTTTTTCTTGCGCGGCATAAAGCTTCCTGCATAAAATCCATAATAGTTGTAAAAGTGAAGAATTATGCCGTATTGAGAGATATAATTCAAAGCCTTGGTATTCAAATCAACCTCACCAAAGATATGAATTTGTTCAATGTTTTCGATGTCAATTGACCTCTTTTCAGTCTCTGTCTCAAAGTACAAGGTATTGTCTTTTCTGCGAAGTCTGCCATTTGAGGTAATGTAAAGTGTTTTTTGCATAGCTTTTACCCCCAGCAAAACTCAAAATACGCACAGGATTTGCATATTTTTTGCTTTGTAGCCGGCGGTGGAGTTACTTGAGAGGTTATTTTTTCTATTTCACTCAGCGCCTGCTTTACTTTTTGTTCATACTCAGGTGTAAGTTCTAAGATTTCTTTCCTGCGTTCTTTTGGATAGTTGATTATACCTTGCTTTTCTATTCCTTTTTGCTTTAGATAGTAAAGATAATACATAACCTGCATTATATCTGCCTCTTTCATTCTGCTGCTGTACTTTACCTCTCTCACTGCCCCATCTGATAGAATGTCAATCATAATAAGATTGTCTATCAAAACCTCTTTTGCATCTTCCTTAGGATAAGAATACTCATGCAAAACCTTGCCAAGCAGGACCTTGTCAGACTGATTTTCAAATGTGATGTTTTTGCTAAAAAGCCAGAGCTTTCTTTTGCAAACATAAAGGTAGTTGATTTTAATGCCTTGGAATTTGAGATCTTGCAGTTCCATTTGTTCAGACATCTCAAAAATCACTCTCTTATCGAAAATTTAACCTTCAAATCATTTCAGAAAGAATAACTTCTTCATAGTTAATTCCAGTATTGCTATCATATCCTAAATTCAAAATATAAATATCATTAAAGAAATTGCGAGGTTTTTCTATAAACTTTTCTACCCTCCAATAAGGAACTTCAACAATATATTCCGAAAACCTGTCAAATATCTTTGCTTTCTCTGCAACATTTTCTGCAGCAGAATATTGTTCAAATAGCTTCTTAGCTTCTTCTCTATACATCTGAGGTATAGCACGCACATTAAATATGTTCCTCAAACTTTCATGTACTTCTTGTTTTTCAAATTCTCCATCAAATATACTTTCGATTAAATTGAGCATTTCTCTGAATTTGTTATAATACTTAGTATCTTTTATTCTTTCATAGGAGTATAATTCTTCTACCAATTTTGCCTTCTCATTTTCTGAAATGATTTTTTTATCAAAATTCTTTAGCATTTCTAAACTTATACTATGAATATCTTTATCATATACCTTACCTATACCAGAAACATTTCCAGTATATATGTACACATTAGGTTCTTCTTGGTCATATTCTCTTTTTCTGTAACAACGACCCATTCGCTGGAATAAACTATCAAGAGTAGAAAGTTCGGTAAATAAAAAGTCAAAATCAACATCAATGGATGCTTCTATGATTTGAGTGGTAATCCAAATACCACTGGTGCTTTTTGGCTGTATACTCTTTATCCTTTCTTCTTTTTCACGCCTGTGCTTTTGAATAAACTGGGAATGCAATAGCTCAACTTTTATTTCTTCGCCAACCGCCTTTTTTATTTGTTTATAAACCTCTACTGCCTTTGCTATTGTATTTGTAATAACTAAAACATTCTTTTCCTTTGCTAACTCTATTATTTTGCTAATGTCAGCCTGAATATCTTTTTCCTTTATCTTTATTCTGTGTCTTTTTATTTGTGAATGATATTCAATTGTTTCAAAATTAATACCCTTTTCTTTTAAATAGTCTTTGTAAATTGTAGGAAGAGTAGCTGTCATTATCAAAAATCTTGTTCCAAACTTGTGCAGCATTTCTATGCCCTTTAAAATAGTTGCAGCAATAACAGGTGAATATCCTTGAATCTCATCAATGATTATTTTTGAATAAGCAAGAGTTGCTAATATTCTTTCATAGCCTTTAAACCTAAACGGAAAAGTAAACACTTGATCCATTGTTGTAAGCAAAAGTTGTTTCCCCAAGTATTTAGAAGATTGATAAATGGAAAATGCATCTTGGTGGTCATCTTCTTCGAAAAGTAAATACTGCAAACTTGTTGAATGCAAAAGCCCTACACTTTTAATTCCAACATCTTTTGCTATTCTTGAATACATCATATTAAGAGCAGCTCTCATAGGAAGAATAAAAAAGGTTTTAGCATCCTCTGACCACATAAGGGCTGCTTCAGTCTTTCCACTTCCGGTTGAAGCTATGAGTATTAGGTTTTTGCCTTTGTTATCTTTTATTAGGTCTTGTAATTCATTTAACTTTTTAAAAGTATTTAGAATATAACATTGGGTTTTGCCAAATAGATTTTCTTTAGTTGTGTCTTCAACATCTACATGCGCAGAAGCGCAATGGTCTATCCTCACAAGAAGCCCTTTTAAAAGAATGTAAACAAGTAGTTCTACTTCATTTTCTCCTCCTTTTTTATCCCACCAAACAAGTCTATTGCTACTTGAAACATATTTGTAATACTTTTTATTAAGACTTGTTAAACTTATCTTTAATTTAGGATTGAGAAGTTGGTTGTTTATAATATCAATCTTTGGTTCTAACTCTTCCTTAATTACCCTTACAATCAGTTCATATAAAACATCATCGCAAAGACTATCTCTCTCATGATGGTAGATGATTGCCTGCATAAATGCTCTTTCATAACCAGAATACTTCTGCAAAAGCCTTTTCGGAACAAATGCTGGTGACAAATAAGAATGCGGAATACTATTTTCAAATGTGGTCTTTAAAGCTTCCTTTTTCAAATGTTTTCTGATAACATTCTGAAAAGGGGTAAAAAGTTTTCCACAATCATGTAAAACGCATGCTGAATATAGCATATCCCAAAAAATATCTCTAACATTATCGGGTAAAATCGAATCTATTTCTTTTTTGTAGACATCTTTTAAAATCTGAAAATTATGTATTAGACTATCCACATGTTCTTGTAAGGTCTCTGGTGGTTGAGACTTTGCATAGATAACAATTTTATCATTCATTCTTCCATCACCTCACAACAGGATAAAAAGCTACCAAGTCCCCTTCTTCATCTACTAAGAATATTCCATCTTCAATTACACTGCCCTTTTCTATGTATTTAACTTCTGCTTTCTCTTCCCAAACTCGCAGTCCATTTAGCTTTTTGTAACTATAGTTAAGTCTAAATTTAATACCATTTAATCCAAAATTATTTTCTTGAACACTTTTGAGATATTCTTCAGGCATATATAAATTACACTTTACAAAATAAGGCTCTTCTATCTCAGAAAAATCTATCTTCTCAGCCCTTACAAACTTAATATCTGTAGCAAGTGCCAAGTCTTCATGTCTACCAACACTTAAATATGCGTCTGGCGAAATAAGTTTTTCAGCCAATCTCTCTAAAATTTTTTTATCAGGATAATACACGTGAATCAAAAGTTCAACATTATACAAAAGCTGAACACTAAGAGGCATACTTGTTATGTCACCATTATCTTTAAAAAATAACATTTTCTGATAATTTGTCATTACCGCCTCATATGTGCCTTGTATAGAAATATTAAACCTATAGAAAAAATCTTTAGTAGCAAGAAGTTTATGAAACAATCCTTTGACTGTAGAATAAGGTGGCAGAGGATAGGTTTCTGCCACCTTGAGAGAAAAAGGCTTCTTATAACATGCAGTTTCTTGAAAAATTTTTACCTTTAAAATATTTTCAAGCTTTTCTGCCAACTCATTTCACCTCATAATAATCTTTTATCTTTTCTTTAACGTTGTTAAAAAATTCATCAACAGAAATTACGCCTGATGGAACAAGTGAGCCTATCTCATCTAAATTTTCAAACACCCCTGGCATTGCTCCGATATATGTATCATCCTTAACCTTTTTGTTATTCCAAATCTGCATATTAAGTGTAGATTCTATGGGTTCTTTTACAATATAATACTTTTGGTTTAGCCCTTTTACCTGTAATCTTCCTAAGAAAAATGGATGAACAATATCATACACACCACCAATAATAAAAAGCGGTGAAAGATTTTCGCATCTACCTCGAATGTTCCTATTTAGAAACTTTATTACATCTAACAGCTCTGAAACTCTTTTAAATTTCTCCTCTTTTTCTACAACTTCTTTTACATTTTTGTTATCCTCAATCACACCTACACGCGACAAATCAATTGTAATTGTATACGTATAAAACGAATTATGAAATTCTATATTAGCAATATTTGCGTTTCTATTCTTTTCTTTATCTTCTAATCTATCTGCCATTCCCTTATTAGATAAAAATTCCAAATCATTTTTATAAGGCTCTAAAGATATTGCATTAGAAAGTCTTACAACTGCACTTCTTGTTAAGCTCTCTCCTTTTTCCTCATCCTTTGTCTCTTCCCCCTCATTACCCTTTTTCTTTTTCCCTCTTTGCGCTCTTTTAGTGATCATATAGCCAAACAAGTCCAACTCCTCGTACTTCTTTATCGCTTCAGCTATATCTTTTTCTTCAATTTTAAATTGAATTGTCCCTTTTTGCCCTTCTCTTTTAGTTTCAACCAATTCCCATCCAAATCTTTCACTTCCTAGCCTTACAATATCATATCTCAAAGATTGTCGTGAACCAAAAGTGTATAAATTTCCATCTCCTCTTGCAAATTTCTTTAGCTCTGAAAAGTTAGAAAAACCCTCTCCATAGTTTAAGCTGTTCCCAAGAAATATTATTGAAGCAGTAAAGCCTTTCTTAACCATTTTCTACTTCCTCCTCTATATTTTCATTTTTATCCTGTTTTGTTGAACTTCCTTTTTCTTTGTTCATCTCATATAAAATGCCAGCAACAAACGCTTGGGCAATTGATAAAGGATCTATTACATCCTTAAAGTCACTTGCTCCTTGAGATTGAACCAAACCTATGAACTCATGTGGGATTTGTATTTCAGTATTCATGTAAACTCTTATAATAGTATCAAAAACTGTATGAAAATCTCCTACTTTTGCAGCATTGAGGAGTCTATAAACAAGAGCTGGTAATTTGTTTTCTTGCTCTTTCTCTATGTAATACTCTGCTATTTTTCTACCACTTTTAAAAAGTACTCCTAATCTGTCAGTAACCATCTTTTCATCTCCTTTTAACATTTGATTCCCTGTTATCAATTCCTTATAATATTTAAGCAAACATTTAATACGCACAGATAAGTAAATAGAATAAGCCTCTTTATAGAAAGAGGTATAAAGCATTCGATAAGTTTCACTGAATATCAATCTTTCAAGGCCTTCATTTTTCAATATTGCATTGACTAAGTTGTTTCTAAACTCTGTATTTTGAATCTTAGTAATACTTTTACCCTCTCTTGATACCAAAAACTTAGCAACGTGCTTTGGAAAACTCAGATAGTTTATCTTACTTTTCTTTACTCCTTTTGTACCGCGTTCACTATAAAGAGCGTTAAATTCAACTACCAAAATATTTTCAAATGACCAAAGCGCCTTAGTTTTTAGATATTTAATCAAATCTATTGCAAACAATCTAAAAATACTATCTTCAAATCTATCTGTAGCAGATAATGCTTCCTCAACTCTGTCTTTAAGAGCATTGTTAATTTTTAAAAGCTCTTCTACAGAAGCATCTAAATTTACAAACACTTTGTATTTCTCTTCTTCTTTCTTAAATTTATCTTTATCTTCTCTTTTATATCGCACATACGTAATTTCAGAAACGCCAGCAGGTGCAAACATAAATAAGAATACACATTTTTTGCAAATTGGAAGATTGTTATGTCCGTTCCAGAAAAAGTTTTTCGCCCCGTCTGAACTCACAGCTAAAGGTACAAACCTCTTTTCATCAAATGTATCACCGCTTGAAATTTCACCACAGAAAACACAAGGTTTTGATGTAGGACCAGTTTTTGCTGTTTTTTTTCTTTTCTCCAAGTCTATTTGAATAGGTAATTTATGGTTGGAGTTTTTAATATTAAATAAACATTCTTTTAAAGGCCCAACAAAATGTTTATTAAAATAATATTCGCAACCACTAATACTATCACTTTTTACTTCTACTTTGTGAGTCTCAGTATATCTGTTAACAAATGAAGCTTGACCAATAAAATTTTGCCCTAAATCATTTTTAAGCCATTCTAAAAATTCAGTTTCAGTTGAACTACTGTTAATTTTCTTAAATTCTGTATAGAAATATTCAAAATAAGCTTTAGGAATATCATCAAGATATTTTTCCTCAAATTCAATAAAGTCATCGCAATAATTTAATGTAATATTATGATTGATATTAGATTTCGCATACTCTAAAACTCTACAAAGTCCCACTACGCACATATTATAAAACCAATCGTTAAGATGTATTCTTATCAATTTTATTTCACCTCTATTAGTACTAAAAGCAACATATTATTTGGATTTTAGTTTAAATAAATACTCTATTTTACCACCTCAATAAAGCCAAATCCTTGTCCACGCCTAAAGCCAAGACCATTTTGATAAATCTCTTTTAAATCATCTGGATGTCCTGATAGTTCAAATATACCGCCAAAGCCTGTAAGATACATAATTTCTTTGCCGGTGTTTTCAACAAACTCAGAAATTTTATGCTTTACAACAATCTTTTTGACATTTATTGGCTTAAAGCTAATTCTTTTATGAAGTCCTCTATTTTGCCCTTTCAAAATTCTGATATTTCTAATTTCAAAATCAATTACATCGTTCAAAACCTCTTCAAATCCTTCATCATAGGGCAAAACCGGAATTTTGTCATCTCCCTCTTTTTTCTCAATCAGCACAGGTGAAAAGGTTTTGAAAGTCATAGTTGAAGAAAATTGTTCTGGTTCTTTTATAAGGTATGCCCTCTTGAGTTTGATTTCACAGTTATTAGCCAATTTATGAGGATATAGTTTGCTGCTGATTAAACTATTGTAGATATTGACAAAAAACTCATAATCGGAAGTTGAAAGGTTTAAAACTATATCTCCTCTGAACAGCACTTTATCGTCTGAAAAATTCATGTTGGGCAAATTTACCGCATAAACAAACGGCTTTTGCCATTTATTCTTTTTATCCTCCCACCAATAAAGCCTTTTGAAATATTCCTCATTATATGATGATAGCGCTTTTTTCAAAAAAGCCATAAATAGCGTTCTATAGTAAACTGGGAGTTCCTTGGTTTCGTTAAACCCATTATGTACTTCAAATATAAATTTTGCTCTCATCTCAAACAATCTCTCCTTTTTTAACAAATTCTTGTGTTAAACTGTATTGTTTATTATATTTCGACATTAACTGTAAAAATCCTTCTTTTTTAAAATAAAATTTTTAAAGGAGGACAAAGAATATGACTAAAACTATCCAAGCTCAAAATAAAAAATTTTTAAAGTTGTATTACGTGATAAAAAAGATTACTGAAATACTAACTGAGAAGAAGAAACGTAATAGAAGAAGACGCCTGAGAAAATTTGATTTGTTTCAAATAATATCTCCATAGTCCAGATAAGACTGTATAAAAACAACGAAAGCTCTAGAAATAGTATCAATCGTTTACATCCCTTATAGTTCAGATAAAACCTGAACAAAAGAGAGAGTTAGCCACCTGTCCTGTCTGGTTTATATCCCTCATAGTTCAGATAAAACAAAAAGCCTGCAAGCATATGCTTATATCTATGCTTACGTTTACATCCCTCATAGTTCAGATAAAACGACCAAGCGAATGGTTTTACCGGCAGCAAATGAAGCGTTTACATCCCTCATAGTTCAGATAAAACCACTTGATAACATTTTAATGTCATTCAATTTTTATTGATAAGTTTACATCCCTCATAGTTCAGATAAAACACGTTTAGCTATTTCTTTCTGACATTTTAGCATTTAGCGTTTACATCCCTCATAGTTCAGATAAAACGATACAGGTCTAAAATTATTCCGTATAGTTCAGTTGGTTTACATCCCTCATAGTTCAGATAAAACATGGGGGAAATTGAAGTGTATAATTACATTCAAAAATAGTTTACATCCCTCATAGTTCAGATAAAACTATGTTATTGTCAATACCTTTTCCCCACTTTTGATAATATTTTTTCCCCACCTGTTTTAAAAAAAATTTAATTATCATTATTTAACTAATTTGACTCATTCTTGGAATCATCTGTTAAAGCTTTGATAGCACCCTCCCTTTGCTTCATCCTATAACTTTCACCTTTGATAACCACAAAATGACAGTGATGTACAAATCTATCTAAAATCGCTGTCGCTAAAACTGGATCATAAAATATCCTCGGCCACTCTTCAAATACTTTGTTTGTGGTTATTATTATCGATCCTCTCTCATATCTCTTTGATATTATCTCATAAAAATCATCTACACTGCTTTGATTAAATTTCCTTAAGCCCAGCTCATCTATTATTAACAAATCCACATTAACATAGTTTTTTAGCTTTTGTTGATACGAATTATCCGCTCTTGAAATATACAACTCTTCTAACATCTCATTTGCTGTGGTAAACAAAACTCTATATCCAAGTGCTACAGCTTTAAGTCCTATCGCTATTGCAAGATGTGTCTTCCCTGTCCCTGGCGGTCCTATGAAGGCCACATTCTCTTTCTTGCGGACAAATTCACAGGTCGCCAAATTGTATATAAACCTCTTATTTATTGAAGGCTGATAATTAAAATTATATTCTTCTAATGTCTTGTGCCATGGAAACCTCGCTTTGCTTATCCTCTTTTGATTACTGTTTATTCTCCTGTTACTCACTTCATCATTTATCAATATCTCAAAAAACTCTTGATACGAAAAATTATTCTTAATAGCTTCTTCTACTCTTAAATCAAAACTTTTTATTATCCCGGATAATTTCAAATCCTTTAGCTTCCCCAACAAAAGATCATTCATATTTGCAATTCCCCTATCTCAAGCAATTTGTTATATTCCCTGATATCCCTGTAAAGCTCTGTTCTTTCCTCATTAACATAGCTCTCGTCTTCATACTCAGGTAAATCGCTTATCCCTTTTTCACATATGTTCTTGACAACTTTGTAGCTTAGCCCTCCAAATTTTAAAGCCCTCTTACACGCATTGTCTACTGTCTCAGCTCCATATCTTTCTTTTAGTGCTATTATCCCACTTATGCTCCTGTAATCATATTTTTTAAATCCTTCCCGTTTAATAAATTCCTCAAAAAACTCCAACGCCCAATTACCAATCTCTGCCATTTTATCCCTCTGTCTTGACATTATATCCTCAATTGTTATATTCTTAGACGAGGGATAGTGTTCTTTGTTGGTTACGTATTTGCCCTTCTCATTGTTTTTGACAATCTGATGAAGGGCTATTTCTTTACCTTCAAAGAACACCCTCAAAAAACTGCCTATCTCAACTACTTCTACTTCACGTCCTGCATACTCATATGGCACTGAATAGTAGTTCCCTTTGTATATGAGATGACAGTTAGTAGCTACTTTGTGAATTGAACTTCTTGATATGTAATATTCCTCAATAGGAAGAGCTATTAACTTTTCCTTCTCTTCTGAGATGAAAACTTCTTTGGGAACTTTCTTGGTTGTGCCATGTACTCTCACATTTGCTACATTATCAAGCCAGTTTTTTAAATGTTCCCTCGCCTCATCAATATCTTTAAATTCTTCTCCAGAAAAACAGTTTTGCTTAACATACTTAATTGCTGATTCTACTTTGCCTTTATCAGTCGGTGTATACACCCTGCATGGCTGAGGTAAAAATCCATAGTGGCTCGCAAAACTTGCATAATCTTTTTGTATTTGCGCCTCATAAAAATCAACGCTCAATACACCTGCTTTTAAGTTGTCTATCTTCACAACTTCTACTACTCCTCCAAAATACTTGAATGCGTTCTTATGACACTGGATAAATGTTTCAACTGTTTGGTCGAATACTATCTCTGCATACATATATCTTGAATAGCTTAAAACCATTGTAAATACCCATGCTTTTTTGAATTTTCCATCAACTTTTATCTTACCTATATATCCAAAATCAACTTGTGCTTCTTCTGCAGGCAGTGTTGTTAAAACCATGTACACCTTTGAATTTGCTATCTTTTGTTTTAACTTTTGGACATATCTTCTTACATTAGAATAGCTTCCTTCAAAATCAAATTCCGCTTGCAAGTCTTGATGTATCTTCTTTGCTGAGTGTCCTTTATTAACCTTTGCCTCAATAAACTCCCTGTAATTATCTAATACAGAACCTTTTGATTTCCTCTCGACTTCTCCCTTCTGTTCAATGTCATGGATTACTTTTCTAACAGTTTTTCTATCCACGTCTAACAATCTTGCTATTTGACTTTTGTTGTATCCCCGTTTGAAAAGTGTGTAGATTGTTGTATGCATTGCAACCCCCAACATTTTCTTGTTATCTTCTCCTTCTGTAGTTTTTCCATACTTTCCATTCTACACTACAGAAGGCTTCTTTTTAAGTGGCAGGTGGGGAATTTTTAGTGTCATTTCTGATGATTTTATTTTATCATTAACAACTATTCCTGCGATAGGGTGCCAAATGTAAAGCCTATTATTGTTTACATCCCTCATAGTTCAGATAAAACAGGGATTAAAAACCGAGTAGTTCAGTAGGAATTAATTCGTTTACATCCCTCATAGTTCAGATAAAACTTGCTATGTGATGTAACTCCTAAACCTTCTCTTGCAGTGTTTACATCCCTCATAGTTCAGATAAAACACGACGGACGATAGACCAGGCTTTTCTTGAAATGATTAGTTTACATCCCTCATAGTTCAGATAAAACGCAGCAAAAAGCAAAGCTTGAACAACCATTTGCTTTGTTTACATCCCTCATAGTTCAGATAAAACGTGTTAGAAAAAATTCGAGAGGCAAACGCAAGGTTACGTTTACATCCCTCATAGTTCAGATAAAACAGTCGCAGCTCATTTATGAACGAATACATACCAAACACGTTTACATCCCTCATAGTTCAGATAAAACATGTTCGTGTATATGCCTTGTGCAAGCATATCCATCGTTTACATCCCTCATAGTTCAGATAAAACAAAGCTTTGGGGAGGGAATAGAAATGAGAACAATGAGTTTACATCCCTCATAGTTCAGATAAAACCTTGACTTTGGCTATGCTGTTGACCCTGCAGCCTATGGTTTACATCCCTCATAGTTCAGATAAAACTATCAAAGCCGCTTCGTTTGTTACAGACACAATTAAAGTTTACATCCCTCATAGTTCAGATAAAACACCGCAAAATCCCTCCCAGTTGCCATATCGCAAAGCTTGTTTACATCCCTCATAGTTCAGATAAAACAAGTATGGCGACGTTTAGACAGATTTATATTTCGTATGTTTACATCCCTCATAGTTCAGATAAAACCTAATAAAAGCTTTTTAAATGAGGTGTAATAGAGAAGTTTACATCCCTCATAGTTCAGATAAAACATCGTATCAGCTATTATAAGAAACACAAAACAGCAAGTTTACATCCCTCATAGTTCAGATAAAACTTCGGGGCTGCGGCGCAAGGTTGCAGCGTTCCCAGCGTTTACATCCCTCATAGTTCAGATAAAACTGAGGATGAGCGGAATTCAATTCCGGTCACCGATTCTTGTTTACATCCCTCATAGTTCAGATAAAACCAGCGCACAGCAACCCAGCTGGCGTGGGCGGGGCGGCGTTTACATCCCTCATAGTTCAGATAAAACGCGATAGTATGTAGCAGTTTCAATTTCAAGTTCATCGTTTACATCCCTCATAGTTCAGATAAAACAAGAAACTGGGTTAAGGCGTTTTAAAGAAACACTTTTTTGTTTACATCCCTCATAGTTCAGATAAAACTATCACTACTAAAATTTCGCTTTTTAAAGTTTTGAAAGGGTTTACATCCCTCATAGTTCAGATAAAACCAGCCAAATTTATCGCAAATGCAGATTTGCCCATCGCGTTTACATCCCTCATAGTTCAGATAAAACAAAACAATTTAAAACAGGTTGCAAAACTATTCTATCGTTTACATCCCTCATAGTTCAGATAAAACCTATTTAGTTCTGCCACGTTGCTTATCTTAGCCAAAGTGTTTACATCCCTCATAGTTCAGATAAAACAGACTCATTAACACGTTTAGCAATAATTTATGAAAAACAGTTTACATCCCTCATAGTTCAGATAAAACACAGCTTTTGGAGAAAAACCCAAAGTTACAGATATTCGTTTACATCCCTCATAGTTCAGATAAAACTTAAAAAGTAGATAAGCCCCTACAACACCTAAAACAACGTTTACATCCCTCATAGTTCAGATAAAACAAGGAGGGATTAGTGATGATATTTGTTATAACTAAAGAGTTTACATCCCTCATAGTTCAGATAAAACGCAACAGCAAATTAACGAGCTGTTAACAAAAGATTAGTTTACATCCCTCATAGTTCAGATAAAACTAGCTCGTTTTTTTAACGTAACAGTTGACTATTTAATGTTTACATCCCTCATAGTTCAGATAAAACTTCCTCAAATTCTCAAGCAATCTTGCAGACCAAATCTGGTTTACATCCCTCATAGTTCAGATAAAACAGCAGGCAAATTCAAGATGGCAGAAGAAGTAAGGAAGTCGTTTACATCCCTCATAGTTCAGATAAAACTAGCTAAACAATGCTAATATTGTTAAACCACCAGCGTAGTTTACATCCCTCATAGTTCAGATAAAACGAGTAAATGCACAGGACATGTTGCAATTAACGTCTGCGTTTACATCCCTCATAGTTCAGATAAAACAAAAAATCAATAGTCCACAAATTGTGAACAAATTGTTAGTTTACATCCCTCATAGTTCAGATAAAACAACTGTAGATAGAAAATTTTTAACCAAGCAAGCGTTGTTTACATCCCTCATAGTTCAGATAAAACGCAGATAGTCGCTGATGTAGGGAAAAAGATTGATATAGTTTACATCCCTCATAGTTCAGATAAAACTTTCATCCCAAATTTGAGAGTTGTATCTGTTTTTCTTGTTTACATCCCTCATAGTTCAGATAAAACTTTAAAAAATTTGATGAAGCTTTGCAAAGACTTAAAAGTTTACATCCCTCATAGTTCAGATAAAACCCTCTTTTTAAAAGTTGGCGGAAGAAATTGATGTTGCTTTCATTATAGTTTATTTCATAAGTCTCTTCAAGAGGGGTATTTTGCAGCAAGGTGGGAGTTAAGGTTTTAGGATATTTTGAAAAATAGGCTCTATCCCTTGAGAGAAAAGTCTTTTTTAGGCTGAGCTTAAATTTATAGGTTTGCTGCAAAAAGGATAAAACTGGTTATGAAGCCTTTTAAACCTTTGACCATCCCTCACAATGCAAGCAGCTTATTTTTCCTTCAACACTCCATTCTAAAATTTCTTAATTTATTTAGGTTGTTGAATAAAAAATATTACCAACAATACATAAAATAAACAAAAGTTATTGATTCCATTCATAAGCGAAAGAAAACTTCTTACCTTCTAACTTTCTAAGAAGTTGCTCAAATAGAAAAGTAATTAGTATCCAATCAATATACCTTTTATAATTTCTAAATCCCTTGAGCCTCACATTCTCAAGATTATATTCACCTTTTAATTTGCTAAATAGTCTTTCAATCTTTGTTCTCTGCTTGTATAGCTTTTTACCCTCTTCAGTTTCTAAAAATCTTATGTTCTTGCTTCTAAAAACATTCTTAACATTGTTTTTATCTTTCATGTTTCTTTTGTTTATCCCAGCAACAAATTTAACTTTAAGCTCATTTGCTATATTAAACCATCTGCTACAATCGTATCCCGCATCTGCTAATACAATCTCACAGCCAAAGCCCCATGCCCTATACAAAAGCTCTTCTTGTCTTGAGTCATGTTCATTTGCCCCTGTTAAAATCCAGAAAAGTGGTATTACTTCTTCTTTACCTGTACACAAAAGATGTAATTTGTATCCCCTGAAAAATCCTATTGTAATATGTATACCTATTTTTGCTTCTGAATCATTTTTGGCACTTCTCAGCGGCGTAGAGTCTACTATCGCTATACTCATATCAGGTTCTATCTTAGCTATTAATATGTCTTTTATATCTTGCATGTATTCTTTTTCTATTTTTCTTGACAACTTTGCAAAATATGAATAGTCCGGACTTTCTTCTATACCTACTACTTGCTTAAACTCTGTGTCTTGATTTATTCGATATTCTAATTCTCTGAAACTCTTTATCCCCTTTTTAACTTTATAAACCAAACAAGCTATTATCTGAAACAGATTAAATTTCCTCGGTCGTCCCCTTCTATTTTGCTTTATCTTCCTCGATAAAACTTCAGTAACCTTTTTTATTACAAAAAGCAGCTTTAAAAATTTCTTATTTTGTGCTTTAATATTCTTAGTCATCTTTTTCCCCCTTGTGTTTTGTTGTGGTTTTCTCTTAAATTAAAATTATAACACAAGGGGGCTTTTTTCTTTTGTTACTATGTTTACTCTATATGGTTATTTCTTTTATTCAACAACCTCTAATTTATTATAAACAAAAATTAAAGTTTTACTTTACAAAAACCTCTAAAAAGACTATCCCAACAAAAGCACCAGCATGCAAAGTATAAAGCTATGTCTTGACAAAAGCTCCTCAAAAGTCTATCTTCATTCTTAAGCCAAAACATTCAAAAAAGTCCGGTGAGGTGAACTTTGATTAAATTAAGTTGGTAGTCAACAGTTGGGGATAACGATGAAAAATGGTATAATTTTAATCAGAAAGTGATGAATGCGAAAAATGAGCAAAAAGGTTAAGAGATGCCAGGATATTAGAAAATAGAGGTGCTGGCAAAAATGAGAACCATTCAAGCTAAGCTGGTATTTGATAGAAATGAAGACAAGAGGAAAGTATTGGACCTTATGAGAAGATGGTCAGCCTGCATGAGATATGCGTATAACAGACTTTTGGAAGGGCATGAGAAAAATG
This sequence comes from Caldicellulosiruptor changbaiensis, assembly GCF_003999255.1. Classification (GTDB taxonomy): domain Bacteria; phylum Bacillota; class Thermoanaerobacteria; order Caldicellulosiruptorales; family Caldicellulosiruptoraceae; genus Caldicellulosiruptor; species Caldicellulosiruptor changbaiensis. Next base: position 2,623,938 of record NZ_CP034791.1, read on the forward strand.
AACTCAAAAAGCAACTGCAAAAGATTTTTAACTTGAACGCGAGATATGTGTCGGATGCAGTGATGAAAGCAGAGAGTCTTATAAAATCCTGTAAAGAGAGAGAGGAAAATCCGAAGAAAGTCATATTTGGTGGCAGAGAGCTGTTTGAAAAATTCCAAAGACGCCATATAAACGGGGAAGCATATAAAAAGCTAAAACTGGAATGGTATGAAAGAAGAAAAGGCAATCTTTACTCAAGAGGAGAGAGAAGCAAGAAAGGAAACCTTAGTACAAGAATTGAGATAGATGGAGATTCTACATTGCTCAGAATCAATGTAGGGAAGAAACAGTATGTATATGCGAGGGTACAAGGCGGGTGGAAAATAAAGAATAAGACGTACCATAGACAGGAACCAACTTTTGCAAGCAATAAGCACCTCAGGTGAACCCTACTCTGTAGAGCTGAAACTCAAAAACGGTGCAGTATATGCCTATTTTACCGTTAAAGAGGAATTTCCAGGGCCTGAGATAACGAGAGCAAATGGAGTTATAGGGATAGACAAGAACGCATATCCCAGGTACGTGGCATGGGTAGAGACAGACAAGAACGGACAGTTTTTGGAATATGGTAAGATACCAATGCCAGAACTTGAGAGCGGAAGCTTTGACAAGAAGGAGTTTTACAGGTGGCAGTACGCCCACATGTTAGTACAGATGGCAAAGAAGAAGCAAAAAGCAATAGTTATTGAGAACCTTAACATACAGGACAGGGGCAGAAGAGGAGATTTTTCAGGTAGAAAGTCGAGGCGGATAAGACACTACTTTGGGAGCAGAGCACTTTTGGAGAAGGTAAAACTTTGGGCAAAGCGTGAAGGGATAGAGGTTATAGAAGTGGACCCAGCGTACACTTCAGTGATAGGGATGTTGAAGTATGCCCCGCAGTATATGGTAAGCAAGGATATAGCAGCAGCCTATGTAATAGCAAGAAGAGGACTTGGGTTCAAAGAGAGGATACCAGCTAACTACATGAAACTTCTTAGTAGACTTGATATTAGCAGTTTAGAAGGACTAAAAGAGTATGTGAACAGAGAAGTAGAGAATGTACACTTGAGGAAAAAACAGCTTAAGGAGATTGAATATGTAATGCGTATGATACAAAGCTCTGGGAGTGAGTCAGGGAGGGCATCAGAACCTCTGGATGGAACAAGTTCTGGTGCCTGCGGCGATGACCGCAATCTCTGGCGAGTTCTCAGGGTAGCGGTGGTAACGCCACTCTCCCCTGACAGGGTACTGCGTGATATGTCTGTCCTGAAATCGATATTGGTTTCAGGGCAAGTGGGGAAGACCTGTAAGGGCGCGAGTTCCTGCCACTTAAAGGCAGGGGCTACTGTGCAGTTTTGCACAGTTTGGTTAACCTGGTGTTACAGCATTTAACCAGCTCATGCAGTATTTGAACTATGCTGAGATGTTAATAGTATCGTCTAACTATTGGAATGTTATTCATGGAAGGCTGCCTGGCGAAGTTCTGCAGGATGAAGAAGGAGTTCAGATAATGAGAGTACTTGGAAAGAACATGGCTTGGCTTTTGAAGCTTGTTGAAAATGGGAAAGGTAATGTAAAAGAGCCTGAAAAAGAATCAAAGATATTTACTAACTTTGTTAGATAAACTTAAAACTTACATAGCTTAAAAAATAAAGTGTTAATCCTGTATGCCAATATTTAGGAATTTTTTTGTTTTATTTACCACTATATTGTATAGTTTTAGTTGATCAGAATTTGGTGTTAGGCAAGCGTTTAATATTAGTTTAATACAATTTAGTTTTTCTTAGTACAGCTCAGGTGTTTTTAATCCTCCCTTAAACAATAATTATTTTCCTGGTGCCAAATTATAAAAGTGTATATCAGTTTAGAATAGTTAAAATATGTTAAAAATGGTATATAAAAGTAGTGACTATTGGGTTGATTATTATCTTTACTATAAAATCAACATAGCAGTAATCAGTAAAATAAAAACATTGACAGAAAGCATTCAAACATTTGAACTTTGAACGTGGAGGTGTATCATACACTTTTGGGAAATTGAAATGTTCCAGTCGCCCCACACCCAGGTTTTCTTTTCTTATAAATTTTTAACCCACCAATTGGAGACTAAACAAAAAAGAGGCTGCCTTCTTGTCTTTTTGTGGGCAGCCTCTTTTTTAGTTTTTTATCTCAAATACCTAAGAGGATTTTGAGGAACACCATTTTTTCTCACCTCAAAGTGAAGGTGCGGACCTGTGCTGCGTCCAGTTGAACCACTCTTTGCAATCAGCTGACCTTTTGCAACTTTCTGCCCTGGTGATACTAAAATCCTGCTAAGATGCCCATAATAGGTCTGATACCCATTTTTGTGATTTATAATTACAAGTTTTCCATATCCGCCCGACCATCCTGTAAATTCTACAACTCCACCGTCTGCTGCATACACATTTGAACCCCATGGCATAGCAAGGTCAATTCCTTCGTGAAACTCTCTCCCCCTGTAGCCAAACCTTGATGTCAAAGTCCCCCAAGCAGGGAACGAAAACCTTCCTGTTGCAACGTACGCAGGTGGTTTTTTAGTCCCCACAACAACTATTCTTTCAACAGGCTTTTGAATAAGCTGCTGTGAAATAATCTGCCTGTCATATTCAAGCCCATTCATATAGACAATCTTTGCACGAATCTTTGCTCTGCCATCTTTACCTTCTTGTTTGACAATTGTCTGGGTGGTATAGTAGTTTTCTGATTTTATAACCTTTACTTCTTTGGGAAGCACATCCTCATATTCAACCTCTTTTTCCAGCATAACGTTTATTAGCGGGGCTGCTTTTGTAAGTTTTATTTTTTGCCCAGGCATAATTTTCTCTGAAAGTCCTGGGTTTGACGCAAATATATCATCCACTGCAAGATTATATTTTCTTGACAGATCCCAAAGAGTATCTCCTTCCTTGACTGTATATTCTATTACCTGGTCTTTTCCAAACATAATCTTTGTTAAGGCAGTGTTTTCATCAGCTACTTTAATAGCTGGTGAGACATAAACTGGTTTTATCTCTACCTTCTCTAAGAATTTTGCCTGCGATGCCTTGTCATTATAGTAGACCTTTTTTAGCTTGTTAAGAATGTTATTTGGAGTTTGTGGATTTTCAAATACAAAATATGGTTTTGAATTAACAAAAATAGCATACCTTTTTACAAGGACCTTTCCCTTTTCTATGATAGTATTTTTCAGCTCATCAACCCTTGTCTCACGATATTGACCAGGCTCAATGCTCCTTAGTTGAAGCTTACTTTGTAAAATGAAACTGTCTGTATTGTGTCTTTCCTCTACTTCTTTTTTAATCTGGGCAAGAAGGTTTTGTGCTTCAGTCTTGTCCTTTACATACCCTACAATCTGATTGTTCAAAACAACTGCGTACGCTTTTTTGTATGTAGAAGGCATTTTGTTGATTAAAAATAATATTACAATCATCAAAATCAAGGTTGAAAATATCTTTGCCTTCAGAACTATTTCGGTGTAATTTGGCGCCTTTTTGATATACTTTAGCCCCATTAAAATTCTATAAACCTCAGAAACTGCATCTTCAAAGATGTGTGAAAGTTTATTATGTATCTCTTTTGAATATAGGGATTTAATTTTATCTAAACTTAAAAATCTATTTGAAGAAGTTTTATTCCTCTCAGCACTTCTATCCTTTTTGAATTTTTTCTTATCAACCTTTTTGTTGCTCTCCAGCTTTAACTGTAAAAGTGCTTTGTCCTTACCCTCAGCCTTTGCTACTTTTTCACCAGTGTCTTTAATCTTTTCTTTTATCTCAGCTTGAATATTTTTAGGAACAAACCTTGCTTTTTCTTTATCTGGCACGGCGGCTGTGGCAGCTGATTTGCCTTTTGGCGTGTGCTTTGCCACAAAAACACCCCCTTACAAAAACAAAAAGGGTATTAATAATACCCTTATATAATTTATACTATGTTGAGTATGCAAAACACTATATTTTTATTTTAATTTAGATTGTTTGATGTGTCAAAGGTAAAAATTAAAAGAGATATACAAAATTGTTTTACTCTCTTAACGTTTCATTAACCATTCTTAATTGTAACAGCCACAACTGAGTGAGGTAAAACACTTAAATCAAATGTAACTTCATTATTATTATTCACAATCCCCCATGAAACTTTCTCTTTTTTCAGTTCTGATGCTTTTATCAACTCCTCAATCTGTTCTCTATTGAGATACGTAGGACTGCCCATTTCAAGCCATACTCTTTTTGGATTGGCATTATATTCATCTATTCTCTCCACAAAAACTTCATGGCAATCCTTAATACCTTTTAAAACAACTTTTATATTTTCGGTATTAATAGGAGACAGTGGAACATTATGGTTTGAGATCACGAGTACTATTTCTCTCTCATTCTGGACAGCTATACAATCAATGGTTGGGCTTTTATCTTCAAACTCTATCTCAATCCTCTCACCGCTTAGTTTATCTAAAATTTGAAATGCTCTATAGGATGGTTTTGGTATACCATGAATATTTAGAAGCCCAAATCCCCCATGAAAAGGTAAAGAGCTTTGTCCACATTCTTCAAAGATATCTGTAAATGTCCAATAAGAATAACACCCAAGTGGTAAATCTATAATATCAATTATTGTTTTTACAATAAAAGCTGCATCGTAAGGTATATCGTGATATGGGTCTCGAGGACTTGGAGAGTTATTCCATTCAGTGTAGTAAACAGGCAATGGATATGCTTCTTCTAAAGCCTTTTTTACCCTCTCTGCTAATTCACCTCTCTTTGCTTTTGCCATAGCCTCTTCCATATTTGAGCTTGTACTGAATGCTAAATCTGTTGGATATTGATGTGTTGAAATAAAATCTATTGGAACACTATTTTTTGTACAAAAATCTTTTAGTTCAGGTATCCATGCATCGATTGCAGTAGCTGGTCCACCAACCTTTAGTTCAGAGTCCACTTTCTTTATTGCAAAAGCTGCATATTTGTAAAGTTTAAAATATTCTTCCATTGTTCCTGCCCAGAAGAAATCCTTTAGATTTGGTTCGTTCCATACCTCAAAAAACCATTCTCTTACTTCATTTTTCCCATATCTGCTAATAAGATGCCTTGCTAACTCCTCAATAAGCTGACCCCATTCTTCATAAGATTTCGGCGGTGTTATATTTCCTTTGTAATGGAAAACTGTTTTTGTACCTGACGCTAACGCTTCTGGCATAAAACTTAGTTCAATAAATGGTTTCATACCTATCTCCAAAAGAAAACCAATTATAGAATCTATGTTGAAGAATGAAAATGAAAGTAGCCCATCATCATTCCTAAAACAAACACTCATATCATCATTCAACCAACCGTGAAATCGAACATACTCAAAACCAAGTTCATCACGACATTTTTTTAATTGCTTTCGCCAGTCTTCTCTTAATGCAGTTGTTGCATGACAGCTTCCAACACATTTTGTCCAAAATTTGTTTATTTTTTCAAGTTTCTTTCCATAATTAATAGTTATTTTCATTATTTTCCTCCTCTCCATAAGTGTTGTCCATTCTTATTTGCTTAATAAAGATGCCTTCCAGTCTAAACCTGCTTGGAGAAATGAGTAAAAACAAGGTTTAGGATTGCAATTTTTATCCCAAAGATACATGCACTGTTTAAAATTTTTATATAGAGGATAATCGTCACAGATACCAAAAACAGTAACACAAGTTATGTTGCAGGGCCCACCATTATCAGTATCTTCCTTCAATAATAACTTCATCATTTCGTAATACCTATCTGCTTGTTTTTTGAGATTTTCAGGAGTACGATTGCTCTCATCTCCCTTTATTTCAAAATTTAACTCAGTAATATGAATTTGTAAGCCAAGTTTTGCAAATGTTTTTAATGTCGTTTTGAATGAATCTATATCATCAGAATCTAATTCAGGATAATTCAAGCCTACTGTAGGTTGAAGACCCAACCCGTCAATCAATCCTTTTTCTTTAAGTTTCTGAGCAAGATTATAGATTGCTTCTCTCTTTGCAGGGAGAAAAACATTGTAATCATTGTAAAACAGGGCAACATCTTTTTTGGCATATTTTCTTGCATAATAAAATGCCTTTTCCACATACTTTTCTTTCATAATGGTATACCAATTATTATTGGTTTCTCTCCATGAACCATCATCAAGTATAGCTTCGTTAACAACATCCCAGCAATAGACAACACTGGGATAATTTTTTTGACAAAATTCAATTACCTGTTTGATATAACTTTCCAACCGGCGTTCCATAGTAGCAGCATCTACAAGTGGTTTCGATACATCATAGTCTTTGAGGAAAAACCATTCTGGCGTCTGATTATGCCATACTAACACATGTCCTCTCATTTCTATGCCATATTCCTTATAAAATTGTAAAGCAGGTATGCAGCTATCAAATTTACACACTGGCATTCCATCTTTACTTGCTTTTGTAGCTTCATAATCTAAAAGGTATTGGGGCTTCATCAAATTAGAGAGAGTAGTACTGTTAAAGTGTTTCTTTAAAATTGCAGCCATACCAGAGTGATTGATAGCAGCAGTTTCAACAGAATAGCCATTAATTGCCGCTCCAACCAGGAAATAATCCTTATATACATCTTTTAAAGCATAATCTTCAACTTCATTCTCTTTCATTGTTGCTGGTTGCCCCCTTGAATTTGTTTTGTCCTCACTCTCACCTATTTTGCCCAAGATTTCCTCAACAGTTTTCTTCTGCTCTACAGCAGACTGAATAGTACACGATGTAAAAAAGAAAACCATTGCAATGCTCAACACTGCAATGGACAAGATATTTGTCCACTTTCTTTTCATTATTTTTCTTCTCCCCTAACAAAAAAAGTTAAAAACTCTATTTGCATCCACATCTATTCGTAACATTTAAAAAAGTTTGTCAGGAGAAGGCAGAATTAGTGCCTTCTCCTCTTTGGTTTTTTGAAACATTAGTTCCAATTTTTTACTTTCCACTTAATTATTTCTGTCTTAAATTTTTCGTAAACTTTGTAGTTTGTTTTTTCAAATTCCTTAACAAATTCATTCCATATTTTATCGTATTCACCTGGCTTTGCCATTACGAGTCTTGGCAAATATTTTCTTCTTACCTCACTCATTTTTTGTTGAGCAATTGTAACATCTTTTCTTTCAGCAGGAATATTGATTTCCCATGCAAAACCATATGGTGTTTCTAATGGTGGGTCTGTAAATGGAAGTTGCATAAAGGTTTTTGCTTTATAAGCATCAAGAACTTTTTTCTCTGCTGATGTAAAGTTCTTATATACGTAATCCGGATCAAAACCAGGTTCTCTATAGTTTCCATCCTGCAACTTCAGATATGCATGTGGAAATGTCCACCAATAACCAAGTCCTCTCTTCCTCCTATATTGTGGGTCCTCTCTATTTTTCTTTTGTTGATCTGTTAAATACATTTTCCCATTTTTGTCAACACTATAATCAACACCTTTTATTCCCCAATACATTAGTTTTTGAGCTTCCATCGAACATAAAGTATCTAAAAATTTAAATGCACCAACCGGATCTTTACATTTTTTTGTAATGCTTATTCCATCGCGCGAACCTATCGGTGACCTCATCACATATTTAGCACGTTGTACACCTCTGTAAACAACTGGGAAAGAAATATGCAGTCTATTGTATTTTTTGGCATTTTTTAATGATTCCTCTGCATCGTACCCAAATTGCCAATATTGATCATAAAACCCAACTACTCTACCTTGAGCAATTTTTGAAAGATAAGTATCATAATTCTGTACAAATACTTCTTTGTCTATTAATCCTTCTTGCCATAGTTTATTTAAATCTCTGTAATATCTTTTTGAAGCTTCCATAGTTGAATACACCTTAGCTTCGAAAGTTTTTGGATCAACTATAACATCCCCATCGTTTTGGTAACCCATTAGGTATGAAGGTGGATTTTCTAATGTAAAGAATCTCCAACTCTCAGTAATAAATGTGAAACCAATTGTAGGATATCCTTCGATTTTAGGGTTCTTTTTAACGTAATCTCTTATCAACTTGAGATAATCTTCCCAATACCTAACCTTTGGCCATTTAGCCTTCTCAAGCAAATCAATTGGCAACCAAAAACCATCAGGTTTTATATCTGGTGAAATTTCGTTTCTATGCGGGGTTAAAAAGTAGATATGCCCATCTTGTTGTTTCATTCTCTTTAAATCTTTGCCAGAGTAAATTTGTTTGCAATACTTTCCATATTTTTGAATATAATTTTCGATAGGCACAAGAACCTTAGCTTCTATTAATTTTCCATGTTCATTCCCACCATATATTAAATCTGGTAAATCACCTGATGCAAGTATTAAACCAATTTTTGTAGCCTCATCCTGACCAGTTGCATATTCAATTTTAAGCTTCACCCCTGTAAGCTTTGTAATTTCCTTACCAATAGGTGTATCGAAAAGATTTGGATGTGGCTCATCGTTTGTGTTACCATTGTAAAAAGTAAAAACCTTTACAGTTTTCGATACACTCCGAGCTTGAACATCTTTTGAATTTATTAAGTTTATGCCTATAACTGAAGAAATCAAAAATGTCATTACTATTACAACTGCAAAAAGACGTTTTTTCCTCATCAAATTAATAACCTCCTTTATTTAATATTTCTAAATATTACAAAAACTTCTTTATTTTCTCTTTCTTTTTTCACTTGAAATATTCAAACACATTAATTCACCTCCATTTTTATGCTAAGGTATATATGACAATTTAATTAGAAAGCTTATTTAGCCACTCGAAAGCTTTTTTAATATGTTTGTTCCAAAAATCCCAATCATGTCCACCTTCGTCTTCCTCATAAATCACGTCTATACCTTCATTTTTCAAAAAATTAAATAAATCTCTGTTTTCTTGAACCAAAAAGTCATCCTTGCCACATGCCATGTATATTTTTGGAATACTACCCTTTTCTTGTTTTAGCTTAGTAACTAAGGCATTTATGTCTTTATCGCTACCTATTAAAGAGTTTAGGTCTCCAAATACTCGTCTATAATAGTTATAACTTGCATAAGCATTTCTATAATCCTTAGGAATGCCTGCAATCTTATGAATTATTAGTGCTGATGATAAAGCTATTATACCTGCAAAATTCTTATTATATTTAAGCCCATTTCTAAGAGCACCGTAACCTCCCATTGATAAACCGCCAATAAAAGTTTTTTCTCTTTTTTGAGGAATAGGAAAAACGTTTCTTGTAAATTCTATAATTTCATTTCCTACAAATTCACCAAAATATTCTTCCTTTTCTTCATCATCTAAATAAAAACTATTTTCACCTGATGGGAGAAACACAGCAACATTATATCGCATTGATAATTCAACAATTCGGGCTCCACACAACCAATCCATGTAGTTACCAGCATAACCATGCAAAAGATATAAGGTTTTCAAATTTTCACTATCAACATCTTTCTGGAACTTCTTATCTGGTTTATCTACGGGTAAAATAGCCAAAATTGTTGTGTTCTTCTTCAACATCTTTGAATAAAAGTTGATTTGCATGATAGCCATATTAAAAGAACCCCTTTCTTCGTTAAAAAATCTTTAAAATCTTAATATCCTGTACAAGGCTTCTTTTGGTTTTCCATTTACATCGAATAAGAGAGGCCAATCTTTTCGACCCTTTACAGGAAAGTTATCTTTCCATGTGTGTCTGTCGCTAATACCCCATAATGTAACAGAAGTTATTACATCTTTATATTCTCGAAAAACCGCAAATACATCTTCATATACTTTTGCTTGTAGTTCAAGCATTTCCGGGGTTGGTTCAAACAAGTCAGTTCTCCTATCTTCAAACTCAAATACTGAAATGTCAAGTTCTGTAATATGAATTTCTAAACCTAAGGAAGCATATACTTCTATAGCCTTTTTTAAATTACTAACAAGATTTTTATCCCATATATTCCAGTGTGCTTGTATACCAATTCCATCTATTGGAGTACCTCTTTCTAAAAGCTCTTTTAGAACTTTGTAGGTTTTTTCTAATTTATAAGGCATTTCATTGTTATAATCGTTATAAAATAACTTTGCATCTCCTGCATATTCTCTTGCTATCTCAAAAGCAATTTTAATATAATCATCTCCAATAATTTTTCTCCAGTTTGATTCTCGCAAAAGCTTTTCTGTTTTATCTTCTACTGCTTCGTTCACCACATCCCACGCATATACTACATCCTTGTATCTCTCACACAAAGTTTTTATATGCTCTCTTAACCTTTCAATAACTAACTCTTTTGAGGCTTCTTCCCCATTCTTATCTAAAAACACCCACCCTGGAGTTTGATTATGCCAGACAAATGTATGTCCTCTCATCTTCATGTTATTCTCTATTGCAAAGTTTCTTATCCTGTCAACCTCTTCAAAATTATACCTCTGCTCTTCTGGATGAATATTTTCAAACTTCATAGCATTTTCTGGTGTGAGACTATTGAAATGCTTCAAAAGAATTTCCCTATGAACTCCTTCTAAATCTTTCGCAGTTACTGCAGCACCTATTTTAAAGTAATCTTTGTATGTTTTTGCTAATGATAAGTTTAGCATCTCTAAATTTTCGCCCACAATTAAACACCTCATTCCTTTTATTTTATAAAGCAACTAATAACCTGGTATTTTACTATCGTCAAGTCCTATATAAGTATCTGATTCATCTACAACCTTGCTTATCTCAAAAAGCACCACAGCATTTTTACTTAGCGTAAATTCAAGGGTAATATAACCATTTTCTGCCATCATTCTAAATGTACTTATTTTAGGCTTTGCTACCTCTCTTAATGTTTCTATTTGTTCTTTGGTGGGATACCTAGGTCTGCCCATTTGGATCCAAGTACGCCATGGATTCCCGTTTTCTTCGTCTATTAGTTTTTGCTTTATAAATACATCATTATAATCTACAGGTATTTCTATCTTATATTTTTTATCAGTTGCTTCCTCTTTTTTCATAACTTCATTCCATGCAACTATGGCAATTGTACCATTTTCTCTCTCCGTTATTAATATATGTTCATCTCTATAGAGTATCTTGTTTCCCATAGCATTAAAGAACGTAAACATGTGAAAGACTGGTTTTGGAATATTATTAAATGCAACAAGGCCAAAACCTCCATGAAAGATTGCCCTTGGAACATCTGCTTCCTCGAACACATCGCTAAATGTCCAATACGAAAAAGAATCCACGTAATCACCAGCTTCACTCAGTACTCTTGCCAAATACGCAGCATTAAATGGTGTATCATGTATCGGACACAGCGGATGGTACGAACTGTTGAATTCGGTTATGTGTATCGGAAGGTCCGGAAACGGCGAATTCCTTACCTTTTCTCTGACATTTTTAAACTCGCTTAGCATATATTCAATTGGATGCACATCCTGGTATACAAAATGTGGTGTGTACTGTGGAGGCTTACCTGTGTACGCATGTCGTGTTAAAAAATCTACCGGTACTTTATTCTTGTAGCAAAAGTGCAAAAAATCATCAATCCAATAATCGGAACCGCCACAGATTGCCGGTCCACCCACTTTTATATTCTCATTTACTTCTTTTATGGCTTTTGCTGTAACTTCATATAATTTGAAGTATTCTGCCTGGTTTGCATCCTTCCAGAATACATTCAAATTAGGTTCGTTCCAGATTTCAAATGGCCACTGAATAACCTCTTTTTCGCCATATCTGTCTATAAAATGCTTTACAACACTTTTGATTAACTTTTCCCACTTACCATAGTCCTTAGGAGGGGTAACATTACCCCTCCAGTAAAATACTGTCTGAGTACCAGATGCAAGTTTTGATGGCATGAACCCAATTTCAACAAACGGTCGTATGCCAAGTTCTAAAAATGAGTCATATATTCTGTCAATATACGTGAAATTGTAAAATGGAACTTCATTGCCATCAATTATATCTTCACGGTAAATACCTACATCATCATGCAGCAGCCCATGAGCTCTTATATATTTAAAATCTATGTGTTTTTTCACATATGAAAGAGCATCTATATACTCCTTTTGCAATGCCAGACCTATTCGACCGCTACCAACACAAAACTTCCATTTATCTGGAAATATGCCTATTTGCTTGCCTTTCTCAATCTTTATATTCGTCACTATACCTTCCCCCATTCAATCATATTCTGACCTTTGGGTTATTTCTTCGTATTCAATTTAGGAATAGCCGGTGGTGCAGGCAGATTTATATTTTGTGGTACTACTGAGTAATCTATCAGTGCCCAGAAAGCTGGTTTGCCATCATAATATTCATCAAACAAAAGCGGAAAATCTGGCTTGTTGAAAACTCCCCTGAGCCATGAATAGTCATCTTTGAGCCCCCAGAATGTAACACTCTTGATTATTTTTTTGTATTTTTTAAATAGATTAAACAGTTCATAATACTTCTTTGCTTGCCTTAGCAGCATCTCTCTGGACGGTTCAACATAGTAAACAGAAGAACCCCATTGATAAAAGCTCATGTCAAGCTCTGTAATCTGAATCTCAAGCCCCGGAATTGTACTGAACAGTTTTATTGTTTCTTCAATTTCTTCAACAGACGGACTGTCGACATTTATATGACACTGAAGCCCTACACCGTGAATAGGAATACCTTTAGACCTCATTTTTTTGATCATGTTGTATATAAACATCCTCTTCTGGGGTACCTCGGTGTTGTAATCATTGTAAAAAAGCTTGGCTTTAGGGTCTGCCTCATGCGCCCATATAAATGCTTTTTCGATATACTCTGGACCACAAATTTTGTACCAGTTCGACCTTCTATACCCATCTGGCTGAGTTTCATCTATAGCTTCGTTCACAACATCCCATGCATATATCTTGCCTTTATATCTTCCAACAACTGTGTATATATGCTTTTTCAACCTCTTTAAAAGCTCATCCTTTTTCAAAAAGTTCCCGTTGGAATCTTTGAAAAACCAGTCTGGGGTTTGGTTATGCCACACAAGTGTGTGTCCGCGAATACTGATGTTATTCTTAGTTGCAAACTCAACAAAAGCATCTGCTATTGTAAAATCATATTTGTCAGGCCCTCTAAGAAGGCTTTCCGGTTTCATCTCATTACCAGGTGTAATGCTATTGAAATGTCTTTTAATAAACTGTGTGTCAACACTATTTGTCAATTCACCATACCCAATAGCAACACCTACTTTAAAATCATCTTTATACTTTTCTTTTAAAGACGGAAGATTGTAATTTGGCTCTTGCAGTTTCAAGAGGTCGGATATAGTAAAGTCGTCAATCCAGAAAGATAATGTTGGGTCTTGGGATTCAATATAAAAATCAAGTTCCTCAATTTTGCCATTATTGGGCACAACATAACTTCCACTTATTTCAACCCAACTATCACCCGCAACTTCGCTTGAAGTTATCCAGTCATACCTGTATTGTGCTTCATCAGCCATTTTTCTCTGAACCAAAATCGAAAACCTTTTTAAATCCATTGATGTATGATATACCCAGATACTGAATTTGTAACGCTTACCGGGAACAACATATTTGATAATTGGAATCTTAGCTCCATGCCAGAAGGCTGTGCGACCAGATATATAAAGGCTCTTATTTCCTTCATGATACTTTGAGGTATCTAATTTTATTTTTACACCCTCTCCTCTTGGCTGCCAGTTAGTAGTATTATTTTCAAATGTGTCCTTATATATTATAGCCTGTGATAGATAAGTTTCCTCGGTCATTATCTGAATATTGTCCACACTATACACGGTTGTTTTATCAATTGTTGGATGAATTGCAATTATCAGATTTACCAGGTTTTTCAGTCTTGGGTTCCATTTTGCAGCAATTTTTTCCCACTTGTTTGGCATTATTATTTTTTCGCCAAGCTGAATGTATTTTAAACCCTTGCCGTCATCATACAAAGCCGTTATGGAAAATGCTATTGGGTTTTTGCCTTCGTGCTTTATATAACTTGATATCACCCATGTCTTGCCTCTTTTCAAGACATCCTTTACGTCTATTGCGAGGCTGTCCCATATGGATTTTCTGTTTGTAACCTTGATGCTCTTTTTCCCTTCTATCGCTGAACTTTGTTCTGTTGCTATTTTGGCATTGCCATATGCAAAGAAAGTGAATGTATCTTTGCCTTCAAAATTTACTGTTGTCACAGACGCTGTCTGAGCTATTGCGCCTGGTATCACCGGGTATATTAGTGAAAAGACACTTGATATGATAAGAACAACAGCCACAGTCAAAGGTATCACAATCTTATACGCACTTTTTCCCATACTTCTGGTCCTCCTTTTACTTTACAAATCTCCAGCAATCCATATCAAACAAGTTGCTTTCTTTTTCTCCTTTGAACACAAAATACAAATCATGTGCACCTGTTACATTTTCAACCTTTGCTTCTATTTTGACCCACTGCGAAGTAGAACTATTTTGTGGCAGAACCTCCGCAACTGCAATTGTTCTGCCATCAACCGAGTCTATCTTGATTTCTATATAGCCTTTCCCGTTGATGTTAGAAACCATCGCCTCAAATTTCTGCGGACCTACACTTCCAAAGTCAACCTTAGAAAGCGCAATCCAGTCTCCACTGTCTATACCTGTTAAACACATATCATTGCTCCCATTTGCTTTCTTTGTTGAAATTCCTGCACACCATGCAAATGTCTCTGCCTCAACCATTCTGTATGGATCAAAATTCTTCACCTGAGCTATTCCTCTGTAGTCGGCAATTACTTCTTTTATTGTACCGTTTTCAATCTCCACCTGGTTTATATGCGGTGACCTGTAACCTTTCGCAACCCCCATATCCTTTGCAAGGGTCTGTGCATGGTATGCTATATACCACTTGCCATTGAATTCAAACAACTGGTGATGGTTATTGCCACCAACTCCAAAGAAGTTGCCAGGATTTTTAAGTATAACCCCCTTGTATTCCCACGGTCCCATTGGACTTTTGCTTGTCATGTATGCAATTACACCAGCAGGCGGACTGCCTTGCGGTCTTGCTCCGCTGTAGAAGTTTGTACAGTAGGAATAGTAATAGGTATTGCCAATCTTGTTTATCCCGGAGTCTTCAAACATGAAGGGTGCTGGAATAGTAACAGCACTGCCAACAACGCTTATCATATCACTGCCAAGCTGCATAACACGTGCAGTGTTTGGCATAGCATCCTGGCCCTGTGGAACTCCTCCACCAAAATAAATATATGCCTTGCCATCATCATCTACTAAGACTGCAGGATCAAACAGCCATACAACTCCTTCAACACCTGGTGTTGACCTTGAAATCAAAGGTTTTCCGATAGGATCCACCCAAGGACCTACTGGAGTGTCTGATGTTAAAACTCCTATACCACTTGCATTATTAGCAAAATAAAGGAAAAACTTATCTTTTCCATTTATCTTCTTGTAAGCTATGCTCGGTGCCCACGATTGAGTTGCCCATTTAGCAATACCGTTTGGACCGGCTACTTCAATCTCTCCATGGTCTGTCCAGTTAACAAGGTCATCCGAAGAGATTATGGTAATTTTGTTTATTTTGCTATATGTGTTATCCTTAATGTTGCCATTATCATCATATTCTAAAATATCATTAGTAAGATATATATAAACCCTATCCTTATAGACTAAAACTGCAGGGTCAGCGCCAAACTTGTGAGCTATTAACGGATTTGCATTTGTGGGAATTTTCCCAATAGGGTTTTTCGGTGCTACAAATTTTACCTTCGTCACTGCACTTTCACTCCTATAGTTGATCTTTTCTTTTTCACAATTTACAGTTAATGATTGAATTCTAATCTCATCACAAAAAGATTCTGTTAATTTCTCTCTTTGCTTTAATTTAATATTAACTAAATCTATCCATCTATTGTCACTGTCTAATGCCTCAGTATCAATATTCTTAATATTTATTAATGCTTGATCACTTCTTTTCTTCTCAACTAAAACAACTGCATTTTTAATCCGCTTATCAGCAACAAGAGCCTCAAGAACATCAAGCTCCTTAGGGAATTTCAGAAGTATTTTGATTTGTGTCATCTTCTTGCCCTTTGGTAAGCTATTTAGCGAAACTGTTAATTCATAGTTTTTATCGATGTCATTACTAAGTTCAATGATATCTTCCTTAAGATAGGCTTTCAAATCCTCTTCAGTTTTTTCCCCTGTGAGCTTGCTTGAAAATTTAAAGAAATCGATATCTACATAACCGCCAGTTTGTTTAGTAGCAAAATTGAATATTGCAAATCTATAACCCATAAAGTGCGGGATTGTATAACGCATTGCTAAATCTGAACCAAATTTTATCCAATTTATTCCGTCATAACTGTAGTAAAAATATGCTTTATCAATTTCAAAGTCAAAGTCTATTTTCAAATAAACCATTAACTGTTGAAGTTTTGTGCTTTCTACTTCTTTGCCTTTTTCGACCATTACAATGTAAAATTCTTTACCTTGTTTTTTTACGCCAATAAAGCCATACTCTTTTTGAAACGCAGCAAGTCCAGCATAATCACCATCTTTCATATTTCTTACATCCATCAATATCCATCCAGAACATTTTGGTCCAAGAGTTCGCTGAGTAAGTGTATTCCGTGCTTGTTGTATATCACTTACTACATTGCATGTTTTTAATCTAAGAAAACCTTTTCTTTCTAATAAAGACCACTTTGAATTATCTGGATTATGGTTCCACTGCCATGTCAAATCCAATACAGAACCATTTGGTGCTACTTCTTCTGATTCTTTTTGTGTAACCAAAACCTCTTTTATCGAAACATATTCTACGTAGTAATCTATCAAATCCTTATTTTTATCTGGTTTTTCAGTTACAGGAGTTTGTATAAATAAGTAAACGGTTTCTATATCTTGGCTAATTGTAAATGTTCCAGATATGGATGTCCATTCATTTTTATTTGCAAAACCTTTTATAAGCTCCTGATAGCTTTCCTTCCCGTTCGACGTTATTTTCGCAGCTAAAATGAACTCTTTTGTATCAGGACCTTTAACATATTTGACTCTAAACACTGCATTATACTTTTTCCCTTTTTCTACTCTACCTGTTAAATTCTGTTGAATGCCAGACCTGGGACCAGTTCTATTATACACGTGGATTATATTCTTGCTGCCTTCCCTTACAACCTCAAGCTTTGCTCCTTCTCTGCCTTTCCACCCAATTGTGCCTCTGGCAAAATTATTATTAATGACCAATTCAACATCCTTTGTTATCTCCGCATTTCTGATAACCTCAAATCTTCTTGGATTAGATTCAGCTTTTTCTTGATAAAATTCATCGCTTTTTACTACTTCTGTCTCAAAGCTGCTCTGCCCAGGCTTCACAAATTTGAGTGGTACTTTCCCTTTTTCGTCGCCAAATACTGGCCATCCATTTTCCCACCTTACAGGTACAAGAACAGGAACACGTCCGACAGCATCATGGTCTTGAAATAGCATTGCGTACCATTTTCCGTCCGGTGTATCAATTAATCCACCCTGGGCAACTCCGTTGTTCTTATAACCTAAAGTATCACTAAGTACAACTCTTCCCTCGTATGGACCATCAATCTTGTCGGCTCTGTATACACACTCTTCTCTTATTCCACCCTTTTTCCATCGAATTGTTGTTATGTAATATTTGCCATTTATCTTATATGCATGTGACCCTTCTTCCAACCCATCTATTTTTGATTTTATTATAACCTTGTTTATTCCCTTAGGGTTGATCGCTTTCAAATCAGGCGTGAGTTCCTTAACTCTTATCTCCGAGCCACCATAGATTATGTAGGCTTTGCCGTTATCATCAAACAAAAGAGAAGGGTCATGTAAATATTCGTTAAATTCAACTCTTTCCCAAGGACCTGTAATATTTTTTGAACTAAAGAGATATGTCTTACCAGTATCTAATGCTCCAAATAAAACATAAAACTTTCCTTTGTAGTAGCGAATACACGGTGCCCATTGTCCTTTGCCATAAATATTCATCCCATTTTTTAAATTATGCGCATCATTGTCTTCTAATCTGTCATAAACATAGCCTATGATTCTCCAATTAACAAGGTCTGTTGAGTGCATTATAGGCACTCCTGGAGTCATATGCATAGTTGTACTAACCATGTAGTAGTCATTTCCCACTCTGATGATATCAGGGTCAGGAATATCGGCTAAGATTATTGGGTTAGAGGCAATTGTATTATTTTGTAGCAATTTTGAACCTCCCTGTTGGTTAGATGAACTATATGCTTTATTGATTTGAAAATTCACAAATGCAGATAAAATTAAGCATATGACTAATGTAGCAGGTAATATAATCTTTTTAATCCATCTTAATAATTTATTTGCCATTTTATTTAACCCCTTATCTGAATTAATTGAATTTAAGGCATGCTCCAAAAAGTGGAGCATGCCTTAAATCTCCAAAATCACTACTCAATCTCTTCAACCTTTATGTTGTCAATTACAAAGTCTCCACCTTCTGTTATACCAATTCTCAAGCACATCTTCTGTGAGTTGTCTGGAATATTTGTAATATTTCCTTCTACTTTGTATACTGTCTGACCTCTATCGATTGTTTTTGAAATATTACCGTACGACTTTGCACCAGACTTTGGTTCGCTGAGTATTGTGCAGGATATTGTCGTCTTACCTGCAGACACTGCTTTTAATACTTTGACCTCAAAGCTGATCTTGTAATCGTGCCAACCGTATATCTTTATCTTTGCTGGATCGGTTACAACATAAATCTCTTTTCCATCTTTTGACTGATCCCATGTAACTTTTAATGACTTGCCTTTTATTGCTTCTTTTCCTGATACAACTGAAAGTTTAACAGTTTTCTTTGAAGTATCTAACAACTTAAAGTTGTTCTTTCCATCTTCAAAATTAGTTGTAAATGGCTTAAACGGTTTGTATACAACTTCTACTCTTCCGGATTGTGCATCTTTTATATTCTTCTCAATTTGTGGTCTTAAGCTTGACAATGCTGATGCAACTGAATCTGAACTATCAACTCTTCCAAATATATCCCAATGTGGCATTCCCATTAAGCCTTCTCCTAATGCTGGATAGAAAGACTTTTGAGCAAGCTTATTTACAAAATCTACAAGATACTTTGGCCTATTCTTTGCATTGACATCATCATGATTTTTCTGAACGCTTTCTAACAGTAAATTGATAAATTTCCCTGCACCAATAGGATTCTTTGAACCCTTCATGATACCATACCCATCGGCATCAAACGGATACAAACCAGCCTTATTGTCAGGCCCTAATGGCAATGGAGCTGCTTCAAGTTCATCTTCAACTTCTCTTTTATCCTGGTCAAATTTATACTGTGGTGCAACAAGCATTACGGTCTGTCTCTTTTTAAGACCAGAAACTGTTATATCCCAGTCACGTGCAAGCCATCCTTCTTTGGCACCCTTCTTGTAAAAATTCAATGCTCTCTGCAGTGCAGCATTGTCAAAATTTAACTTTCCTTTTCCTGTTTTGTCGACCGAAACAAATGCAACACCATTTGAATATACCAGAGCAGTAGCCGCCCAGAAGTTAACTCCATATCTATCAATTTTTCCATCTTTATTGGTGTCCGCAGTTAATTTTTTTGCCAGTGCAGCAAATGTATCCCAATTCCATTTTCCTCTTTTGTAAAGCGCAAGTGGCATTTCTTCCTCATCTATACCTTCTTCTAACATTAAATCCTTATTATATATAACTAACCATGGCACATTTGAACCTTTTTGAGATGCCAAGTAGTAATGACCATTGTACTTAAATGCATAATCCATTGCTCTTTTATTAATGTATGGTGCTTTTAAGTCAACATATTTATCAAGCGGTTGTACAAGACCTCGTGTAAAATGAGATGGGAAAGTACCAACTGAACCGAATATGACGTCAATTGGATCGCCAGCAGCCATTCTTGCTATTATTTTGTTTTGCCAGTTGTTCCAATCTGAGTATACGATGTTAACTTTTCCACCATACTTCTTTTGGTAATCTTCTATTGCTTTTGTAACTGCTTTGTTGAAAAGGTCTGTGCTTTTAAGACTCTCTTTAGAAAAACCAGGTCTTAGGAAAGAAATGTCACCTAATTTAGATGATGCTTCTGCCTTTTGGGTTGTGTTGCTAATGACTACAGCAACTGAAGTAATTAAGCAAACGATAAGTACAATAGAAACAAGTTTTTTGAAAATTTTTGATTTTAGCATAATATCAACCTCCCTTTGTTTATTATATTGATGTATTTTAATTCCCCCTTAATTTAGAGGGAATTAAAACCTCTTTTAACCAACAATACCCGTTCTCTCGATACTCTCTGTAAAGTACCTCTGCCCTATTATATATATCACTATAAGCGGCAAAATTACCATCAAACACCCAGCTTCTAAGACAGTAGAGCCCATTAAATATATGTCCTCAGAAGAGAAGTTATACGCATCTTGTATCATACTCATCCTGTTATTTAAAACAGTTAGCATAACTGAAATCGGAAGGTTTTCATTATAAAACATAGCTGAAACATAATAATCGTTCCAATGCCAAACTATTGAAAAAAGCATAACCGTAATTATTGCACCTGTTGCATTCGGAACCATTATTCTAATAAAGGTTGAAAATGGGCCACACCCGTCAATTTTTGCTGCTTCTTCTAACTCAACAGGCATATTTCTGAAAAATTGCCTGAATACAAAGATGTACAAGCTTGATCTTATACCCATTCCGAAAAGATTTAAAATGTAAAATGGCCAAGGGGTATCTAAAAGATTTACTGTAAGCGGCTTACCAGTTATAAAACCCAAAAGCTTCCCGATGTAAAGAAAATCAAAGTATCTGAATTTTACGTACAGCGGAACAATTATCGTCTGTAACGGTACTACAATAGTAAATAATAATATAGTAAAAAGTATTTCTCTTTCTGCAAATCTAAATCTCGCAAACCCATATCCCACCATCATACATATAAAAGTTTGAATAATAACTGATGGTATGAGCATAAGCAGTGTATTTTTTATTGCTGTTGGATATGATAGAAGTACATTAGCATATTCAAAGTTGGAGAATGTAATATGTTTGGGTATCCAAATAACACTCGGATCAAACAAGTCTTCCTTCGACCTCAGTGCATTACTAATTAGAAACAATATTGGGTAAAGTAGTATGTAGCTCATACATATTACAAATGCATAGAGAAATACTTTTTTTAGCACAATGAATAAACGTTTCTTAGCTACTGATTTTGTAACCTCATTTACATTTAATCTTTTACCAATATATGACATACTTAAACTTTTTACACTTTTCATAACTCAGTTCGCCTCACTTTAAATTCAATTTTTTTGAAAAACCATTACGTCAAATATACCACTCGTTTTCCAATTACTCTGTTAACTATCAGTATAATAACCATAACCACTAAGAAATATATGATAGCAATGGTAGTACTATATTCAAACCGTCCTTTATTTGCTTCATCTACAACCATTCTCATTACTTGATTGCCATAATCGGTGAAATAATCAATGATTGAATATATGATTGCTACATACACTGTGGGGGATATCATTGGAAATGTTATTTTCCAAAACTTCTCCCACTCTGTTGCACCTTCAATTATTGCAACTTCATAAAAGCTCTTCGGTATGTTATGCAATGCTGCCAATATCAAGAGAATCTGTACCCCTGATCTCCAGGTTAAATCGAATATTTTATTTACGATATCTACGACATACATGCTAAACCATCGGGGTATACCTGCATTTATTAACACAGCCCTTAAATTTTCTGCCTTAAAAATTGTTGTAGATGAGGCAACCATGTTAGAAGTACTTCCACCTAAAACATTTTCCTTTAGTACCGTTATTACAACCCCAGAAGCAATTATCACAGGAAAGAAAAATATTGTTCTTGCAAAAGTTCTTCCCTTGAATTCATCCTTTAGTAGGTAAGCAACAAATATGCTAAATACTATTACAATTGGCACTTCATATAACATACTGGTAATTGAAGATGTAAGATTTTTGACATAATTCGGGTCTTTTGTGAACGCGTATATATAGTTTTCCCAACCAATGAATGAAAACTCCAATCCTTGGTCTCCTAAACTTAACTTCTGAAATGTATAGTAGACCGAATTTACAAATGGTATTATGAAAAAGACAATCAATCCAATCACCCATGGAAGAACAAACAATCGACCATACATTGCCTCTTTCTGTTTCAATGTTAGTTTTCTTCTAAAAATTTGTTTAAAAGGATTTGTTTTAATCATTAATCAATTCACCTCTTATTCTATCACTTTGAAGTTTCTTGCTTTAACCACTGTATTATATACCCTTTGGTCTGTTGATGTATAGTTAATTATTATCTCCGTCCCACCTTCAAATTTTACAAGTACTAATCCCTCTTTTAATAATCTGTGTTCTAAAAATTTCTTGTTCTTGATTTTACTTAAAACTGGATAAAGTTCTTTGTAGACCTTTTTCAAATCATCAAGCCATAACTTGTAATTTGATGAATACAAATAATCGCATATGGTTTCTTTTAATTCATCTTCATTTCGAGCAGTCCAAGTAAACTTTATATATGAACCACTTTCCAATACTTTCAGCTTCCAAAGCCATTCGTTTGAATAGTCATTGACTGATGGTGTTGAATATGGAATATAACCACGCAGTACCATCTGATAAAATGGTATTTCATAATCTTCTATTGCAAATTTGCTACTGTAAATGGGAATATCAACAATTTCACTTGCGTTTGTAATAAGATAACCATTTGGTTCTGTAAGCAACAAATTATAATGTCTATTTTTTATATACCCAACAATTTGTTCAAATATCTTTTCTGTCTGTAACCTGTTTATTTGTCTTGTTCCAAAGTCTGAATATAGCATCTTTGAAATTGATGAAATAGAGATATTTTTTGTAAAATTAAGTTTATTAGGAATAGCACTTTTGACAAATCTACCAACATAATTAGGAGATAACATAAACAATACTGGATAATCGTCGTCTGGATAGCACGTTGCAGGTGAATATCTTATAAGCTTTGTAGGAACTTTTTTCATTGACTTTGTTGCAACCACATTTATCGGGTAAAATAATGAACCTTTTCTGAAGGTTACAAAATCTACATCAAAGTATACCTTCGTTCTATTTTGTGAAAAGTAGTTCAGCATTTTTTGAAGATCATTTCTACCACCCAAAACACCTTCAGGATCTAAATTTACTGGCAAATTGTAGAAAACACCGTTATTGTACCACCCTGTGTATTTTACAACTACATCTTTAATCCCCAGATTCTTGACCTTCTTGACAATTTCTTGAGCATCCTTAAAAGTTGTCAATGGAATTGTTATATTTCTTGGCACCCCTACAATATATTTAATTTTCTTGACCCCGCCATAGAGTTCAATATAAATTGGTAATTGATCCTGATTATTTTTCTTGAGCCCTTTTTCTTTTATCAAATACTCCCTATATTTTTCTGCCATTGCAACATAATCAGACTTGTCTTTATCGAGTAAATAATATCTTATCGAATATTTTGTCTGCGAGGGTATGTTATTTTCAAATATATTAAATGTCTCTTCATTCCATTGCTTTTCTTTAAAGGTTATACTATCTTGCTCTCTTACAATAAATTCACTAAAAACTTGATTGTATGAGGTTCTTGAACCACTTGTATACGCATTTATGATTGATTTTGAATCACCTTCAGTTATCACTGCTAAATATCCCACATTCCCCTTTTTCAAGCCAAAGACTGGAAGTCTTGCATACTGTGTCACATAAACATTATGTTCTCGAACCAAGGCATAATCAGGACCATAAACACGCTGTGAATATTCTTCGTTGCCCTTCTTGTTATTAAAGTTTATAACAGCACCACACCCGTCTGGAACAACTATATATCCACTTTCTTTAATGCTTCCTGCACCGAAAAAAGGTAGAAGCTGGATTGAAACTAATCTATATTTGTCTTTTTTCAGTTCTTTTATTTGGTTTACCAAAATGTCAACATTGATATAGTCACTATTTATGGTAACTGAAATGGGTATTATAAACCCTTCTTTTCTGAAAGTATATGTCGCAACAAATCCGTCTTTTATCTTTTTAATTTTTAATCCCTTTTTCATGGCAGACCCAGCATAACTGTTTACTGTTTGCACAGTGTAAGATTCCATGAATGCATACTTTAAAACCATCTGCGAAGCAAGTTGGGTTCGCATACTACCTGCCGCAATAGGATCATCACGCCAGTTTTCTGGATTGCTTAGCCAAACTGTGTTTGTCTTTTTGTCAAGTACTTTAATATATCCATATTTTTCATTTACATACAATTCAAATCTGTTGTTAGATGCCATTTTTTTGTAAGTTATATTATTTGCCAAAGCAAATTGAGAAAATTGCACGTACCCCAGAAGAACTAAAACACTAATTGATATATTTAAGATAATTTTAAGTCTTCTATGCAAAATCAATTTAAATGCCTCCTTTTTCAATACCTCGGCTATATCCTCAATAAAATCTCGCTGTAAATATTCGAAATAAAATCTATTAACTGTCCAAAAAGCGTAAGCATCAAAACAAGTATGAAAAGTATAATTCCAACTCCAATTACGCTCAAAACCATTGTTCCAACAGTTTTTCCTGCCGAAAATTGATGCGCTGCTTTCATCGCATTAAACAAACACACAATTAACCACAAAACACCTATCATCCTTACAAAATTTATAAACATTGCTTCTTCTGCTATCAAGAATTGACTCATTATAACTGCCAATAATGTACAAATAATATATGGCACCAGTGAATATGCTGAGAATATCCACACTTCTCCAAATTTACCCTCACCTTCCATAAGTGTTGTCACCATCCAGTTAGAAAGAACCCAGAAGAAGAATATCCCAACAGTACTTGAGAAAAGGGATATTATATTGATTTTGTCTTGCCTGTACGGATTAAATATGAAACCTGTATACTGTCTGTTTATGACCATTGTAATAAAAAACAGAAATACTATTAAAATTGCTAATCCAACAGAACCTTTTCTCTCTTCTTTCAATTCTTCGAAACCTCTAAATGGGTGTAACATTGTATGAATTGGATATTTGTATTTGTTTATTTTCTTTGTATATATTTCTTGAGCCGAAACAGGCTTTTTGAATCGCTTTATTATAATGTACAAAGCTATTATCATTACTATCAAAATTGTTGCAAGTACTCCAAAGTTTCTTTTCAAAAACTCATTTCTGAGGTTCTCTTTTGCTTCTGAATAATCTTCTTTGTCATTTGCTAATCTAAAGTAATACATTGCATCTGAATATCTATCCATTCTCAAAAGTGCTTTGCCCAAACCAACCTGCGCAAGAGCAAAGTTGAAATCCATCTTGTGAACCTGTCTCCACAAATCTCTTGCCTCATCATACTTACCTTCGTTGTACAAAATAGTAGCTTTATGTACTAAGCTGCCAAGTTTGGTTTCTTCAAAAACAGTAATTGCTCCTTTCAACTTATCAAGTACAAGCAGAGCATTTCCTATACTATCAACTGCTACCGGGTCTCTAAATGTTCCTATCTGGTCACCCTTGCCGCCACATATAAATAGCAAATTAGCATTTTGGTCATACTGGAATACTCTTCCTCTCTCGTAGTCAAGAGCATTTATAAAGCCGTCGTTTGTTACATCGATATCTATAAAATATGTATCTTCAAGCTCCTTTCCTGAATATTTTGGAATATCACCATAATCCCTTGTTTGACCTTTTTTCTTATACCAAAGAATATTTTCACCTAAGTAGTTTAGTTTTCTAATCTCACCTTCACTAATATCTGTAAGATTTGATGTCGTATATATAAACCCGTCTTTCCCTATGTCAATACTCGTACATTCTGTTGGCAAGTATCGTACCATTGATGATTTTTGTTCTTTTGTAAGAATACTTTTCCAAATCCTATCTACAAGGAGTTGCCAAGTTACAACAACTTTGTTGCTACCATAAAATCCTAAAAAGTTTCCATTTTGATCAAACATATAAGCACCCTCGAAGCTACCCAAGGAAAGCACATAAATAACCCCTGCATTGTCAACAACAACTTTGAACGGGACAAAATCTTTTTTTGCTGCTTTTAAATCTGTTATAGGTTTTTCTATAGTTTTTACTAATTTACCATCTTGATTTACTACTAAAACCACCTTTGCACCCTTGTCGCAAATGTAGATAAAACCGTCTTTATCAACAAATATGCCTTCTGGCTCTACAAGCTGAATATCACCATTATTAGCAAGGAACTTATCAATTACTTTTATCAATTTGAAATTCTGGTCACAAATCACAATTCTTTTATTCCCACTGTCCATTATATAAACATTTTTTTTACTATCTACATACATATCTGATGGATTTTTAAATGCTCCAACACCCAAATCTTCGCCTCTAACCCATTTACTAGGAAAATAACCTGCTGCACTTGGAATCTCGTGCAGATATACATCATAATTGTATTGATAATAAGGTACTTCTCGCATGTCTTCTATTATATACGCATATACACTCATATTACCGAACCACTGAAATATTAAACCTACTAAAAATACAGTAATTAGTTTCGCATATACTCTCCTCTTTAGTTTCACTGTCCTCACCTTTACTTTCATAATTTAACATAGATTATTTAATAAGAAACACCTTTTACTTTATACCTGCATTCACCATTGTTTCCATAACACTGCTCTGGGAAATTATGAAAAGTATTATTGGTGGAATCATTAGAACCAATGCAACTGCTGCTCCAACTCCAGCACGTGCAATACCCGCTGCTGCTATCTGAGACATAAGTGTAGGTAATGGTTTGAGGCTCTCACTGAATATGAACGAACCGCCTGTTTGATTCCATAACTGCTGAAAAGACAAAATCATTAGAGTAAGCCATGCTGGTTTGACATTGGGCATAACTATTCGCCACCACGTTTTTAATTCACTTGCACCATCAATCTTAGCAGCTTCTAAAAGTGCATCTGGAATCTGCGTCATAAACTGCCTCATTAGAAAAAGCCCCAGCGTCATCTGCCAAGCAGGAAAAATCAAAGCACCATAAGTATCGATAAGTCTTAGATTCGACATTATAATGTAAAGAGGGATGTACGTAACCTGTGGCGTAAAAAGCAGCGCAAGTACGATTATCTCGTTTATAATTCTCTTCGCAGCAAACTGATGTTTAGCAAGCGGATAAGCAGCAAGTGAAGCTATTAAAATGTGTCCCACTGTCCCCACTACACAGATAAATAAACTGTTAAAAACATACCTTGAAAAAGGCACCCACATATTTGTCGCAAGTTGAAATAGCAAAACAAAGTTATCAAGCGTAGGACGTCTTACATAAAGTCGTGGTGGAAAGATGAAGATCTCATCAAATGGCTTGAATGCATTGACTATTGTATAAATCAGCGGCAATGCCATAAAAACACCTAAAATTGCCAGGATAGCAAATATGACAAGATTACCAGCTAAACTTCTGTTTTGTTTTCTCCATGCCAATGTTGCTTTTTTACTCAATTGATTTCACCCACTTTTTTTAAATATTTATATGATTGTTTAATCAAAAGAGTACCTTCTCAAAATCGATGCAATAACCTTGTTAGTCAAAAGCATTGCTATAAAGAGGATTACAGCAATTGCTGATGCATAACCCATTTCAAACCTCACAGTACCGTAGTCAATCAGATAAGTCACCACAGTATCAGCACTGTATTCTCTTGTTGGAAGCCCTCCAAGAGCCATTACAACTGTGCTCACACCAAACGACGCACCTATCTGCATAACTGCACCAAACATAAGCTGCGGAGCCATCTGTGGTATTGTGATGTACCAGAGCTCCTGAAATCTATTTCTTATACCATCAATTGCTCCTGCCTCAAACAGCTCTCTGTCAAGGTTCTGAAACCCTGCAACAAAGGCTAAAAATCCCGCACCCATGCTAAGCCAAAGTTGAACTATTATGATAACCCACAGTATGTAGTTTGGATCCTGTAGCCAGTTAATGGGTTCATTTATGATACCAAGTTTCATTGCCCATCCATTTATCAACCCATATACATCACCACTGAAGATGAATGACCAGATGAAAAACACATTTCCAGCAAGCGATGGGGAGTAAAATACAAGGGTTAAAAAAGCTCTCAGTTTGGGATTAAATTCGCTTATAAACCATGCAAGGAAAAAAGACATAAAATAGCTAAGCGGTCCTGTTAAGAATGCAAATATTAGTGTATTTCTTAATACTTTTAGAAATATCTTGTCATTCAGAAACAATCTTATGTAATTTGCCCAGCCAACCCATTTAGGTGGCTGAAGCATATTGTAGTTTGTAAAACTTAAAAATATTGAGCTGATAACCGGTATTAACGTAAATATTGTAAACAACAACATATAGGGTGCAATCATTAGATAACTGGCTTTGTTCTTTTTTAAATCTTCAATTAACCCCATTTCAAAATCTCCCTTCCTCGATTTATAAAACAGGCTTCAAAGAAACCATCTTTTATTGCTTGTACGAACTCAATTCAATCCTCTTTCTCTCAAGCTCATCGTTGATCTCTTTTGTATACTTCCACAGACTCTCTCTAGGATTTATACCTTGATAAACAACTGCTGAAAATGCGCTGTCTATACTTCTTGTAATATAATAGCTACCTGGAACTTCCTCTATTTCTTTTACATACTTCCACTGAGCCTCTAAATTTTCCATCTCTTCTTTGTTCCATGGAAGTCTCTGAAAAGCTGTCAAATTTGCTGTGTTGTACCTTGCCGCTGTTCCCATTAGCATCTCAAGTTCTTTACCAAACTGTGTTTGAGTCTCATCGGACGTCCACCATTTCAAAAACTCCCAGCAAGCCTCTTTATTCTTACTTTTCTTTAATATAATAGACGCCGTCCCAGATGCACCTGTCGATCGGTCTATTTCACCGTTTGGCTTTCTAACACCTGGAATAGGTGCCATGCCCCATTCATTTCTGATCTCTGGTGCAGCTGTTGCCAGCAGATTATATGTTGTATATGGTGCAATACCCAGAGGCATTTCACCAGTTCTGAACCTGTTGTAAAAATCATAAATGAGTGGAAGGTTATATTTTGTATAAAAATCGGTCCAGGTCTTAAATGCTGCAACAGCTTCTGGCCTATCCAACAGTGTGCGTGTCTTTGTTTTGTCGTAGAAATTACCGCCAAATTGCAATAATAAAGTCGGAAATAGGTTCCTTGCTCCAAGACCTGCGTCAATAGCTTCTAACGCATCTATTCTTTGATAAGGCAAACCTACCTGAAGATTATATCTTTGTAGTTTTGCAATAACTCTGTACATATCATCCCATGTTTGTGGAAGATCTATATTCAGTTCCTCTAAGATATCTTTTCTGTAAAACATCATGTAAAAATCCTGTGTCACTGGCAGACCATAAACTCCACCATTATATGTGTACGGTACAAGCGCCGTAGGTGCAAATCTCTTCTTTACCTGTTCGAAATCTTTGAATTTGCTCAAATCAACAAGCGCTCCGCGAGCAGCTAAATTAACAGGCTGTCCTCTAGAAACAGTTAAAACCACATCAGGCCCTTTTCCAGCGAGTATAGCCTCAATCAAGCCTGCCTGTACTAAACTTACATTCACCTTTATCCCTGTCTGCGGTGTAAATGAATCATTTATTAAATCTCGTATAATTTGGGCCTGATCACGACCTCCACCAACCCAAACTTTGATTACCTTTTGACCTTCATATACTTCTCCAATGTTGGTGTAGTCTTCTATAAAGGAGTATATAAAGGCTTTCAATGAATTTATGAATTTGCTAGCCATTGATGGTGTAGGAGAGGGCAGTTTTGCTTCAGGTGAAGTAACAAGTATATAATCAATCTCCAATGGCTGATCTCTTCTATAAGCAAGCCAAGACGACAAACCGCTTAAATTATCTCTGAAATTTGAAATCCTGCTCGGTATGCTATCTGTATCTTCAGCCATGCTTCTCAGCTGAATAGCAACTCTTCGTAAGAATTCAGCTTCTCCACCCTTCTGTCCTGCTAATTTCTCAAACAGTGTTGCTTCTTCTTCTAGCTCATTGCTAAATTTCAACAAAGTTTTTACAAGCCCAGGTATCTGCTCTTCAAGGAAATAGTCTCTGTATAAATCAGGAGATGTTCCTGTAATCATTATAATTTTCCTGTAAAGGTCATTCAGTCCTATAGCTGTATTTTCGACTCTACTAAGTATTTCTGTAAATGAACCTAAGGTAGCTTCTAATTTGATTTCATGAACTCCTTTCGTCAGATAAACCAAGTATGGTTTGCCTTTCTGTCCTATAGTTTTCATATACCATCTTATACTATAAGGAAATTCAACATCTTCTGCCTCTTTAAACGGAACCTTCCCATCAATGTAAAGTTTTCTGTGAACGGACAAGCCACGAACAAAGTTCTGACGTGCCTTAATTGCTATTTTGTAATAGCCATCTTCTGGAACTTCAATCTTCCAGCTTATCCACATCCCAGGATATCGCCAGTTCCACTGGCCTATTGTATTTAATCTAATTTTTGATACATGGTAAGGTTCTGTTGCTGGATCTGTTCTGTCATATGTAGGATATAAAATAGGATCAGATTTTAGATATGGATGCTCTCCTTGAACTTTGATAACAATGTCTTTTGAAACTTTATTTGTCGTGTTATTCTTTTTTATGTAATCAGCATATGAAGGCAACTCTTCTGGATTATAGATGATTAGTTGTTTTAACGCAAAAGGTTCTCTTATGCTTACAACTCTTATCGTATGCTCACCTTGAGTAAAATAGAAAGGCAATGACTTATTATAAAACCCCTCTGTATCAATGAAATCTACTTCCTGCCATCTCGGGTCTTCTTGACATTTCGGTCTCAAATCATTGTCTTTTTTATCTTTTCTTATCCCTGTTGTGTCTTTCCATACTCTGTAAAAAGTCACTTTCTGGGCTTCTTTGTATGGAATTTTACCGTCAATCATTACAGCAACTTCTATACCTAACCCCTTACCAGGCAACGGATAATATTGAAGAGCCATATTATACAGACCTGTTTCAGGAATATGTACCTTCCATTCTACCCAGCCACCTTCTTTTTCCCACAAAAGAACTTGCTTTATACCTTTAAATTCTTCTACTTTTTTTAGAGCAGCATTCTCTGAACGTACATAATTTATAGCTTCAATAACTATAGTTTCTTGTGGTCTATTTTTATTATCAACTTTTTTTAAATACTCTTGTAGCGTTGGAATTTTTTCAGCTCCAAGCGAAAAGGTTTCAAGTAACAGAGTTGTAACAACTATTACGAGAAATGTTCCTATTGCCTTCCATGTTCTTGAAAGGTTATTCAATATTATCAACTCCTTCTCATATTCTATTCTGTCTTCGCAAATTAATGTTTTATTCATTTTAACTAAAATTTTTATTATTATTTCTACTTCTGAAACCCTTTTCAAATTGAATTGAAAAAATTATCTGACTTCTTTTGTTTATATGTTACACTAAGTGATTTGAAAAGTCAATACTTTTGTTAATTTAATCTTAAAAAAACTTGTACAAATACAACTTATAGTTTTCAAACAGTTCACAGTTTCAAAAGTATATTATTGAAATTATTGTATAAACATTAATTTCTACCAGTATAAATATGTCGAATTTTGTCGAAAATATAGAAGTTATCTGTTTTGATAATTTTACAGTAGATATAATCCTGATGTTACAATTATTTTCTCCAAGTAAATTAAGAACTAAACTATTAATTTTTAGATGAAACACTTTTAGTACTTGAAAATTCTTTAAGACTACATACTTATTCACATAAACCCTACAAAAGAGATTGTTTGCTTGAATAAAATTTATTGTAAAAAGACTTAAAAAATTCTTGACATAAAATTGCAACGATGGTATAATAGCAGTGTAAGAAAAATGTCGAAATTTGTAGGAAGGAGGTATATGAAAAATGAAATCAACAGGTGTTGTAAGAAAGGTTGACGAGCTTGGCAGAATAGTTCTTCCTATCGAGCTCAGAAGAACACTTGACATTGCTGAAAAGGACGCTTTAGAAATCTTTGTTGACGGTGACAAGATTATTTTAAGAAAGTATGAACCAGCTTGCATTTTCTGCGGCAATGCAAAGGATGTTATCTACTACAAGGGCAAGAACATCTGTAAAGATTGTATGGAAGAACTCAAAAAGAGCTAATCTGACAGCGGGAAAATAT
This sequence comes from Caldicellulosiruptor changbaiensis, assembly GCF_003999255.1. Taxonomy (GTDB): domain Bacteria; phylum Bacillota; class Thermoanaerobacteria; order Caldicellulosiruptorales; family Caldicellulosiruptoraceae; genus Caldicellulosiruptor; species Caldicellulosiruptor changbaiensis. The sequence continues at coordinate 2,656,229 of NZ_CP034791.1, forward strand.
TTTTAAGTGAAAGGGTAGGGCTCTTTAAAAAAGAGCCCTACCCTTTATTCTTTTTTACTAAAATCTTCAATTTCAAGTGCAATTTTGTAAACTATGTTTTTGGCAACCTTCAACTCCTCAGCTACAATTTTAACAGCTTCTTTTTTGGTCAACCCTTGAGCTATCTTTTCTTTTAAACGCTTCTTAATAGATTCTACATCAAATTTTTTATTCTTTTCTTTTGCATTCTCTTCAAATCCTCTTACAACAAGGACATATTCACCTTTGGGGGAAGTTTTCTCAAAAAAATCTATAGCCTCACGTAAGGTCGTGATCATCACACTTTCATGCACTTTTGTAATCTCTTTTACTATGCTAATTTCTCTGTCTTCACCAAAAACAGCTGCCATCTGTGAAAGTGTATCCAAAAGCTTGTGAGGTGCCTCGTAAAATATCATTGTCCTCTTTTCAAATTTAAGACTTTCAAGTTTTTCTTTTTTTGCTCGCTTATTTTTGGGCAAAAAACCTTCAAACACAAAATTTTGAGTATTCTGCCCCGATATTACCAAAGCACATACAAAGGCACAAGGCCCGGGAATTACTGTTACTTCAATTCCTTCTTTTAGACACCTTCTTACAAGTTCATATCCAGGGTCTGAGATAAGCGGCATTCCTGCATCTGAAACCAGAGCAACCTTTTTGCCATTTTTAAGCTCTTGTATTATTCTATCTTCTTTCTCTTCTGGGCTAAACTCATGGTAAGAAACAAGCCTTTTTTTAATTCCAAAGTAGTTCAAAAGCTTTATTGTAACTCTTGTATCCTCGCAAGTTATAAAGTCTACCATATTTAGAGTATCTAATGCTCTTTTTGATATATCATCAAGGTTCCCAATTGGTGTTCCAACAATAAATAGCTTTCCACTCACTACTGCTCACTCCGCATCTTCTTTTTGAAGTTCACCATAATACTCCATCTCATCCACAAAAAGCGGTTTGTCCACCTTAAGTGTGCACTGTTTGCCCTTTTTTGCCTCAATCAAAACAAGCGAAGACTCTTTATCCTTATTTTGATGCACAAATCTTATAAGGCTTGGTTCTAACTTGTAAAGTCTCAAATAATAAAGAGCATCAGTTAACCTCTCACTCCTGTAGACCATATAAAACCTTCCACCAAATTTTAGAATCTGCATAGCACTTTTTACAACATCTTCAATTGTACACATAATCTCATGGCGAGCTATGGCTTTTTTAATATTTGGATTGATTGTACCGCTGTTCACTTTTCTATAAGGTGGATTTGTAAACACAACATTGGCAAACTCTGAACCAAAGATTTTTAGTGCATCTTTCAGGTCTGCATTTATCACCTCAATCTTGTCTTGAAGATTGTTGATATTTCTGTTGAGAATTGCAAGCTCACATACCTCTTTTTGAATCTCTAAAGCGTACAGTTTTTTGAACTTTTTGTTCTTTGCCCAAAGTAGAATAGGAATTATCAAGTTACCCGTCCCAAACTCAACCACAATGTCATTTTTCTTTACTTCAATAAAATCACTGAGTACTACCGCATCAGTTCCATATAGGAAAAAATCTGTATCTTGATATATTGAAAAGTTGCCTATCTTTAAATTTTCCTTTCTAAGCATAGCCTTACCTCTTTGTACTAAAACTTCTTTAATTTACAGTCTTGATTTTTTCTCTAAAATTCTATATGAACAGTGTTGTTTTTTTCTGCAAAAGCATTATAATATATTATAGTGTCCTTGAAAATATTTGACAATGTCAAAGAGGAGATTTGTTATGAAGATTTGTATTGTAGATGATGCCCAATTTATAAGGCAAATTCTAAAAGACATATTCATATCACTAGGGCATCAGGTTATTGCAGAATTTTCATCAGCTTCACAGCTTATCGAAAATGTTGAGGACCTAAAACCTGATATTGTCACACTTGATATCACAATGCCTGATATGGACGGGCTCACCGCAACTCGCATCTTAAAAAATATCATTCCTGATGTTAAGGTTATTATAATCTCTGCAATATCTCAGCCAGATATTGAAAAAGAAGCCAAGAAATGTGGAGCATATGAGTTTGTGCGAAAGCCATTTTCAAAACTTGCAATTGAGCATATAATAAAACAAATAGAAGATGAACAAAACAGCAAAAACGGGGCTATAAAATAAAATAGCCCCATTATGGTTTTTACTGGTCTTTTGTTTTTGTATAATGCTCAAAAATACAAATCCCTGTCACCTTGTCGTATCATCTCAAGCCTTTTTTCTGTTTCTTTTCTCATCTTTTCATCTTTTATTTGATTTAAGCTATCATATATTAATTTCCTCCCAATTTCCTTAGTTTTCTCAGAACCATAGTCCTCTAAGTATTCCATAAAAGTCAAAAGCGCATTTGGAGTGCAAAAGTCTTGAATATCACCTGTCTTTGCATATTGCATAAACAAATCCCCAGTTCTTCCTCTTCTGTAGCAAGCTGTACAGTAGCTTGGAATATAACCTGCCTCACAAAGAGTTCTTATGACCTCATCAGGACTTCTTTTGTCCTCAACTTCAAACTGTGCAAGGTCTTCATCTAAATCACCAGTCGATTTTCCTTGGTACTCAAGTGTATATCCACCAACACCTGTACAAGACCCAGCGCTAATTTGAGAAATTCCAAGGTCAATTACCTCTTCCCTAAACCCTGGTCTTTCTCTTGTTGATAAAATCATACCAGTGTAGGGCACAGCAAGTCGAATTATTGCAACAATCTTTTTGAACTCGTCATCAGATACTAAATATGGATATTTCTCTTTTGTCACCTCAACACCTTCGGCAGGTCTAATCCTTGGCACAGAAATTGTATGCGGTCCAACACCAAACCTTTCTTCTAAATGCTTTGCATGTAAAATCAATCCTACAACCTCAAACTTGTAATCATAAAGCCCAAACAAAACCCCTAAACCAACATCGTCAATTCCGCCTTGCATTGCTCTGTCCATTGCCATTGTATGCCAGTCGTAATCTGATTTTGGTCCTTCGGGGTGCATGTATTCATAGGTTGGGCGATGATATGTCTCTTGGAAAAGCACATATGTGCCTATTTTTGCTTCTTTTAGCATTCTATATTCTTCAATTGTTGTTGCTGCAATGTTTACATTCACTCTTCTGATATTGCCTTTTTCCTTGTAAACAGAGTATATAGTGTTTATGGCATCTATAACATATTCAATTGGAGCTTCTTTGGGGTCTTCGCCAAGCTCAAGAGCAATTCTTTTGTGCCCAAGAGATTCAATTATCTCAACTTCTTTTCGTATCTCATCCATCGTAAGTTTTCTTCTTTTCATCTTAGTATTTGACCTGTGATAACCACAGTAGCGGCAGTTGTTTACGCAAAAGTTGCTGATATAAAGTGGTGCAAAAAGCACAATTCTCTTGCCATAAATCATCTCTTTTACTTGCTTTGCCGCCTTAAAAAGCTTTTCCAAAAGGTCTTTGTCATCTATATAAAGAAGTGTTGCAACCTCATGAGGCTCAAGTCCATTTAGCTGCAAAGCTTTTTCAATTATTTCTTCTGCTCTGTCAACATTTTTGCTTCCCTCTTCAAGGATATCAAAAATCATCTGGCCATTTATAAACTCAGCTCTTTCCCACTCATCTTTTCTAAACATCTCAAAATCACACTCCATTTTTTATTTAGTAAGAGCACTTTTTACCTTAACACTCTTCAGAGCACCAAGCTTTCCTGTGAGCGCACCAATCTCATCAGTTGTCCCATCAACTATGAGCGAGATTACACAAAGCCCTCTTTCTTTGTATGGTATACCCATCCTTCCAACAATAATATCGCCATGGTCACTTAGGATTTTGTTGAGCTTATCTGACACCTCTTTCCTGTTCTCAACCACAATTCCAATAACACCAATCCTTCTTTCCAATCCACTTCACCGTTCCCTCTTTTTAGAAAAAATAAAACCACCTCTCCTGACATTTTGCTTTCATCAAAAGCTTCGCTTTAGCCAAAAGAGGTGGATATCTTTCTCTTCATTTTCACATCCCCTCCTTATCAGGCCACGATGCCCTCTAAGTCAGGAGCAAATGTTTTGTTTGTTAATATTATAACATACTTTTTGAGTTTTTGAAAGTATTCTAATAGAAATACTTTTCTATATCCATACTTAAAAGCCCTGTTTTCATCACCAATCTCCTTAAAACAGGATTGTACATTACGACTGACTTTATATTCTTAAACAGTATACTTTTCTTAAGCGTTTTTACATTCTCTTTGTAACGTTTATCATATCCATCTATGCCACTTTCAAGTGCTTTTGCAAGAGCCAAAGCACTCCTAAAAGCAAAACTTAAACCCTCAGCTGAACTTGGACTAATAAAACCTGCAGCTTCTCCAATTAATGCTATTTTGTCGTTCCCTGTTATAATATGTCTTACTGATGTAGGACGGAATATATAAGCACTACATCTTTTTGTCATTTTCTCAATTTTAAATCCATATATTTTTAACTTTTCCTTTAACAGTTCAAATTTTTTTAAAGCATCTTTATTAGGCACTAATGCTGTTCCTATTATTAAATGATTCTCTTTGGGAATTGTCCATGAATAAAAATCTGTTATTTCTCTATCAAATATTGCTCCATAATAGTCTAAATTAAAACTGGTTTCAAACCACTCTTGAATAGCAATATATAATTTGGGGCTGAGAAAGTTATTAAAATTTTGTCTTCTCACTTTAGAAAAAGCTCCATCTGCGCCAACCAGTAATTTGCATTCTTCTTTATACTCTTTACCGTTCCAATTGAATTTAACTTTTATGTTTTTGTTCCCAACTATTTCTAAAGATTTATAAATTGAATTTGTAAGAACATCAACCTGTGAAGGAATACTTCTGATTAACCACTTATCAAATTCTTCTCTATCAATATTTATGTAATGCCTCTGATAATACCTCTCTATCGAGTTATCAAAATCAATAGCTCTTACAGCAAACAATTGAGGAGTTTGCAAAACTTCTTTTGGAACACCCAAGCCAAACTTTGCAAGCATCAACTGTGCGTCAGGCGCAATAAGACCTCCACAGCACTTTGTCCTAATATCCGATTTTTCAAAAGACCTTTTCTCCAAAAGTAAAATATTATAGTTTCTGCTGAGCAACCTTGCCAAAGTGGAACCTGCAGGCCCTCCACCCACAATGATTATATCATACATAAAGTTCACCTTCTTATCTTGATTTTATACTGTCCAAACAACTAACAAAGTTTTCTTTTGTCTTATATTATCTCTATAGTACATCAAAAATTCAAGTATTACTTGAATTTAGCAAAAATTTTTTGAATATATGTTGCATTCAAATAATAGCACAAATGATGTATAATATAGTAAATATAATTGGCTAACATTCTGTATTTCCAAAAAGGAGCTGATTTTTTTATGATGCTTCTTACTCTTTTCATTCTGGGCATAGCTTCAGGATTTCTCCTTTTCTCAAAAATTTTTCTGGCAGACACTAAGGACGATTCTCTTGAACTAAATCAGAAGATTTCAGTAATAATACCTGCTCGGAATGAAGAGAAAAATCTGCCCTATCTGCTCAAAAGTCTTTTTAGCCAAACTACTGTTCCCGATGAAATAATAGTTGTAGATGATTTTTCTGAAGATAATACTTCTAAGATTGCCAGAGAATTTGGCGTTAAATTAATTAAGAACCCTCCTTTGCCTCCAGGCTGGACAGGTAAAAATTGGGCTCTTTGGAACGGGTATTTAAACTCAACAGGTGATATACTGATATTTTTAGATGCTGATGTGAGATTATCCAAAGATGGTATAGAAAGAGTTGTAAAGACACTCTTTTCAACAAATGGGGCAATTTCGGTTATACCATATCACAAGACAGAGCAGTTTTATGAAAGATTGTGCTTAATTGTTAATATTCTTGGTGTGTTCGCTTTTATGTCACCTTATGAAAGAAAGAGTAGTAGCAAAGGAATGTATGGTTCATGTATAGCAGTTTTTAGAAAAGATTACGAAAAGGTTGGCGGACATAAATGTATACGCGACAGAGTAACGGATGATTTAAGTCTTGGGAAACTATTTTGCGAAAATGGAATAAAAGTCGAAAATTTTTTAGGACTCGGTGCTGTAACATTTAGAATGTATCCAAATGGAATGAAAAGCCAACTTGAGGGAATTGCAAAAAGTGCAGCTCTTAGTATGCAGCTTTTAAATCACAAAACAATCTTTTTAATTGCTCTATGGGTTATAGGACTTGTCTTAACAGGCTTTCTCACACCTGTTTTATTTTTTATCCATCATCCTTTAGCAACTCAGTTTTTAATAGGCTATATTCTTTATGTTATTCAGATATTATACCTTCAAATATATATAGGCAATTTTGGCATTTTAATGCCCATACTGTACTTTATTCCTACTGCATATTTCTTACTAATGCTTTTGTATTCTTTTTATCAAGTAAAGTTTATTAGAAGTGTTTACTGGAAAGGAAGACAAATTAAAGTAGGGGGTAAATGAAAATGCTTGCTGCAATTACTCTTTTGGAATTTTTCTGCGGGTCGCTGATGTTCTCTTACTGGCTTGGAAAGCTTGTCAAAAAGGATATAACAGCAGTTGGCGACGGAAATCCAGGAGCTTTTAACTTAATTCAGGCAGCTGGAGTTAAAATTGGACTTTTGGGAGTATTCCTCGATTTTGCAAAAGGTTATTTTCCTCTTGTGTATTTTGTTGAAAAGGGATACCTGCCAAAGTCATATATTATCCCTGCTGCAATTGCACCCATCTTGGGACATGCATTTTCGCCTTTTTTGAGATTTAAAGGAGGAAAATCCATTGCAACTACATTTGGAGTGTGGAGTGCTACAACCAAGTTTAGAGTGTCTTTTTTCTATGCAATTGTTTTAGCAATTCTTTTTGTAATTGCAAAAAAGCTAAAGCACGGCGGCTCTACCACAACCGAAGAAGACGCTTTCATGGTTGTGTTAGGATTCTTGATCGTAGGTGCTTATCTTTATCTTCTCGATTTTTCTGTGTATCTTCTCACACTTTGGTTTTTGAATTTACTTGTGATGATTTATAAGAATAAAGAAAAGCTTTCAACATTTTACATTGCTATTACAAATAAAGAGCACGAACTAAAGAAATAAGCTATTAATAGCCAATTGTTCAACGTTTAGTAACTTTTCCTCTGAAAATGTTTTATATTCTAAACAACGACTTCTGTTTTTGTAAATAATAAGGTATAATTTTAAATAAGAGAATTCAACAGATGCTAAGAAAGGAGAAAAGCAAACGTATGCATAAAAAATGGTGGAAAGAAGCTGTTGTTTATCAAATCTACCCGAGAAGCTTTTATGACTCAAACGGTGATGGAATAGGCGATTTGCCCGGAATCATCCAGAAGCTTGACTATTTAAAAGAGCTTGGGGTTGATGTAATCTGGTTAAATCCAATTTATAAATCTCCAAATGCCGACAATGGATATGACATCAGTAGCTACTATGATATTATGGATGAATTTGGTACAATGGAGGACTTTGACAAGCTTTTGCAAGAAGCTCATAAACGCGGAATAAAAATTGTAATGGATTTAGTAGTAAATCACACCTCTGATGAACACAAATGGTTTCAAGAGTCCAGAAAATCAAAAGACAATCCTTACAGAGATTTCTACTTCTGGCGACCTGGCAAAAATGGGGGACCTCCTAATAACTGGACATCCTTTTTCAGTGGTCCTGCTTGGGAATACGATGAGCTGACAGGAGAATATTATCTTCACCTTTTTGCTGTAAAGCAACCAGACCTCAATTGGGACAATCCAAAAGTCAGACAAGAAATTTATAAAATGATGAAGTGGTGGCTTGACAAGGGCATAGATGGGTTTAGAATGGATGTAATAAACCTCATTTCAAAAGTTGAAGGGCTGCCAGATGATAAAGAAGGTGAAAAGCAAGGAGGTCTAATTGGCTTTAGATATTATGCCAACGGTCCGCACGTTCATGAATATCTTCAGGAAATGAACAGAGAAGTTCTTAGCAAATATGATATCATGACAGTTGGCGAAACCCCATTTGTCACACCCGAAATTGCAAAGCTATATGTGGAGTATGACAGAAATGAGCTTAATATGCTCTTTCATTTTGAACATATGGATATGGACTGTAGCGGCAGCAAGTGGAATATAAAACCTTGGAAACTCACTGATTTGAAAAAGATAATGTACAAGTGGTACTTAGCTTTAAAAGACAAGGGCTGGAATTCACTTTATCTTAACAACCATGACCAGCCAAGAATGGTCTCACGTTTTGGCAATGATAAAGAATACAGGGTTGAATCTGCAAAGCTTTTAGCAACTTTGCTTCACACATGGCAGGGAACACCCTATATTTACCAAGGCGAAGAGATTGGTATGACAAACTGCAAGTTTGAAAGTATTGATGAGTTCAGAGACATTGAAACACTCAACTGGTACAAAGAGATGAAAAAGCTTGGAAAATCAGATGAAGAGCTTTTAGAAATCTTAAACAAAAGAAGCAGAGACCATGCACGAACACCAATGCAGTGGGATGATTCTGAAAACGCAGGATTTACAAAAGGCACCCCATGGATAAAGGTAAATCCAAATTATAAGGAAATAAATGTTAAAAAAGCTTTAGAAGATAAAAATTCGGTGTTTTATTACTATAAGAAATTGATTGAACTTAGAAAAAAGCATCCTGTTATTGTATATGGTGATGTACAGATGCTTTATGAAGACGATGAAAAGATTTTTGCATATACAAGAAATTATGAAGGTGAAAGGCTTCTTGTTGTCATGAACTTTTCCGAAGAAGAAAGTGAGTTTTTAGCACCAAAAGAAATATTTACTCAAAAACCTGAGCTTTTAATTAGCAACTATGAAGTAGATGATAACATTCAAGAAAAAATTGTTTTAAAACCCTATGAAGCAAGGGTATATAAAATATAAGAGGGTGACTTTCAAAAGGGCTGTTTAAAAAGCTAATACGTCAAAACAGCCCTTTTTACTTTTACAAAAATTTTTTTAAAATTTCTCTTGACAAATTTTAATATTGAAAATATAATAAAATTGTAATTAGTTCAATTTTGAATCTAAGTTTGCAAGGGGGAAGTAAAAATTTCTGATTTAACAAAGCTAAAAAGTCATTTAGAACAAAAAGGTATAAAGCCATCCTTTATAAGGCTCAAGATTTATGAATATTTAGTAAACAATAGAACTCACCCAACAGCTGATGAGATTTACAACAGTTTGCTTCTTGAGATTCCTACACTTTCAAAAACATCTGTGTACAACACTTTAAGTTTATTTGTGGAAAAAGGGCTTGCGCAGATAATTACAATTGAAGAAAATATTGCGCGCTTTGATGCTGATACGACTGTGCATGGGCATTTTCAATGCAAAACGTGCGGCAAAATTTATGATTTTTCAGTAAAACCAGATTCTATTCAATCTTCTCTTTCTTCTGAATTTATTGTTGATGAGATTTACGTCTACTATAAGGGCACCTGCCCTTATTGTAAGAATAAAAACAATTAAATTTTGGGAGGTTGAATTTTCAAATGAAAGATTTAAAAGGAACACAAACTGAAAAAAACTTGTGGGCAGCATTTGCTGGCGAGTCTCAAGCAAGAAACAAGTATACTTATTTTGCATCACAGGCAAGAAAAGAGGGCTACGAGCAGATTGCAGCAATCTTTGAAGAGACAGCTGAAAATGAAAAGGAACATGCAAAGCTATTTTTCAAGTTTTTAAATGGAATTGGCAACACTCAAGAAAATCTTAAAACTGCTGCAGAAGGCGAACATTACGAATGGGCTGAGATGTACAAAGAGTTTGCAAGAGTTGCAAGAGAAGAGGGATTTGATGAGATTGCAACTGCATTTGAGTTTGTTGCAAAAGTTGAGGAAAAACATGAGGAAAGGTACAGAAAGCTTCTTGAAAATGTTGAAAACGGCAAGGTATTCGTAAAAGATGATGTTGTCGTTTGGAAGTGCAGAAACTGCGGCTATGTACATGTTGGCAAAGAAGCTCCAAAGGTATGTCCAACTTGCAAACATCCACAGTCTTTCTTTGAGATTAGAGCTGAGAATTATTAATGATAAGTAGTTGACCAAATTAATAAATAGGCTGTCGCAGTAAAAATGTGCGACAGCCTAAAATTTTGTAAATTTTTGTTATTGTTTGCTATCTGTTTAAAATTATCTTTTTCTTTCTTTCATATTCTTCTTCAGATATCTCGCCATTTGCGAACTTTATATTTAAAATTCGCAATGCTTCATCATCTGCCTCTGATTTTGACAAAGTATCTCTTTTAGTCTGCAAATATATATGGCTTAATTTGTTGACAACATAAATTACCAAAGCAACAAAGACAATTAGAAAAAGTATACCCATTATCCACCCTCCAATCATATGAAATCCCCAAAGACCGTCAAAATCTCTATAGAAATGCCCCATCATGTGATTTTCATCTCCTTTCACAATTTAGTTTTTTGATTTCAATATTATAATACCCCTTTAATGTGAAGAAAGTATGATTAAATTGTAAAGAAAGTGTAAAGAGATTTTTTGAAATTTAAATTAACAAATTATTCAAGATTTATTTATTCTTTATTCATTTTTATTTGCTATCATTTAAGGAAAAATAATAAATACCAACTTTGGAGGTGTAAGTTCTTTAAATGAAAAATATATTAGCCTTAAAATCTAAAATAGTAAGTTGGAGTAAAGAAAACTCCATTGTATTTCTACCCATGACAATTGGAACTTTTCTTTATACCTTTCTAATTGCAAAAGTCGGATATGGTAATGAATACTACGCTGCGGCTGTAAAAAGCATGATGCAAAATTTCAAAAACTTCTTTTTTGCTTCGTTTGACCCGGGCGGATTTGTAACAGTTGATAAACCTCCACTTGGCTTTTGGATTCAGACTTTATCTTGCCTTTTATTTGGTTACAGTGGTATAAGCCTTTTACTTCCTCAGATAATTGCAGCTGTGCTCAGCATCTTGCTTGTTTACATAATTGTAAAAAACCATTTTGGCAAAATGAGCGCTTTTTTCGCTTCACTATTTCTTTCAACAACGCCAATCTACACTGCAATTGCAAGAAATAACACCATTGACATGCTAATGATTTTATCTTGCATCTTAGCAATATATTTTGCTCTAAAAGCAATCGAAAAATCAAGTTTCAAACACTTTTTAATAAGTGTCTTTATAATTGGTTTAGGTTTTAATATTAAAATGCTTCAGGCGTGGATTGTGGCACCTGGAATATTCTTAGCTTATCTCTTGTTTACAGACAAGAGGCTTTTAAAGAGGTTTTCTCATCTTGTTTTAGCAGGTGTAATATTTTTGGTAAGTTCTCTCTGGTGGTGTATTGTTGTTGATCTGACACCTGCCGAAAAAAGACCTTATATGGGAAGTTCTCAAACAAACTCAGCTTTAGAGCTTGCTCTTTCATACAATGGCATCCAAAGATTTTTGCCATCAGGTGGAAGTTTTTCTACAATTATAAACTCCATCTTTGGCAAAAATTCTTCACAATCAACAGGCTTTTCATCTACCTTTGGCCCAAGATTTAGCTTTGCACAGAACATAAACCCAATGGGTGCAAGAGAAGGTGGAGAGCCAGGAATTTTGAGGCTTTTTAATCAGAATATGGCTGGTCAAATCTCTTGGGTACTTGTCTTGGCAATAATAGCCTTTTTGGCTTTAATCATAATGAGCCTTGCTGTTAGAAAGAAAAACAAAATGCTTGGTGCATTTACTACCATTTGGGGTACATGGTTTTTGCTACTCTTTGTATACTTTAGCTTCACACGAGGATTATTTCACATCTACTACTTAGCAACAATAGCACCTTCTGTGTCAGTTTTTGCTGGAGTAGGACTTGGAGCTCTGTTTGACAAGCTAAATGAATCAAAAACATGGATAAAACTTTTAGCTTTAATTCCGTTCGTGCTCACTGCAGCTTATCAGGTCTATAACGTATACAGATATCAAGACTCCAACAAATACTGGTATTTGTTTGCTATTGGTTTTGCCGTAACAGCTTTAATAGCTTTGGCAATGATATTTTTGAAAAACCTCAAAGTTTTAAAATTTATAGCTATTTCTCTTATGGCAATTTCGCTTAGCATAATGCCTTTTTACTGGTCACTTACATGCAGCCTCTACCAAGGAAATGCAGTAATCCCTTCTGCAGGGAATCCTATAAACAGAACCTCGGCATTTGTCATGGGACCGGGACTGAGACAAAATTTTGGTACTTTTGATGAAAGAACTTTTGACCAGAGAAATAATTATTTGCCACGTGACTTTGGATTTAATCCCCCATCAAACTCAAACTCAGACATGCAGCCGCCGGTACTACCAGATTCTAATAGCTTTGCCTATAACAATAGACAAAGAAGAGACCTTAACAACTTCTCACCAAGGGGTTTTGGGGAGTCAAGCCTTGCAAGTGATGAGCTAACACAATATCTTCTTAAAAACAATACAGGTGAGAAATTTATTTTGGCAGTCATAAGAGCAACAGAAGCAGCACCGATAATAATCAAAACAGGAAAAGCTGTCATGGCAATGGGGGGATTTTCGGGCAATGACCCAATTCTCACAGTTGAAAAGCTCAAGAAAATGATTAAAAATGGTGAGGTAAAGTTTTTCCAAATTGGAGGAATTGGTAGATTTAGAGGCGGACTCGGGTTTAATGAGGCTTCTAATGATATATATTCATGGATTTTAGAAAATGGAGAACTTGTAAACAGCACATACAACATATATATGGTAGACAAAAGCAAAATCAAGTGATTTAGAGAGGTATTCCACGGTTTTATTTGTTATTTCAAAAATTTCTTGACAGTTTAACTTCTATTGTATATACTTGACATATACACAGTTTTTTAATCAAAATCTGCGAGGGGGTAAATGTTTTGAAAAGGAAAACCTTATTAAACGTAAGTATTGTATTTGTCTTGCTTTTGAGTTTACTTCTAAGCTGCGTCGCATATTCTCAAACGGTTTCTACTCCTCTTTTAAAAGCGGGCTTAGCTTATGCTCAGGCTCAGGGTAGCAAAACTATTGATGAAGAGTTCAGAATTGATTTGAGGTATTCTGCAGGAAACAATGCAACAGAGAATAGCAAAAAATTAGAAGAGTTTTTCAAAAAGATGTACATCAAAGGCAGAGTTGTTTCAGATGTCTCAAAATACGAAAGTAGTATGCAAATTGCTCTTTATTACAATAATAAAGAACTTTTAAAAGGTTCAATTTATGTTAACAAAGAATATGTTGCGTATAACTTCCCACAAATTTATTCAAAGCCACTTTATGTGAAGCTAAGCGAAGCATATGCCAATATGCCTGTACAGATTGATGTAAACAAGTATATAAAACTTTTCGATATTCAAAACAATCCTCAGCTTCAAGCACTGATTGCAAGCTACGCAGATGTTGTTTTACCAAAACTTGCATCTTGTGCAAAGCTTTCTGATAAAAAAGTTGAACTTACATTTAGCAATGGTAAAAAGGAAAGCTGTGATGAGATTATTTTCGAATTCAATAAGAACTCTTCCATTGACCTTTTAAAAGCCATTTTGACAAAAGCAGCAGATGATAAGGCAACAAAAGAGTTTATTCTTAGCACTACAAAGATGATTCTTGAAGATGCGCAATCTATTTTGAATGCTCAGCAGCTTGATAAAAGTACCACTTTAAACATTGACGAAATCATGAAGCAAGTCGAATCAAATTATTCGCAAATGGTAAAAGAAGCAGTTTACCAGATAGATAGCGTAGCTCCTCAAATTTCACCATTTACCTTGCAGTATAGAATGAGACTTGATAGCAAAAATAATCTCAAAGGTGAAAGGCTATATTTCTATTTAAAAGATTCTAACAATCTCAAAATCATGTTCAATTTAGATGGCGTCATTAATTCGTTAAATCGACCGGTTAAGATAACAAAGATTGACATATCAAAGGGTATTGACTTGAACAAGCTTTCTGATAAAGATTTAGAAACAATCACCAAAAATCTTGAAAAGATATTCAAAGCAGCCGGAATTTCTACTGGTATAAAATAACATCCTTTGGAAACTGAAAATCAAAAGAGGGGCTGTCCCAAAACAATAATTTTTAATAACCAAAAAGGACATTTTGTGGTATTAAATACCAATATTAAGTTATAAAGCAAACAAAAAGAGGGCTGGGCAACAGTTTTACCCCAACCCTCTATCATTATCTTTCCTAATTTTTCTATGTTATAGGCAATACAAACCAAACTCTACTTACGCTCTACACCCTTTAACCCTCTGAGCAGGAATCTCCTAAATCCTTTATTGTTCTTTATTAATCCCAAAATACTGTCTCAACTTCTACCTTCTTTTTATTGTAAATCTCTTTTCCTTCTCTACTTAACAGCCTTTGCCTTACCTCTTCCTTCAATTTTTCTAACCTTGGTCTTACACTAAATCTCTTCTTCCATCTTCTACCTTTATAACATTTTTCTCTGTGTTCACAGCCATTGCAAATCTCCTCGCATTGATATACCTTCTCATAGCTTACAAATCCTCTCTCATTTACACTTATCTTCGGATATAAGTATTTCACCTTCTTACCAGCAGGACAAATATAGGCAACTTCTTCAGCTATGTACTCCCAGTTCTTTACATCAAAAATATCCTTCTTAAATCTTCTTGTCTGCTCCAAGTCAAATGTGTTATACTTAATATAGTTATTAATGCCACATTCTTTCAGATGAAGGTAGTTTCCATCAAGCCCATAGCCACTGTCTGCTACAATGTTCTTGGGTGTGAATCCTGTCATCTTCTTCACAGCCTCAAGATGTTCTTTTAAGCAGACAGTATCTGTGGGACTTTGGTGGATGCTAAAACCTATCACAAATCGGTTCTGTGTGCCGATTTGAACATTATATCCAGGTTTTAGCATCCCATTTTTGATATGGTCATCCTTCATCCTCTATGGCAGTGGCATCATTGTCTGTCTTAGAGAAACTGTTCCTCCCATTTAAAATTGTCTCATAATTCTCATACTTTTTAAGCCTGAAAACGCAATCATTTTTCAATACCTTTACCAACTTCTTTACTCTTTTTTCTTTTCTCTTACTTTTAAACTCAGCTTCCTCAACTCTTTGATTTATTTGCTCAATTTTTTCTTCTAACTGCTTGCTATCATAGTCAGCTTCCAATTTTACATCTAAATCTCCCAATGCTTTATCTTCCTCTTCATTTTATTCTTTCAATTTCTTCAAGAGTGTTTTTTACTTTTTCTCTCAATTTCTTTTCGAAAGTTTTTGTGCTTTTAGCCCTAACAAAAGAATACTTGTTCGCATTAGCTTCAACTTTTGTCCCATCAAGATAGTAATAGTCGCAGTTTACATATCTTAACTCTATAAGGAGTTTAACCAACTCGACAAAGATATTTTCAATTGCATCCCCCAAAAATTCTTTTCTAAATCTGTTGATAGTTCTGAAATCAGGAGCTTGATATTTTGAGAGCCACATAAAAGTAAAGTTTTCACGTAAACCCCGAGCTATTTTTCCTGATGAATAAATACCTTGTATGTAAGCATAGATTAAAACTTTTAATAACATCAGTGGATGATAACTACTTGTACCACCACCTTTGTACTTTTCCATTATGGTTGATATATCTTATCTTATCAATGATTTTATCAATTACTCTGACCAAATGATTTTGAGGTATAAAAGCTTCTGGGTCGATAGGCATTAAATATTGGTATGAGTTGTAATTTTTGAAGACAACTTTATCATGTTTACGAGCCACTGGTATATCACCTCATATTATCATTTTTTATATATTATGTCAAAAATGTAAAATCAAAGAGGCTGTCCATTCGTCTTTTTGGACAGCCCCTCTTTATTTTTGATTTTAGTTTCTGACTTTCATTTTGTAAAAATATTTCATAGGCAAGTACATCAAGGCAAGTCCCACTACTGACAGTACAGTACAAATAATAATGTCCTCTAAAAAGTTACTTTCCAAATTATTATCTTTAATCAATAACATTGCACTAAATCCGATAGCATTTACTGTGGTATGAAATATAATTGAGTTTAATATTGATTTTGTCCAGTACAACACAAGTGCTAAAAATATTCCACAGAAAAAAGCGAAAATTCCCTGATACAAATCAAGGTGAATCAATCCAAAAACTAATGCCTGAATTATTAATGCCAAATATAAATTCATTTGTTTTCTTAGCATTATACCAAAAAGTAAACCTCTGAAAGTAATTTCTTCAAAAAATGGCGCTGCTATCACAATCGTAAAAAATACAAGGAATATGTTACTGTTCTTTAATTCTCTTAATATTGTATCTTCATAGTTTTTCCTAATTGGAGTTATAATATCGTCCAAACCCATTTCTAAAGCACCCAATATGCCATTGATTGCCATTTCAAATGATATAGCCAGTATTACGGTAAAAATAACGTCTTTAACTGTTATCTTTCGAAAGTTACAAAGCTGAAAAATATTTATTTTTTTTCTTTTTGAGTATATTACAGCAAAACACAAATATATCAAAAACATGCCAATATAAATTAAATTAGCATCGTCTTTTCCAGATATTAAACTTATAATTCCCATAATAATACTACTCAAGATAAACAAACCTATGTAGTTGATAACATCTTTCAAAGCACTCAAAGTCATTTTTTAATCCTCCTTCCTAACTCTGTTTTAACCAACTATTTTAGTGAACTTATTATTTTTTTATAACCTTGTAAAAACCTAAACTAACACATACTCCTACTTCTGCCTTTTTGCCATTCCTACAGCATCTTAAAGGTGAGGAATCTATTGTACAAACTTTTATCTAAGGCTCTATTTCTCTTACTAAAATCCTTGCTATTGTTTCTATATATCTGTCTTCAATTACTTTTGCCCATTTCAAGAAATGTGAATAATCAGGGCTATTTTTATCCTTATTACCTTTTTAAATTCTTCATTCTCATTTATCTTGTATTCTACACAATTTCTCCATCAAAAAACATTGAGTTCTTTCCATGACTTACCGCCATCTGTACTTTTAAATAGTCCCTTATGTGTTCCGGCATATACAGTTGCAGGATTGTGAGGGTCTATAACTATATCATATACTTCGCAATCTGTTAAACCACATTTTATCCATGTTTTTCCGCCATCTAAACTTTTTAATATCCCATTACCAAAAGTCCCTACATAAATTACAGAAGAATTTTTGGGATTTATTGCTAAAACCATTGCCCTCATATTTGTCAGTCCAGTGGGTTTCCACGTTTTACCGCCATCTGTGCTTTTATAAACTCCTGCATGAGTTGCAATATAGATTTTTTGAAAATCCAAAGGATCAATTTGTAAATCAGAAATAAGATAAACCAAGAGATTATTTGATAATTTATAAGATGGAAGCCCCCTATTATTTAATTGCCATGTTTTACCTTCATTTATGCTTACATACACTCCTTCCTCTGTTGCAACATAGATGATAGATGGTTTAGTAGGCACAATATCTATTGCAAAAACTTTTGATGTAATATAGCATTTATTCCATGTCTTACCGCCATCAATAGTTTTGTATAATCCGTCTTCTATATCTTCTGTCATTATATCTATGCAACCTCCATATAAGACATTGGAGTTGCTACTAGACATAACCATTTCAACTACTAGCTTCCCTGTCAAACCATTTTCAAAAGTTTGCCACGTTTTGCCACCATCCGTTGTTTTATATATACTATTTTCTGAGGCTAAATATACCTCATTAGAATTTTGAGGATTTATGAGTATATCTTTTATCCTATTTTGTGTTAAGCCTGTGTTATAAAATGTTTTCCCACCATCAATACTTTTATAAATCCCATTGTACATTGTTCCTGCATAAACAATTGATGAATTTTTAGGATCTATTGCTATTGACTCAATAGAACGACTGAAAAGCCCGTTATTAATTTGTTCCCAAGTCTTTCCACCATTTTTACTCTTATAAACTCCTCTATCTGTTCCTGCATAAATTATACTTGGATACTTAAAATCCAAAATCAATGAATAAATTCTTCGTTCGGTCAACCCAACCGCTCTCCATGTTCTTCCTCCGTCTGTACTTTTATAAACTCCACCCTTTAAATTATCTATATCCCATGTTCCTGCATAAATTATATCAGGGTTCTTAGGGTCAATTACAATTGAAAAAACACCAAAATTGCTTAGCCCCAGACTCTTCCATGTCTTGCCTCCATCAGAACTTTTGTATAATCCATCATGGAAAGTTCCTGCATATATTATTGAAGGTTTTTGAGAACATATTGTTATATTTACAACTTGATCAGAAGTAAATTTAATATATTCCCATGACCTACCGCCATCTATGCTTTTGCAAATACCACTATCCACACCTGCATAAAGCACATAAGGATTTATAGGATTCACTTCGAAGGCAAAAATGTGAATACCTTGCAAGTTTGTTATTTTCCATTTTCTCCCACCATCTGTACTTTTATATAACCTATTATTTGCAACCAAGTACACTTTCGAAGGATCTTTATAATCCAGTGCTAAAGCTCCAATCCAATCATAAAAGTACGCAATGACTTTTTTAGTTTTTCCACCATCTGTAGTTTTGTAAAGTGTCCCTTCACCACCTATGTAAATAGTTGACGGATTTTTTGAATCTATTTCTAACTCTTTGATATCAATGTTAGGAATACCTGTAACATTCCATGTCTTACCACCATCTAAACTTTTGAACAAACCATATCCTGTTCCTGCATAGATTATTGAACTATTCCTTGAATCCATTCTTAATACACGAACAATAGGTGGTTTTGGTCTTTCTTTAGCATAAGCAAACTCTCTAACTGGGTTATTTTCTCTAAAAAAGCTAATAGGAGTTGTTATAAGCAACATCAACGATAGAGCAACTGCAAAAAATGAATTTTTACAAAGAATTTTTGAAACAAAAATCTTGCGAATCATTTGACATCCTCCTTCTAACTTTGCTTTAATCATCACATTATGAAACCTACTATTTGTTTCTACCACTTTCTATAAGGAAGGACGATTTTCTCACTATTCTTTTTGTGTTCTTCTTCCTCACAATCATTCATCATTTCAAATCTAACAAGCCACAAAATAACATCAACTATTATTAATCCTATTAAAAAATAGAGTTTATATTTTTTGAGCCAAAAATAGTGGACAAATCCTAAGCCAGTACCTAAAGCCATATACACCAAATACCAAAGCCCTGTACCTCTTTTGCCCTGTTGCGGCTCTTGCACTGCCCTTGAAAAAGGCATTTGCTGGGTTGCAAGTGGAAATACTAAAAGAGAAAAGAACATCAATATAAAGAACATTGTCAAATAGTCAATTATTGAATTGTGGATTAAAATAAAAAGTATTATTGAAAGTATAATGAATAGTCTAACACCTATTGTAAAGACAAAAGCTAAATACGCTCCTTTTTTAATATCAAAAGGTTTTTTTATCGGTAAAACCTGATATATCCATGCAGCGTTTTTGTTGCTTGTTATCTGTACCATCTGAAATATCGAAATCATACCTGTTATAAAAACATACATTGAATAATAAAAGAAAAATTCTTTTGAAATAACATCAAGGACCGATTTTTTCTGAAAAGCTTCTCTTATTACCGGCGCTATGGCAATTACCAAAAATGAGGCAAGGCTTGGATATATACTGCTTTTTAAGTACCTGTCTCTTTTTAGCTGAGCTTTTGCAAATATATATGAAGCTCTTTGGACCCCATTTCTTAACAAAACATTGCTTATAAATCCCACTTTGTAGATTTTTGGTTTTACTTCAATTTCACCTGCGTTTAGTTTTACAAGATTTTTTTCTAAAATCTTGCCTGTATAAGAAATATGAAGATATACCAAAAACAGTGTAATTACTATTGCCATAACTCCTAAGAATAGATTCAATAAACTTCTATTGCTTCCATATAAATACTCAAACAAGCTTGCAAACCATGAAGATGGTAAAATATACAGCCACCAAGAATGTACTTTTGAAAAATTGGCTTTTGCAACTGCTTCAAATATTTGCCCTGATAACTGGTAAAAAATAGTAAAAACAACCATTAAAGTAATCTGAAAACCCACTATGACATCTCTTAGCTTTTCACCATCAAAATACACTAAAATACCTGCATATAAAAGGTTACATAAGCAGTATGAGAACAAAAGTACAAGCAGATAGACTAACAACAATAGAATGAAGAATGCCAATTTATACTTTATAGCCCCCAAAATTAAAGAAAGAAGAAATATCAAAAATGTTCTTGAAAAAAGCATAACAACAATAAAATATGTTTTCGCAAAAGCATATGTCTTATCATCAACCGGTTTTGTCAAAATAATATTCTTCTCTGTAATGTCTAATATAAACCACGAAAAGTCTGAAATTATAGTTGAGACAACTAAAAAAAGCAAAATCACAATGTTTAGTGAAATTCTCACAAACATTGTACTGTTGATTAAAAGAAACACCGCAGGAATAAAACCTATGAAAAATTGAAGAATGATATAGAAAATCTTCGACAATTTATCTGCAACAGAAGACTTCTGCAGGGTGGGCACACTTCTTTTTGCCACTAAAAATTTGTATCGCAAAAGAATTTTTAAAGTGGCATAATCAATACCTGCTTTTTTTATAAAAGGCAAAAACAAATCCAACAGTCTCACTGCAATACTATCTCTCATCTTTTTCACCCTTCATTACCTTTACAATTTCTTTTGCGATCTCCTGATGATTGGTAAAGCCTGTCAGCTCATTGAAAAGCTGTTCTAAGTTGTTTTGTTTAAGTTTCTGTGCAAGTTCTTCAAAAGGACCGTCTGCAACAATTGTACCTTTGTTTAAGAGAATAATCCTGTCGCTCACCTTCTCAACAACTTCCATAATATGAGAAGAGTAAAAAATGGTTTTGCCCTCTTTCTTTAGTTCTTTCATAAGTTCTTTGAAGATTGTTGCTGAGTTTGCATCAAGACCTGTCAAGGGTTCATCAAAGAACAAAAGGTCAGGGTTGTGAATTAAACTTGAAATAATTGCAAGTTTTTGTTTCATACCTTTTGAGTATGTAGAAAGCCTTGAATTTATAGCATCTTTCAAATCAAAAATTTCAATGAGCTCTAACGATCTTTTTTTAACTGTCTCCTCATCAAGCCCATAAAGCTGCCCGACAAAATTTAAGTACTCCATTGCAGTAAGACTTTCATAAAGCTCAATTACCTCTGGAACATATCCTATTCTTTTTTTGTAAAGATACTTTCCTCTAATATCTTCACCAAAAATCTCAACCTTGCCTTTATAATTTGTAATAATCCCCAAAAAGATTTTAATTGTAGTGCTCTTGCCTGCTCCATTTGGTCCGATGTACCCTATAATCTGCCCAGCCTCAACTTCAAAGCTGATTCCATTTAGCACATTTCCCTGACCATAGTCCATGTAAAGCTCACTTACTGAAATGACTTTTTTCATTTCTTTTTCCCCTTATAATGATATTTTAGGTCAAAAACTCCTTTGTATTTAATAATAGCAATTTGGTATTATAATTTCAATTATGCAACACTTACTATGCAACATTTTTTAAGTTTTGTTTTTTAAATCCTAAAAAATAATTTTTCGACAAAATTCTTTATCTTTCGACAAAATAAAAGTGTATAATAATGTCATCCAAATTTAATACAATTAAAAAAGGAGGAGTTCTAAATGCCCGGTAAGAAGAGGTCTGTGGTAGGTGTTCTACTTTTTTCCATAATAACACTTGGAATTTATTACTGGTACTGGATTTATGCAACCTCTAAGGAAGCCAACAGTACTTAGACAAAAAAACAACAAGTCCAGGTATAGAACTGTTATTAAATATTATCACATGCGGTCTCTACGGAATCTATTGGATATACAAATACAGCAAATTAGCCGTGGAATGTCAGCAAAAAGCAGGTTTACCAGCAGAAGATAACTCAATTGTAAATCTTATCCTTTACATTTTTGGTCTTGGGTTAATAAGCGCTATGATACTTCAATCAACTCTTAATAAAGTTATTTTTTTCTCCATAATAAATACGGGGCTGTTTACATAACAGGTGAACAGCCCTCTTTACGCTAAATATCTTATAAATTTTCTTGGTATATGCCTAAATAACTTTTCAGTAACCATTGAAATTATCTTTAATTTAAATTTCCTGGTTAGCATCAGTTCTTAAAGCTTTTTCGTTTTCAATTCTCTTTTTAAAAACATTATGAGGTTGTTGAATAAAAGAAATAACCATATAGAGTAAACATAGTAACAAAAGAAAAAAGCCCCCTTGTGTTATAATTTTAATTTAAGAGAAAACCACAACAAAACACAAGGGGGAAAAAGATGACTAAGAATATTAAAGCACAAAATAAGAAATTTTTAAAGCTGCTTTTTGTAATAAAAAAGGTTACTGAAGTTTTATCGAGGAAGATAAAGCAAAATAGAAGGGGACGACCGAGGAAATTTAATCTGTTTCAGATAATAGCTTGTTTGGTTTATAAAGTTAAAAAGGGGATAAAGAGTTTCAGAGAATTAGAATATCGAATAAATCAAGACACAGAGTTTAAGCAAGTAGTAGGTATAGAAGAAAGTCCGGACTATTCATATTTTGCAAAGTTGTCAAGAAAAATAGAAAAAGAATACATGCAAGATATAAAAGACATATTAATAGCTAAGATAGAACCTGATATGAGTATAGCGATAGTAGACTCTACGCCGCTGAGAAGTGCCAAAAATGATTCAGAAGCAAAAATAGGTATACATATTACAATAGGATTTTTCAGGGGATACAAATTACATCTTTTGTGTACAGGTAAAGAAGAAGTAATACCACTTTTCTGGATTTTAACAGGGGCAAATGAACATGACTCAAGACAAGAAGAGCTTTTGTATAGGGCATGGGGCTTTGGCTGTGAGATTGTATTAGCAGATGCGGGATACGATTGTAGCAGATGGTTTAATATAGCAAATGAGCTTAAAGTTAAATTTGTTGCTGGGATAAACAAAAGAAACATGAAAAATAAAAACAATGTTAGCAATAGTTTTAGAAGCAAGAACATAAGATTTTTAGAAACTGAAGAGGGTAAAAAGCTATACAAGCAGAGAACAAAGATTGAAAGACTATTTAGCAAATTAAAAGGTGAATATAATCTTGAGAATGTGAGGCTCAAGGGATTTAGAAATTATAAAAGGTATATTGATTGGATACTAATTACTTTTCTATTTGAGCAACTTCTTAGAAAGTTAGAAGGTAAGAAGTTTTCTTTCGCTTATGAATGGAATCAATAACTTTTGTTTATTTTATGTATTGTTGGTAATATTTTTTATTCAACAACCTATTTAAAAACATTATTTTAAATATATATTAGCCAACCACAAAATCGTTACTGTTATCTTCCTGACTCTCAACATTACTTTCCTTATTGATGACATCATTTAGCATGTTGTATGGAAGATATTGTATTATTACAAAATAAGGAAATGCAATAAAATAAAGGATAGCCGCTGCTAAACTCAAAATAATAAATAAAAAGCTTTCATGAAAAGAACCTGTTTTATCCAGTATTCCCACTATATAAAGTGGTATCTGAAAAATCATTGATGCAATAATGCTGTATAAAGCAGTGGCTATCACAAAGCCCATCTTCCCCTTGGTAAGCTTTAAGCTCTCTCTTATACTCTCTAAAATTCCTAAGTTCTTATCTATCAGAGCTGAATTTGCAAACATTAACCTCAAAAGTAAGTAAATTGCTAATACAAAACCAGCAATTCCAATTGCAAACACAACAAACCGTGCCAAAACATCTATTATATCTGGCGCTCTAGCTACACAAACAATTCCTACAATAAGTACCGGCGCTACTATTAACATCAAAAGCAACCCTAAGCCAAACATCTTTAAAGCCATCAAAATATTTTTTTCTTTCATCTTTTCAAAGTAGATACTAAAAGGTCTTTTAACTACCTCCTTATCTCTTGATATTTCAATAAAGGTTTTTATGAGTGGATATTGTATAAAAGTTACTACTAAAAAAATCCATACAAGTGAAAGAATTACCATTAAAATTATGAAGAAAATAAGTTTATTACTTAAAAAAGGAAATATATCTTCCTCCTTTAAGAGTGACACCGTAGAGACATCCACACCCATAAACATAGCCAGTAAAATGCCAAGTATTAGTAGAATGACAAATGATAAAAATACTATAAGAGCTGAAATAACTATAAGACCAAATATGTAGCCATAGTATCTTTTAGTGTAGAAAAATGAATCCTGTAAAAAATCTCTAAACACCTAAAAATTCCTTCCTCCTTTTTTTGCAGAATAATTTATATATTCAAAAATACCACATTTTCAAATTTAAAAACAAGTGGTATTCTGAAAGTGTATTCATTTTTTTCTTCTTAATAGTGCCCACAAATTCATTGCAATATAAATAATCGATACTAATAAACCGAACATATAAGCTATTTGTATTTTCGGCCCAAATATATATTTGGTGCTATGAGTGTAAAAACCATTTAAGAAAATGTTTACTTGTTTTGGCTTTTCAGCATTGTTTTCCCATAGCGGATTATAGGCTTCATTTAGTATGTTTAATTTGCTACCTTTTTGTATATTACTTGGTAAAATCACTACTGAGGAGAACTTGTTCATTTTGCTTATATCCATTAATTTAATTTGTTTTAACTCAAACATACCATCTTCTTTACCATTACTGCGTACAAAAAAAACTATCTGGACAAAACCATCCCTTCTGGGTGAAAATATGCTTTGTCCTTTATTGCTTGATATATCAATAAATTGGCTATCGTAAAGAACTTTATTCTTGTCCATAAATAAAATCTTAGCACTAACTTCTGCCATTCCTTTTGTTTCAATATCAAAGTCTACATAGTACAATTCGTTCTTTTTTGACTTTATCTGTTTTGTTCCATATATCAGCCAGTATTTTACTTTATCAGAATATATGTCTGAATACTTGCTGCTAAATATTTTATTTCCTTTTTTTTGAGTTGTCACAGATTCTTGGAGAATGTTTGAAATCAATATATAAAGAGTATCATCCACTTTTAAATTAACCTTAACCTCTTCAGGATGCAAAACATGAATATCCTCCGGTTCTGTTAAAGATTGTATTCCATTTTCAAATTTTATCTCTAAGGTGTATTGTCCTTTTTTCAAAAAACCAAGGTCAATATAGTATAATTGTGAACTCCATTTTGGATTTTTTTCTTTTTCAATACTTAAAAAATATGAATAAGGTTTGTTCGAAACATAAAATCTTATGCCATCAAAATTATTATTAATCGATTTAAAAAATTTCAAATACCCAAATTTTACAACTTTATTATCCTTGTCTTTCAACGCTATTGCTACTTTACTTGTAATGTTCCCTACAAAATACAGTTTATAACTGTCATTTCTTAGTATATCTATTTTCTTAGTATAAATCCCACTACCTATTACATCCACCAGGTTGTCAACAAAATTTGGATGAACATAGTAATTCTCTAAACCTTTAACTTTAAAACCTTCTCTTAATGTAAATTCATTGCTAAACAATACCATCGCTTGTTTACTCTTCAAATCCATGCTCTGAATTTTTTTATATAACCAATCAGGTAAAGCACAAAGAAGGTTTAACAGTACAAATCCCTCTTCTGGTTTTATAACAATCGTGTCTTTAGTATATTTACCAACATATAACCATTTAAACTGGTTCTCATCACCTTTTAAACTTATTTTGGTATCATTGATTTTGACCTTTCCACCATTCTCATTTACCAGAGCTCTAACGTAAAGGTGGTACTTTCCTTTAATATATGAAGGAACTTTTATTCTCAGCTCATTAGATGAGATGCTTGAAAAAAATCTCAATTCAAAGTCATGAATCCAAAAGTACACCGGTGTTTTTTGGTCTTCAAGTAACCAAAGCTCTACTCTCATATACTTTGTTGCAGGGGGGACAACAGCATTGGTATTTATAAGTGCTTTATTGAACTCAGCTACTTCTCCGGGAACACTCCCATAAACCACCCCCAATTCATTCATGTTTTCATTGAAGAATTTAAGCTTGAAATGAACTTTTCCAGCATTTACACCTGAAACCACTGCCCGAAGACTTATAAATCCAGGTTTTATTGACATAAGTTTTGACCTTGCAATTTTCCAAAAAACATTGCCAATAAACTTTTTTGGTGCAACCTCGGCTGCTAAGATGCTATTACCCATTACATCTTTTGTAATTTCAAGTTTAAAATTTGTTTCCTCTTTGTCAATTTCAAAAAAATCTGTTTTTATAATATCGTTGGAGTTAAGTATAATCTCACCAACATTCTTATTTAATTTATATGGAGGAAGTCCCACTGTATAGGGTGTATATGTGAATATAAACCCTTTACTATAATCATAATCCCATGGTAAACGATTTAAATTGTTCACCTTGTGAATCCAGAACCAGTCTGACTCTTTGCACATTGACTTTGCCCAACCTATATATGGATTCCCTGTGTTTATTTTATCAAACAGTGATATTATGTATTTCTCAGGCACAATCTGTTGAAAAATATCAAACTTATTATCACCTACCACTAAATTTACCTTGTTAAGATCAAACTTCTCCCTTTTACCCTGAGACCAGATCATATTATATCCTTTTGACCCCAATATATTTTCAAAGTCAAAGAGCTGAACAAAATGGTTCAATCCTTTGGTATTGTAAATGTCCACCTTAGCGTTATCAGAATTCTTCTTTACATCGTAAAGATAAATAAATCCTAACTTCTTTCTTAACTTAACTTCTTTTTGCTTTTCCAGAATAAAAAGATTAAACTTTTGCCTTTCTTCTTGATTTTGGACATCTCTGTGATAAGCCACTTGATTGAAACCTGTAAGCTCTAATAATCTGCCTATCTTGTCAGTACCACCTTTATCCAGTATATTCTGTAAATATGAATAAAAATATGAAATTGTCCCCACGTTATTTTCATGTTGAAATATTGTATTTTTAGAAGATGCATATACATGAAAATCTCCAACCGCTTTCATTGAACCAGGCATTTCCTTGTTTACATTCCAACTATAAGCTGAAATTCCATTTGAGAGTACCATATTGTCCATAGTGGGTATCCATAATATTTTGCCATCTTTTGTGTAATATTTACTTATTTCTTTATATTCCTTAGGAATCGGCACACCTTTGTAATAATTATCGATGTAAAAAATTTTAACTGGTCTTTGATAGAAATAGAAGCAAACCAGCATAACAATAACAAAAGCTACTGCAAATTTTCTGCCAAAACCTGCATTCAGCAAGAAAAACACTATTCTGTCTATTCCAAAACCCAAAATTATAGCCAAAAAACAAGCCAGTACACCTACCAGTTTGTTAGGGTCTCTAAAGAGATGACCTATTACCGGAACATCTGTTACTACCTTAACATATACATCAGCAAAGGGGTCAACGTTTGTTCCTAAGGAAAGTAAGATTACTAAACTTGTTACTATAGTGAAAAGTCTTACATAAAAATGCCATCCAAAGCGATAAAATATTATGTACGCAATTATAAGTAGGAAGACTCCCCCCGCAAACCAAAACATTTTGTCTAAGAATATTTCTAAGTTAAAAAATGGAAGCCAGTAGGAAATTAAATAGAGAACATTTTGTACTGAACTATTTCGTGAAAATAATTGAAGTGTATCAACTACATTTACATTTTGAGGTTCAATATTGACAAATAACAGCGCTATTGAATATGTCAAAAACCAATAAAGATTCCCAACTATCATCAAAATAATCATTATAAAGTATTTTCTTAGGTAAAACAAAAGCACAGCCTTAGAATAGCCATTTAATTTCCATATCCTTAGTATAATGCCCATAAATAGTATGGTAAGAAAAATAATATAAAAGAAAAAATAGTGGATAGCCGCAGAACCAATCATGGAGTACAAGACTATTTTGAAAAAGTCATTAAGAGCTATTTTTTCATTTATAGTAATGTGCTTTCTCTGAATTCTTCTTCTTTGTTGATATTCTTCAACTTCCTTCTGAAAGTTAAAAATTTTTATTTCAAACAATTTCAAAAATTCCATTATTATAAGCGGGAATACACTGTACCCACTCAATAAAAATATATGCTGAATTCTGAATATAACCCAAGGATTTAATGCATAATACACAGCCGGTATAATTAATCCAAAATAATGCACATAATCAGGAAAACCTTTGAGAGTTTTTATCAATAGATATTCACATAATAAAAACATACCTACTCCAGACATTAGTAAACAAAACAAAATTATCAACTTGAGCATTGCTTGATTGTAAAAAAACGATAGTAGAAAATTTAATACATAAAAAGGAATTATAAAAAATAAACGAGATAAATTGAAGAAGTTGGCTGAAGAAAAGTGCGGATTGAAAATCCCCCATATTCTCTCAATGTACCTCTTATCGTTAATCCCACTAAAGTCAAGATCACTGAAGATAATAAAGCCATTATTAAACCAAATATTCTTCGTATCTATCAGGATTATTGCTATCACAAGAATCAATGAAATAGCCTTTACCAATTTCCTCTGCTTTTCAAATACCTCTTCTTGTTTCATTTTATCTTATCCCTCGTTCATTTGCTTCTAAAAAAGCTAAGCTTATTTTTTTCGAGGATGTGATTTTTTAGGTGCATAAGGCTGAACACTATTTGAATCTTTTCCATAGTTATAGTCCATGTTTTCGATAACAATAGATTTAAACCAACTGCTTGATTTTACAACTGTATGCCATCCTAATAAAATAAAACTCCCAATTATTATAGCAACTAAAAGTGTTTTTATCAAAAATTTTTTACGCTTTACTTTGTATAAAATGTTTCTCCCCCTTCTTCTCATCTTTTCATCATTCCTTTTTTTTTATTTAAATTTCTTGATATACTCGTCCACATAAAATTCAATGTCAATACAAGGTACATAAACACAACTCCAATTGCTAAAATTGGATGTCTTATGTATTTCTTTAAATTTTCTTTATGGTAAAGATGGGGACGAAAGAAATAATACCTTTTTATTATATCCCATTTTGAACATTTATCTGAATCAAGCATATAACAGAAGTAGGTATTCTTTTTTCTCAATAAGTCTTTGAAGGTTACCTTCTTTTCGTCATGAAGAATAAAAATCTCCTGGGTTTTTATAATTTTTAAACCTTTTCTAATACCCATTATTGTTGGCTGAATTTCTTCAAATGCTTCCAAACCCTCAACAAACCCCGGAAAAGAAAGCACTTTCCATAACCTGGCTGCCTCAATATTCCCACTTTCTCTACAATAATTTACTCTATATAAGTTTCTCTCAAAGACCTTAACTTTTGTCCAAAAATTATTATAACTGCTAAAAGCCACTTCAGGAATAATAAAGGCATCACAATCATAATTTTCAACCACTGTTTTCAACTTTTTGAGAAAACCAGGAGGAAGGACCATATCACTATCTAAAAATAGGAAATGTGTACAATTTTCAGCTAAAATTTTTTTTAGTCCTTCAATCCTCGCATAACTTCTTCCACTGTGTCTAATTCTCAGAATGTCAAAATGAGGATATGTAAGAGGTGAATCTGAACCATCATCAACGCATACAACATAAATTGGAAAATCTATTTCATCAAGTTGGTTATAGATAGAATCTAAGCATCTTAAAATAATATCTCCATCATTATATGTCGTTATTAAAATTCCCAGCTTCATAATTGCTCCAACCCTTTATGTATTTTCTATTATGGTTTGTATAACCCGCAGGAACTCCTCACACTGTTTATTATAGTTTAGCTGTGTAGCAAATTCAAATGCACAAATTCTCATCCTTTCATATTCCTCCCTATCAATACTTAGAAACTTTTCTAATAAATAACACTTTCCTATTCCCTTTGTTACAAAACCAGCCTTCCCATAATTTGTTGCATCAAGACAACCAGAAACAGGATATACCAAAGAAGGTGTCCCTAAGTTAGCTGCTTCGCTTATTACAAGCCCCCAACCTTCTCTAATAGATGGAAAAATGTGCATATAGGCTTTCTCTACTATTTCTTGTTTTTTCTCTTCAGAAATATATCCAGTGAAAATTACATCTGCTTTAATTCTCTTTGCATAATTTCTTAATTTTCTTTTATATCTCTCTTGTCCTTCTCCTATAATAAATATTTTTCTATTAAGTTTCTTTGCTAAATAAATTGCATCCTCAAATCTTTTATATGGAACTAATCTTCCTACACTAACAAGATAGTCTTCTTTCTCTGTATTCGGAAGTGAAGTATACTTGTGCTTTATTGAATTTTTTACAATCCATATAAATTCTTCTTTGAACCCAAACCTCTGCAGGTCCTCCTTAGTTGACTGGCTAACTGTTACCGCCATTCCAGATGATAGACGCCACAGGAGTTTTTCGAGTAATTTAAGTACTTTACCAATGTACTTCGGAAAATAATATTCCCAAATTTCAAGTGCAAGCTGGTGAACAATTAGTAACCTCTTGTTTTTTGTAACATATAAAAAAGTGAAAAACTGATGTGTGTTTGTATGGTCAATAACTAAATCAATATTTTCCCTATTTTTTTTATAATAAAACATTGCTTTGAATATCAGGCTGATTAAATTAGTTTTGAACCGAATAAATGTTATATTATCATATATCTCATAATCTTTCTGACTACCATCATTTTGACACAAACACGTTATTTTGTAATGTTCACTCAAACCTTTCAGCACATTAAACAAGTATCTTTCCGCACCACCAGCTTTTTTATGGAAAATATCCCTTTGAGTTAACACTAAAATATTCTTCATTGCTTCCCCTCGCAATATTTAACTTGTTGTCTTATACTTTCCTTTGCAATTGTTATAGGTTGAATATAAAAAAGTCGCAAACATGTGAAAAATTATTAAAGATATTAAAATCAAAATTAATACCTCAAATTTCAATTCTCTCAATAGTGAGACTTTATTTTTTAAGCCTCCTATCAACATAAATAAACACAATGGTTCAATTACTAACTGCTTCTTTTTTATGTAATTTGAGTAATTTATAAACAATATTGTAGTCATTAAAAGGTAAAATAAAACTGGCGATACACTTAAATTAAATGAATGTGGAATTTTGAAAAGATAGTAATTTATGTACTTCCCCAGTAAAATATAACCAATGAAAATTCCAGCCCATGCCACGGTTAGATAAATCCAATAGGGATATGTTTTTTTATTAATCAAAACAAGATTTCCAATCGACACTGTAACAACATAAGCAACCATACCCCACGGCCTTGTCAAAACAAGAGAGTTATAAAAGTTCATTCCCTTTAATGCTAATAGATCAATATTCTGAATTATAAAAATTATCATTACAAAAAGTAAATAATAAGCTCTTTTTCTAATTTCATCAATGTTTTTGTTTGCAAAGCTATTCTTATTTTCTCTTTTCAAAATCCATTTTATCAAAGATGAATACGCTGCCAACACCAGCAAATACCCACCGACATTTGAAACAATCCATCTCGTCAAAAGACCATTTAAAGGAAACAATATTAATATCCCAAATCTACTTGTGTGCAATAGAAAATTAATTAAAGCCCCTTTTATGTAATTTTTCTCTCTCAACAAAGTTCCTCTGAGAAAAACTACAAAGCTGTCCATTAATAAAAGCACACTTATTGCCCATCCATAAGATGGATATAAGACATACAATATAATTCCTAAAATTAATGAAATTACACTTATTACTTTTACAGTTGTGTAAAAGCTGATATTGTATTCTATTTTGAGAAACATAACAATGTTAGAAACATAAAAAAATGTACTTAAAAGTGAATTAGCAAATACAACCTCTTTTAAACTTTCTAATTCAGTAACTCCCAATCTGTAAAGGTATGTAATATACAAAAATGGGACGGCAGCAATAAATAAGTCAAGAATAATATATACAATTTCTTTTTTTCGTTCGCTCACCTTATCCCCACCTATAAAGTTCAAATACTTGATGCTTTTACGCCTTTACTTTTATCATTTATCATAACTTTATCTGTACATTTTCTAAGTAATTTTGAACGCGTAAACAATATATACTTGCAAAACTTACAAGTAGTTTTTATTATCTCACCGACAGAAACAGAAGATTTGATTTTTCTTTCTACAACTTTTACATTTATTTCTTCAATTTGATACCCTGCATTTAACATCAAATCTGTTAATATCAGGTCAAATAAAAACCCATTCTCATTAACTTTTTGACAGCACTTTTTTGCTACATCTGCTCTAAACAATTTAAAACCTAATTGTGTATCACTTACAGGAAACTGTAAAAACAACTGTCTCAAAACAAAAAATATCAGTGAAACAACACTTCTTACAAAACCTCTCTCTCTCCTGCATGTTTTTATAGCCAAGGCAGTGGCAAAAACTGCAGCAACCTTTTCATCTTTCCTTAGTAGTTCTAACATGGAAGGAAAATATTTTTTTATGTCCACAGGAAGGTCGGCATCACAAGTAAGTATGTATTGTCCTTTTGCAAAATATATACCTCTTCTTAAGCTATATCCCTTACCAAATTTTCTTTCATTCTCTAATACAATTGTTTTTTGGTTTTTTGACGAGTTTATTACTTCCAGAGTATTATCAGTACTTTTTTCAACTACAACAATTACTTCATAGTTGGGTACAAACTTGTCGAAATATTTGTAAATTTCTTTTAGGGTTTGTTCAATATTTTGTGCTTCGTTATAGCAGGGAATTATAACACTTATTAGCTCACCTATCGGAAATTTTTCTGCACTCATGTTTTATCCCTTTAACTAATTTTCTTCTCCTAATTTATTAATACCCATTTTGTGGATTGTCGAAATTTGTCAGATTGATTTTAATTTTCTTTTGAATTTTTAAAAATCAACTTTAATTTTAAAACTTCAAAATAAAACTTTCAACCATTTTCTTTAAAAGCAACAAGTTATCCTAAATTAGCATTTTATTTGATATTTTAAATATTTTTGACAGCTTAGCTTTTATTGTATAAACTTTACATATACACATTTTTTAAGTTTTTGTCTTAAAATTTTCTATAAAAACAAAAGGCTGCTATAGGCAATAGCAAAGCTACCTTAAAACCCAAGCCTATAACAGCCTTATTCTTTTTAGCTTATTTGCAAATACTCATTTACTTTGTTTTTTTCTGTACTATAATCAGTTTCTGTTATCTTCTTTTTAACACTTAAAACCTTTGCTGGATTTGCGCTAAGCTCATCAACACCAAGCCCAATCAATATTGGTACAATTTTTTCATCAGAAGCTATCTCTCCACAAACTCCAACTTCTTTTCCTTTTTTGTGCGCATTTTCAACTGTCATTTTAATTAACCTCAAAACTGCAGGATTTAATGGGTCATACAAGTATGAGACCTTTTCATTTGTCCTGTCAATTGCAAGTGTATATTGAATAAGGTCATTTGTGCCAATGCTGAAAAAGTCTACCTCATCGGCAAGAATGTCTGAAACAAGTGCTGCAGCAGGAGTTTCAATCATTATACCAATTTCTATTTTTTCTGAAAACTCAATTCCCTGTTTTTTCAATTCTTCTTTAGCTTCTTGCAAAATGCTTTTTGCCTCTTTTAATTCGCCAGCAGTGGTTATCATAGGGAACATTATTTTTAGATCCCCATAAACTGATGCTCTCAAAAGCGCTTTTAGCTGGGTTTTAAACAGTTCCCTATGACCTAAACAAAGCCTTATTGCTCTGTAACCTAAAAATGGGTTGAGCTCATTTTCTATGTTCAAATACGGAATATTTTTGTCTCCCCCAACATCCAATGTTCTTATAATAACAGGCTTCCCTTCCATCTTCTCAAGCACAGCTTTGTATGCAGCAAACTGCTCATCTTCTGAAGGTGGTGAACTGCGGTTCATAAACAAAAACTCTGTTCTGAAAAGTCCAATTCCCTCTGCGCCATTTTTTATCGCAATCTCAGCCTCATCAGGAAGAGCGATGTTGGCATACACCTTAATTCTTTTGCCATCCTTAGTTTTAACTTCTGTTGCAACAAATCTTTTTAGTTCTTCCTTTTTCTTTTTTTCCTCGTTCATTCTCTTTTCATATTCTTCAAGTGTCTGCTTATCAGGGTTGATTAAAACTGTGCCTTGATATCCATCTACAATTACAACATCACCATCTTTTATTTTCTCAAGAGCACCTTTTACACCTACTATTGCAGGAATCTCATATGTTCGGGCAATTATAGCTGTGTGAGATGTCTTTCCACCCTGTTGAGTTACAAAACCAGCTACTCTTGTTTTATCCATCTGAGCAGTTTCAGAAGGTGTCAAATCCTCAGCCACAATAATACTGCCCTCAGCAAGATTTTTTAAACCTGCCTCTGAATGACTTTCATCACTAAGAATTCTGATAAGCCTTTTAGACACATCCTTAATATCGCTTGCCCTCTCTCTCATATACTCATCATCCAAGCTCAAGAGCAAGCTTTCATAAAACTTTGCTGACTCATCAACTGCCCACTCTGCATTTGTGCCTTGCTGTATCTTTTCTTTCACCATTTTGACAAACTCAGGGTCATCAAGAATTAAAAGGTGTGCATCAAATATCATGGCTTTATCTGAACCGAGGTTTTGCTCTGCATGCTTTTTTATATCTGAAATCTCTTTTTTAGCTTTATCAATAGCCTCTATAAATCTTTCTATCTCTGTTTCGGTATTATCAACGCTGTAGCGTTTTATGCTATATTCTTTTTTGACAATTACAGCTTTCCCAATTCCAATTCCTTCTGATACAGGTATTCCTGTGATCATATATATTTATACCTCCATTTTTTTCTACTCATTCAAACCTTCAAGAAGTTTTACTAAAGTATCTAAAGCCTCTTTTTCATCTTCACCAGCAATCTTTAAAGTAATCTCATCACCTTTTTTAGCTCCTATTGCCAAAATGTTTAATATGCTTTTTGCATTCACTTCTTTGCCGTCTTTGACGATAAATATATCACTTTTAAATTTAGCCGCCTGTGTGACAAATATGCTAGCAGGTCTTGCATGAAGTCCTGTTGGATTTTGCAGAATAACTTTTGCCTCAACCATTTTATTCCCTCCAAGGCATAAAATTTATTTTTACAAGAAGAAAAGGCAGGCTGCCCTGCCCTACCTTTATACCTTTTTAGGTTTCAAGGCCGAAACCATAAGTGCTGTCACAATGGTACCTATCAAAATTGCAACTGCATATAATGGCAAATTACCAACTGCATTTGGAATTGGCAAAACAAATATTCCACCATGAGGCACTGCTAATGTGGCTTTAAACAATATGCTCAAGGCAGAAGTCACAGCTGAACCTACCATAATAGATGGAATAACTCTAAGTGGATCAGCTGCAGCAAACGGGATTGCTCCTTCAGTTATAAATGAAATTCCAAGGAAGAAAGCAGCCTTGCCTGCTTCTCTTTCTTCTGTGGTAAACTTATCTTTTGCAATTACTGTTGCAAGCGCAAGTCCAAGTGGAGGTGTCATGCCAGCTGCCATGACAGCCGCCATTATTGTTGATGGCTGACCTGCCGCCAAAGTTGATACCGCAAAAGTATATGCGGCTTTGTTAACAGGTCCTCCCATATCAAACGCCATCATAAGACCTAAAATAATTCCAAGTAAAACAGCACTGCCACTGCTCATGCTCTTGAGCCATTCAGTCATTGCCTTATTTAAAGCTGCAACAGGTTCGCCTACAACATATATCATACCCAAACCAATAATCAATGTTGACAAAACAGGCAAGATTAATACCGGCATCAAACCTTCCATTGTCTTTGGCAGCTTTATAGTTTTCTTAAGCCATGCAACTAAGTATCCTGCAGCAAACCCTGCAACAATTCCTCCCAAAAATCCTGCACTAAGCTTATTTGCTAAAAGTCCGCCAATCATACCTGGTACAAGGCCAGGCCTGTCTGCAATTGAAAATGCTATAAAGCCAGCCAGTATTGGAACCATGAGATAAAATGCACTGCCACCGCCAATGTCCATGAGCGCTGCTGCAAGTGTTCCTTTTTGTTCAAAAGCCTTAATTCCAAATGCAAAAGATATCGCAATTAAAATACCACCTGCGACAACAAAAGGAATCATATAAGAAACACCCGTCATCAAGTGCTTGTACACACCAGTTGCTTTTTCTTTTGCTTCTTTCTTTGCCTCAAATACTTTGTCAACATAATCTTTCTTTTCCATGCTCATTGCCTTTGTGATAAGCCCTTTGGGGTCTTTGATAGCATCCTTTACACTTGCCCGAACAATTGGAAGTCCTTGGAACCTGTCTTCATCAATCTTTGTGTCGCATGCAAGTATAACTGCATGTGCCTCTTTTAAGTCTTCCGGTGTTATCTCATTTTCTGCGCCAACAGACCCTCTTGTTTCGACCTTGATCTCAACCCCAAGCTCTTTTGCCGCCATTTGAAGTGCCTCTGCTGCCATGTACGTGTGAGCAATCCCAGTGGGGCAAGATGTTACTGCCACAATCTTCATTTTTTAATTCCTCCTTTTTAATTTTGCTCAAAAGCTTTAATAAGATCATCAAAAGACTTAGCGTTATATAGTTTTTCCCTAACATCTTCATGCATAAGTTTTCGTGAAATAAAGCTTAACACATGAAGATGTGTATCAGCAGCGTTATCAGGAACAGAAATCAAAAAGAAAATATGAGCAGGCTTTCCGTCCATAGAGTCAAAGTCCACTCCACTTTCGGATACACCAAAAGTTATACAAGGCTCTAAAACAGAACTATCCTTCCCATGTGGAATTGCTATTCCCATTCCTATTCCAGTTGAAAACTCTTCTTCTCTTTTCATTACAGCTTTTTTGAATTTTTCTTTATCTGTAAGTTTTCCATCGTTGTAAAGAATGTCAATTAATTCATCAATAACCTCTTCCTTTGTTTTAGCCTTTAAATCAAAACATAGTCGGTTTGGTGAAAACAACTCTTTTATATCCATAACATCATCCCAACCTCTCTAATTCTATTTTTTTTAAATAGTAATCTACCTGGTTTTTCTCAGGTGCTCTAACACCTTCTTTTGATATCTTTGCCGCTGCGCAAGCACAGGCAAGCCTAAACATCTCTTTCTCAGACATCTTTTTAAAAATACCATAAGCTATTGCTGCAACCATTGAGTCACCAGCACCCACTGTACTTTTGACATCAACTTTGAAAGGTTTTGCATACAAGGCTGTACTTTCGCTTACAAAAATTGCTCCATTTGCACCCATTGAAACCAAAACAATTTTTAGCCCCATCTCAATTAGCTTTTTTGCTGATCCTATAACCGAATTTATATCGTTCTCATCTACATCAAAAAGAGTTTTAAACTCATGGATGTTAGGCTTTATGACATCTGGCCTTGCCTCAACACCACTTTTTAGAGCTTGCCCCTCTGCATCAAAGATTACAATTGCCCCTTTTTGCTTTAGCTTTTCAATCATCTCAAAATACATTTCTTCATCGGCATTTGCAGGAAGGCTTCCTGATAGAACAAAAATGTCATCTTTTTTAGCTGTATTTTCTATTTTTTCAAACAAGGACTGTTTATCATTTTCGGTTATCTCAAATCCGGGTTGATTCAAATCGGTGTACTCTTTAGTCTCTAATTCAACAATCTTTATATTGGTGCGTGTAAGCCCCTTGACAAATATAAAGTCATTTTTTATTCCAAACCTTTGAAGGTACTTTAAAAACCACTCTTTATTCTCTTCACCAAGAAAGCCCAAAGCAATTGACTCTTCCCCTAAAGCCTTTATAACCTTAGACACGTTTATCCCTTTGCCGCCGGCATCAATCATATAGTGGTTGCTTCTATTTACCTGTCCTTTTTCAAGCCTATCGATGTATATTGTCATATCAACTGCAGGATTTAATGTAACAGTGTATATCAATTTTATCTACCACCTTGCAAAATTTTTACTCAGTAATAACCTCAACCCCAAGCGCCTTAAATTCCTGTTTTTGCTTTTCATCCATTTTGTCAGTAATAATATAATTTAATCTGTCAACTGGACAAATGAGAGCAAATGTGACTTGCCCAAATTTTGAGCTATCTGCAACTAAGAATACCTCTTTTGCATTTTCTATCATCGTTCTTTTTACAGCTGCCTCTAAATGAGTGGGAGTTGTAACACCAAACTCAATAGATACACCATTTGCAGCAATAAATGCCTTGTCGCATCTGAACTGCTTTAAAGTACTTTGAGTAATATCTCCAACCAAAGCTTTTGTCTTTGATCTTATCACCCCACCTGTAACAATTACTTCAATATCCTCTCTGTTTGAAAGTTCATTTGCTATATTAACCGAATTTGTTATTACTATTACATTTTTTGCTGTTATATTCCTTGCTATGTATTGAGTTGTAGTTCCTGAATCTAAGATTATAGTATCTCCATCCTCAATATATTTTGCAGCAAGCTTTCCTATATATTCTTTTTCTTTTGCGAATCTGTCCTCTTTTTCAGCAAATGATAGCTCAAACGTAGTTGCAAAATTGTTTACTGCCCCACCATGAGTCCTTTTGACAATCCCAAGACTCTCAAGCTCATTCAAATCCCTTCTGATTGTTGACTCTGACACACCAAATAGTTTAGCCAGCTCATTTACTTTAACACTCTTTCCCTCTTTTATCATCTGGGCTATTTTGCTTTTTCTCTCTTCTGCAAACATAGTATCACCTTTTCTCAATTATGCTCATTTTTTATGATTATTTGTGACTTAATATGCTCATTTGTGATTGATTTTATTATAGGATATGAAAGTTTTCTTGTCAAGCTATTTTAAACAAAAATTTTTCTTGACTTTGTCAGTTTGAAACTCAAAAAGCTTGGGAGGACTGGGATTGACAAAATATGGACCTCAATTTTGTCACTACATCATTTGCTAATACCAATAAATTCTAAGCCTTCCTCATATGTGATGAAATTTTTCGGCCCCTTTATCTTCATCACATTCAGTATATCTCCAGCTCCTTCTTCTGTCCTTTGCTTTATCAAATATTTCTTCCCTTTTATCTCTATTTCAAAAAAGTTCATTGAATCTATTGCTTCCATTATCCTTTCACTACTTATTCCTTTACCTTTTTTCCTCAAAATATATTCCAATGTCCTCTGTAATAAAAATGCCAAAAAACATATCACAAAATGTCCTTTTATTCTGCTTTCTGTAAAGTGATATATCGGTCGTACTTCTAAACAGCTTTTCATTACTCTGAATGACTGTTCTATCTTCCATAAATCGTGATATGCTCCTAAAACTTCTTCTACATCCATATCCTTTTTGCTCGTTTGTATTGCATAATAACCGTCAAACTTCTCATCTCGTTTTATCGCTTCCTCATCCAGTACATATTCTTCTGACTTTGATTTCTTCTTCAAATATTTCCTCGCACCTTTTTTCTCTAAGGCTGTTATACTTCCTTTGTTCTCTAAAAGCTCTTTGGCTTTTGATACCAATCTCTCTCTGTCTTCTTTGTCTTTCTTAGCTCTCTTGCTTGAATACGTTATTATCAGTCTCTCTTCTATTTTAAACTCTTTACCCTCTTCATCCTTGATAACATTTGTTCTTTCCAATACCTTATATTTGAATTCATCCCCATAAATTTCTTCAGCATTCAAACAACTTTTTCCATCAAGCCTTTTATATCCTTCTTGCTCAAATACTTCATCTAAAACTTCTTTACTTGCATTCTTTAATCTGCTTGCTACTATATAATCGTATCCCGCTTCTTTTATCATCTTTAAATTTAATCTGCTGTTGAGCCCTTTGTCTGCTACTATCACTATCTTATCTATACTAAATTTTTCCTTCAGTTTCCTCAGTATCTTTACCATTGTCTTGCTATCTATTGTATTGCCAGGAAAAAGTTCATAACCTATCGGCCTGCCTTCTTTGTCTACCAAAAGCCCTAACACAACCTGTACTTCATTTATCTTGTTGTCTTTGCTAAAACCAAAATTTTTAAGTTCATCGGCTCTACAACTCTCAAAGTATATTGTCGTCACGTCATAAAAAACTACATCAACTACCATCTTAAATAAATCCCTATTTTTCTGATACAGATACGTCTCTAAATCCTCTTTTATACTGTCAAGAAAATCTAAACACCTGTACAACTGATTTAAATCTATATCCTCTTCAAATCCAAAATATTTATTTCTCTGATGATAAGTTCTTAGTTTGCTCATAGGTTCTATCAATCTCTGTATGGTCATTAAAAAACTTACTTTGTCTACATCAAATTTTATCTTTCTCCCTTTTGTTGCTTTCTCTTTTAAAAACTTATCTATTTCAAGTTCTTCCCATAACTTTCTGAATACAATGTATCCCCAATTTTTTATAACTGCATCCGATACATCCTCTTCAGATTCAATAGTAACAGCTTCTGTATTCTTAGTAGTTGTTCTTTCAACAATATCAGATAGTTTTTTTACAATGTTTTTAAAAGCAGGATCACTTTTGAGAAGATCAAGTCTACCAAAATTAAATAACACTCTTTGTTTTACCTTGCCATTTTCACGATAGTTTTCGACTAATCTAACATACTGGTAACAGCCAGCATTAGTTATTTTGACAAACATATGGTAACTCCTCAAAGGTATTTTGAGTAATTGTACCACAAAATATTCAAAATGTCAAGTATTTATGGCATATTTCAGACTATAATTTGCCACTACAATTTTTAAAATTTTTTATTTTTCTATTCTCAAAACCCGCATAAATTAAGACTTTGTTATTTTTTGTTAGCTCAAAAACCCCTCCTAACTGACAAAGTCAAGTGACTTAATATGCTCATTTGTGATTGATTTTATTATAGGATATGAAAGTTTTCTTGTCAAGCTATTTTAAACAAAAATTTTTGGCAGACTACATAGAGAAACGTAAAATTTGAACAAAATAAGCGAACTAATATTGTATAAGGTGTCTATCAAAAAAACTCTAAAGATAGAATAAATTAATTGTGCAAATTAAAAAGGACCGCTGTTCACGCTTAGCGGCCCTTGAATTTGTATTATTTCTGTATTAGGTCAACTTTCCATTAAATTATAATCTTGTCAATATTAAAAAACATATAAGAACATACTAACAAAAACCTCTTTTTATGTTAACTTATCCCTGGAAATTTCTATGCAAATTTTATCCTGTATTTTTAGAATGTCAAAATCGTTTTTTGATATATTATTTCGCCAATTTTCTGGCATAAACTATATTTTTCTTTAAATTGCCTAGATTTTCCCCAATTTTCTCGACTTATAATAAAACAGCTTTTTGCTCAATTAGAAGTTATATTAGAAAATATCTTAGTGTAAAATATTCGCAGGCTTCAAGACAAAAAAGTAGCCTCTTCCTCTTGGTAATAGAGAGACAATGAGTTAAATAGTAATAATTTGAAAATCAGAAAAATATCCTTCCGCCCCTAATTCACTTAAAACTTTTCCAAGCTCGCTAAATTCATTTCCATTGTCTCTCGTCACACTCTTGAAAATTTCATTTAATTTGTCTTCCAATATTCCCCTGAAGCTTTATAAACAAATCTCCGACAAGAAAGCTTTCTTTGCTCGATATCACAAAAATCATTCTAAATCGTGTTTTCCTCCCTGTTAGAGTAACCAATGCACTCTCTGAAGAACGCATGCCGACAAGAAGTATTCTTCTCCCAATGTCCAAACTCTTTCCTGTTATTTGCAGCTTCTTTCCTTTTTTCTATACTCTTGCCCCTGGGTTTGATTTTTGCTACTCTGGGTTTTGTTTTCCTTGGCTTCAATCTAACTTTAATTGGCAAATCTATGTTTCTTACTTTCAAAAGCCCTTTTCCTATCCAGTTGTACAAAGTCTTTGTGCAAACCATCTCTTCTTTGCTAAGTCTAAGTTCCTGCCAACACTGTCCAACCACTGCATTCTCAGTACCGTATCTTCTTCAGTATCTTATCTACTGCAAATTTCAAAAATTTTCTATTTACAAAAGTTTACTTTTCCTGCCACACTTTGCCCTTTTTCTCATACACAACTTTAGCTGTCTGAGCAAAGTATTTTTCAAATGTACTCAGGTCGGTTCTAATCCTTTTTTAATTGTTTTTTGTAACAAAATCTATACGCCTTCTTTAAGTATAAAGTCTTACCAAGCCAATTTTCTAATATGGTAAAGAGTAAAAAGTTTGTGGTATAATTATTAAAGAGAAAAGTTTGTGTTTTGAGCAAAGGTGGGTATAAGTTGGAAGTAAGTTTCCCCAATAAATATGAGTATTACACTTATGAAGAATTTTTGACCCTCCAAAAAGAGGAAACCCGATTTAAAATTGAATATGACAATGGTTTTATCTTTTCTATGGCCCCTGCTCACCCAAACCATGATAGAGTAAAGAACAAAATTGCAACAGCGTTTATAAATCATCTTGGATTTGGTGGTATGTGTGAAGTTTTCACAAGTGATATTGCTGTTGTTTTTGAAAATCAAGATGAAATTTATGAATTTCAACCAGATATAATGGTATGTTGTAATCCCAAACTTTTTCATGGGCCTAAATACAAGGGAATTCCTCGCCTGGTTGTTGAAATACTTTCATATTCGACAGAGCATCGTGACAGAACTATTAAACTGTCTGTGTATGAGAAATTTCAAGTACCTGAGTACTGGATAGTTGACATTTCAAATGAGTGCATTGAAGTTTACAGCAACAATATTAATGGAAAGTATTGCTCTATAAATAAATTCAAAAAAGGTATGACAATAAAGGTATTTGATAGCCTTGTTTTGGATGTTAATGAAATATTTAGTGTGATAAAATAAGATGTAAAAAAATGGAATGGGACTTTCCTAATTTAAGGTGCTATTCTATCTGGAAAGGAAAGTCCCTTTTGTTGCATTAATTTGCCTGCTCTCTTAAAATTTCAACCTTTCAAAAGTTTCATGAACTGTGAAAGTGCATCTTTGAAGTATGAAATGTCAAGCTCGAGGGTGGTCGTATTGGTTTCATTGAGTACTTTTTCAACCACAAATTTTTTCATGTAAAAGCTTGCACCTTCCAAAAAAATGCCGATTATCAGAGAGTTCACATCCTCTCTTATAAAGTATTTTCAATTATAAAGTTGTATTTTTCTTTAATATCATCTTCAGAAAACTTATTTTTCTTTATCTCTTTCACACCGCGGACAACCTCATTTTGAGTAGGAAGTTTGAAATAAAAATTTTGATAAGACTTTATATAATACAAAATAGTGGACAACAGCTCCAATTGCGTCGGCGTAAAGTCTTTCAGCTTGTTTATAATGCGATCAATTGTTTCCTTGTAATTCATAATATAGTCGTTATACTTCTTTATCAAATATTCTGCACTCTCTGTTACTCTGTATACAGATTTTTCCTTTTTTTCTTTGCCTGAATATTGATCTCTAATAACTCCCTCTACTAATAATTCGTCCATCTTATCATAAAGTTCAATGGAAAATGGTCCATATGTATACAGTTCGTAGTTGAAATCAAATGGAACACCACTTTTTTTAAGAAAATAACATAATTTTTGAATAATTGTTCTCCCTAAGGGGATTTTAGACACCTCTGTCCATTTCTTTATGACATATGCCAGTAAAGCATCTTCTTTGTTGTCGCATAAATAAAGCTTATATTTTTTTTCCATTATCAAATGACCTCCTTATTTCCTCTGCCTTTTTTATCAACTTCCTTATTTCGCTTTCTTTCATTCTTTCATATTTCTTATCTTTGTAAGCCACGTATATTCTAGTGTTTAAAAAATTCTTAGGTATATTTCGGATAATAAGCGATTCATCAGTCAATATATAAGGTCGATTATTTCTTAACACATAGAATTTCTCACCCACGTTTTCTCTTTTCTGGGACTCTCTTACCAGGAAATTGTGAATTTTCCCTCTTGTTTCTCTTAAAATAAATTCATAATCTGAAAATTCTTCTTGTAAAGTGTCAAACACCTTCTTAGCATTTATTAGTTGAGGAAGATCGCAAAAATCAGACGTTTCAAATATTACTGAATGTTGCTTTC
Source organism: Caldicellulosiruptor changbaiensis (assembly GCF_003999255.1). Lineage (GTDB taxonomy): Bacteria > Bacillota > Thermoanaerobacteria > Caldicellulosiruptorales > Caldicellulosiruptoraceae > Caldicellulosiruptor > Caldicellulosiruptor changbaiensis. Next base: position 2,700,398 of record NZ_CP034791.1, read on the forward strand.
TAAATTTTATCCTGTGAGCAAATTCATATAAGTGGTTATTTCCTTCTCTTACAGTATTCTCAATAAAGTTTAAAACAGATATATCATTGTATCTTGTAATATCGATCAAATTTTTTACAAATAGATTATACCATTCCCGCATAACGTGAGACAAATAATAGTCGTAGATTTTTCGTGTCTTGTGGCAATAAACTTGTGCAAACATATAAAATCGGGCAAGTATCATTGATTCAAGCGCATGAATACCACCATGTTCTATGCACAAATCATAACCGCCACTTTCTGATTCTATTATGTCTAGACAATCTATTATTCTTTGCCAATCATATCGTCCATATTCAACCCCACAGTATATAGAGTCTCTTAACAAATAGTCCATTCTGTCTGCATCTAAAGAACCACTTATTATCCTTTTCAAAATTGTTAGGTTTTTCACTATCTCTTCCTTCGACAATATGTTTATTATAACCTCTGTGATACCTTCAAAAAACGTTTTATCCAAAATTGGTTTCAAATATTTAATGATTTCAATTGTAACATGCTCATGCTTTACTCCTTCAGGTAATACTTCCTCACCAACATGAGAGAAAGGTAAATGTCCAACATCATGAAGTAATGCCGAAAGTCTCAAGATTTGTTTAGCCTCTTTTATTGACAACCCAATTTGTAAAAAATTGCATCTTAAGATTTTCTTTCGCTTAACGCACAACCTGTCAAATATGCGACTTGCAAGTTCCATTACTCCTAAGGAATGCTCAAACCTTGAATGAAGCGCCCCGGGATACACATAGTAGGTTAATGCAAGTTGTTTTACATATCTAAGCCTCTGAAATTCGTATAAATCAATAATCTTTCTTTCCTTTTCGTTTATTTCAATAAAACCTAAAACTGCATCCCTTATGTACATCGTTATTACCGTTTCTTCGTGATATGAGATTATTATAACCAAAAATATGTTTGCTGTAAAGACAAATTTTAGAATTCCCTTCTTATTTTTAAACAATTCCAAATGTTAGAAGAAATAAAAACTCTTTGGTTATAAAAAGAGGGATATAAAAAGAATCTCTTCTATATTCTTTATACATTCCTAAATCATTCATCTATAAACCACTTTCTATTTTTAATTTGCAATCTCTTTTCGAAGCTTTCTTATCTCATCAATTTTAAGCTCGGTACGCTCTGCTATTTCAACATCACTATAGCCTTTTTGATATATCATCCTTAGCTTTGTAAATTCTCTAATGATTCCTTTATTTAATCTTAAGTATTAAATTTTTTTATCTTTATTTCTATCAACAGTCTTTAAAACTTGAATCATACCTCATCATGTTCGGTTAATTCAATTCTTTTTTATCTCAAGTTTATTTAATAGATTGCCAGTTTTTTAGGTTATTGTAGTTTTTTACAACATCTATATAGGCACTAATCATTCTATCTATAGAGAAAAGAGTTGATATTAGTAAAAACATTATCTCTTTTAAATCTTTTGCACAAGCCAATTTATATACTATGTATGCAATATTTACCAACGTTGCTGCAAACCACAAATAAAATTTCTTAAAATAAATATAGTATTGTGCTTCGATATCATTATAATACAAAAAACCGTAACTATCTTTGACTACCGTACTACTTAAAAACAAAAATATTATCCATACGCACAACATTGGATATGTATATTTTTCAATTGTTACCCTAATACCAAATGTAATTAATAATTGTATGCTTGTAATTACACCTAATATAACAATTATCAAAGCTAATAGAACCTTTCTTCTTAATTCTCTCAAAAGTATACCAATTTTCTTATCTATAAATATTTTAAAACCATAAAACAATGCACACAACTCATTAAGTAGAATTTTCAATGCATCTCCATTGGATATAAAGTCTCTCTTAAGATAAACGTTTATAAACATCAGTGTTAAAGAAACAAAAAATATATCTATACATAAATCACTGATATTATTTATATAATGATTATTCGATAAGCCATTGATAACAAATATTACAAATAAAATAAACATTCCTATTATAAAGAAAATTAAAAAGGTAATTAAGCTAAATATAATTAATTGCTTTATTCCCATTAAAAATTTTTCAATGGAATTACGCAAAGAGCGTATTTTGCGGTAAAAAAAGTTTTTAAACCAACTTACAACCATCAGGTAACCACCTCTTTTTCAGGTGACTTACATATGCCGAAAACTTTTTCCCAGAATTTGAGAACAGAAGATATATTACTATTGTAAGGTAGAGCTGAAAGTCTCTTTTTTTCCTTTTTAATTATTATCTAACAATACCTTTTCAAAATTCTAAATAACTTACTTTATATATTTTTTGCTTAATTTATCAAGCAATTTATCCACTAACTTTGTGATACCCAAGAAATGTTCAGATCTTTGTGGTTTTCCGCAAGATTGACTTTCAAAAAGTTTCTTATTCTAATTTTTTATTAGAAAGTATCGAATAGAAAACAAACTTTATACTCTGTCTATCCAACATTGAATATATTGTACTTAATGTGATTTCATAATTTCTAATAATAACCATTATCAGGAACGTCTTATAATACGAACCCTCTGTTAAACATAGGTTATTTTTACAGTCCCAATAGAATCTTTATCTTCTCCTCCAGTTCTCTTAACTTTTCATCAGACAATCTTCCTATTTTCTTTACAAGCCTTTCTTTTGAAATTGACCGTATATCTTCTGGTTTTGCAAATGACACTCTGTCAAGACCACTTTCTTTTGGTTGTATTTTTACATGCAGAGGTATATTCTTGTTTTTGGTCGTAATTGGCACAATAACCACTAAATCAGCAGGACAAGAATTGAACTCATCAACTGAAACTATTACCGCTGGCCGAACACCACTTTGCTCATGTCCCCGTGTTGGGTTTAAATCCACAAGCCATATTTCTCCTCTTCTTGCACTCATTATTCAATCCCATCCTGCAATGTATTTTCCCACAGTTGTCTTTCTTCAACTTCTTCCTGCCACAGCTTACTGTTTTCTTTAAGAACTGCAAAAGCTTCAGCAGTAGCTGAAAGTAAAATTTTCCTTTTGTATTCTGCAAGGGCTTCCTGAATTATTTTTTGCATTGGTTGATTGAGCTGCTCTGAAAGTTTCTTTAAACTTTTATATGTTTCAACATCCACTCTTACTGTTGTCGTGTTATTTGCCATAATCATCACCTTGTAGATTAATTTATCTACTTAATAGTATACTGAATTGAAAAAATTTTTTCAAACAAAAATATTAATCTTACTAAGATAATCAAACAGCAAGCTCAATTTTACTGATCAAAATTTTATACTTCAAAAAACTAAGGGACTGACGTGAACTACCATCCATCTGAAAAATCGGTTATAAAAAAGGAATACATCAAGTTGTTGTATTTAACAAAAATAAGGGACTGTGCCAAAAAATTTGGAACAGTCCCTTTTACCATAAGCCAATTAAATAAATATTTTTTTATGGATTTACCATGCTCACAACTTTGCCATCGTACCCTAAGATGAGGTACACTCTCTGACCAACTTTGAAGGTGTCAGAAAGAAGCACAGACGGGTCAAAATCTTCGCTCACCTCATACGTCCTGTCCACAAGCTTTCCTGTTGTCAGGTCTACTGCACTTACAACAATTGACTTTGGTGTGAACCTTGTTGGCTGGTAGCTCTTGATATAACATTCAACCCTGTCATCTACAACAAGTATGAACTTATTACCACCCCAGATGTCTGTCACAGCATAGACAACATCGTTTTTCTGAATATAGCTGTAATCCACAACATCCCCGTCTTTTATAACTTTACTGCTACCACTTATATCCAAATCACCTGCTTTTAAGGTCAGATATGTCTGCTCGTTTGCAAGGTATGGCTTGCTGTATACCGGGTCAAATACCACACAGTAGTCGTACCCTTTCTTTTGTGTTGATATCCCAAACACAAGCGATGTCGCTCTTTGCATCTTCTGAAGCACCTGTGAGTAATCAATCTTTGTGCCGCTGTAGTAGTAGGTTATGTTCTGTGGCAGAGTCATCTCAACCTGTGTTCCGCCTTTATCAACTGTTACTTTGCTTCCAAGAGCATACACAACTGTCATGCCATCTGTTGAGTTGAATTTTTTGAAGACAAGAGTTATTTGATTATCTGAATCAACATAAAGCCCATATTTTGCGCCAAGCTCCAAGTTTATATTCTGGTTTGACGGCAGGGTCAAAATGCCCTTGTCTGTCAGAACTTCATTTTCTGCAAGACCTTTTGTTACCTTACTTGTGCCCATTACAATGACTTCCATGTATGTTCCATACTCATCATAGTATGGGTCCTGGATGATTGCATACTCATAAGAGCTTCCCGACTGGTTGTAGCCAAAATAGATTTTCTGACCTGTTTTGAGAATGCTCTTTAGCTGGTCATAGCTGAGCTTATTTCCATTGTAATAGTACGTAGGTTTTTGAGGAAGAAACATGGTATTTTCACTGCTTCCTTTTTTGAGCTTTACATTTGTATCACTAACCACTCCCGTGATCTCCGCTGACTCCACGTTGTTAAGCTTTTTCACAACCTTGGTGATTGTATCATCTTTGATGTACACACCATACTTTGCACCAACAGAAAGCTTTCCTGCAGATCTTCCCACAACATATATGCCCTGGTCTGTTAGAACCTCGTTTGTTGCAAGCTTGCTCGACGAAATGCTATCTGCCATCACTATGACCTCTGTATATGTGCCATACTCAAGAGAGTATGGGTCCTGAATTACAACGTATTCGTATGTCTTGCCATCCTTTGCAAAACCAAAATAGATTTTCTGACCCACTTTTAGCACATTCTTGAGCTCAAGGTAGTTTGTTTTTGCACCATTGTAATAATAAACCGGCTTTTGAGGCAGAATAATGTTCTCCTGCCCCTGAGTACCTTTTAGCTTGACGTTAGTATCACCTACAACATCTGTTACCTCATATTGCTGAGTATTATTCAACTTCCTTACAACAAGGGTTATCTTATCGTTTTTAACATAAAGTCCGTACTTTGCACCTATTTCAAGCTTTGTCTCGGCAGATGGAAGGTAAAAGATGCCCTTGTCAGTCATAACCTGGTTGTTCTCAAGGCTTGAGTTTAAAAGTGCATCCTGCAAAACTATTGCCTCAATATAATTCCCGTACTGTGTGCCGTATGGGTCTTGAATAACATACGCCATAACCTTGCCTGTGTCAGGGTCTTTTGATACATAGAGTATCTGGTCTTCTTTTAAAATGCTTGGCAGATTTTCATAGCTCTGTTTTGTGCCTTGATAGTAATATACAGGTTTGCTTGATAGCTGAATCTTCTGTGTCTTGCCGTTTTGCTCAACATCAAGTGTGTAATCATCTATATTTTTGATGGTAAACTTGTCAGATACCCATACCTTTTGCAAAGCTACTGTAATTGTATCATCTTTTATATACACTCCATACTTTGCTCCAATTTCAAGGTTTTCAGGTTTTATTGAAGATGCAACAAAGTATATTCCCTTGTCTGTCTGAACCTGGTTTGCCTCCAAAGATGATGATGTTTTAGGAGTTGCCAAAATCAGCACCTCATCGTAGTTTCCATAAACCTCTTGTGCATATATTTCTTTAATTACAACATAGTCCACTTTGCTCCTATCTTCAGAATATATAAAGCTTATTTTCTGGTTTGGTTTTAGCACATTTTCTATTGCATCGTAGCTTTGCTTTGTCCCATTGTAATAGTATGTTGCTGAAGATGGCAAAGTGATTGATTTTGTCTTTCCACTTTCTTTGTAATATATGGTCTTGCTGCTTACCTTTGTGCTGACAATCTGAAAAGAGTCAGCTTCAGTGCCAAACACTTTCGTGATTTTGTTGTCGTCAACTTGAAGCATGTACTTTTTCCCAACTTCAAGTTGCGTTTTTGTTGTGTTCACAAGCACTCCGCTGTCTGTCAAAACCTCATTTGAAAGAAGCTTTGAAGAAGTTTTGCCGGTATCAAGCACAACATACGATTTGTAAAGCCCAACATACTCAGAAAATTTTATGCCGCTGCTGTTTTGGGATGAAGCTGATACTCCACTTAAAGCTGACTGGCCAGATTGAGCTTGATTTCCACCGCTTTTGACCTCAGTGTCAAGAAGCCTTGATAACATCAGTGCTACAGCCCAGCGCGGAACCTTTTGCGAAGCAGAAAGGTTTATTCCTTTTATAAGCCCAAGCTCAGATGCTTTGTCAATGTAGTTTTGTGGCCAGATGCCAGAAAGATCTGAGTCAGAGTACCCAAGCATCCTAACAATAGCAGTTGTCGCCTGGGCAAAGGTAATCGGGTCGTTTGGATGGAACTTATTGTCTGCCATTGGTGTCATGTATTTTTTCTTTACCGCCCAGTTGACATATCCACAAAGCGCAGTAGCCGGCTTTATATCAGGATACTGTGAATACCCTTTCTGAAGGTTTGCCTCATCCTCTGCGTTTGAGATCTTGACAATCGCAGCTGCGAACTCACCGCGTAAGACAGCAGCATTTGGCTTGAAATAGTCCTTGTAAACAAGAATCCCAAGCTTATTTAACTTTTCTACTGCCTGCTTGTAACTTGCATTTGATGGAATGTCTTTGTATGCAGCAAAAGCAGAAGACAAACCAAAGTTTACAACCACAAAGCAAAGTAACAAAATGACTGCTAAAAACTTTTTTCTCATCTTTCATATCCCCTCCAAGCTTATTCGTATCTTAGCGCTTCTATCGGGTTGAGGCGCGATGCTTTTGATGCCGGGAACAGTCCAAAGACTATCCCTATAGCAAGTGAAATTGTAAATGCAAGAATGGCCCATGGTATTGAGAATATAGCTGTTGCAATATTAAGTTTTGACATTACTCTTATTGTCACAAATCCCAGAATTATACCTACCACTCCACCAAGTCCTGTCACAACAGATGCCTCTATCAAAAACTGAACAAGTATATTTCTTCTCTTTGCGCCGATTGCTTTTCTGATTCCAATCTCTCTTGTCCTCTCTGTCACAGACACAAGCATGATGTTCATAATGCCAATTCCACCGACAATGAGCGAAATTGCAGCAATTCCGGCAAGCATAAGCGTGAGTGTCTGGGTTACACTGTTTAAGGTGTCAAGTAGCTGGGCTGTGTTGAAAACTCTAAAAGCTGTAGAGTCGTTATAAATCTTCATGAGAAAATCGTTGAGATAGTTCATTACAGCTTCGCTTCTGTTGCCATCTGTGATTTTTATCGCAAAGTTTCGAATGATTGCGTTTCGTGTAAGCCTTTGCGCAACTGTTACAGGGACTATCACCTGGTCATCGTCTGACTGCTCCTGCGAATTTGCACGCTCTTCTAAAACACCAACAACTGTGAATATCTGCCCGTTTATCTTTATCTTTTGCCCTATAGGGTTTTGCCCATTAAACAAATCCTTTACGATGTACGTCCCAACAAGCGCAACCTTTTGACGGTAGTCCACATCAATGGGCAAAATAAACCTTCCGCTGCTGACGTTGACGTCTCTGACAGTGCTGTAGTCTGCTGTTGTTCCAACCAGGGTTGTATCGTGGGTGTTTGTCCCATACTTGAGCGTGACAGAGCTCGATACAGTTGGAGCTATTGCCTCAATATCGTCTTGGTGCTGCTCGGCAAACTGCTGAAGCTCTTCATATGTGACGTTCCTGTTACTGTTTCTTCCTGTGATGTTTATTTGAATGAGATTTGTTCCAAGCCTTTGAAGCCTGTCTGTTATGCTTTTGGTGCTTCCCTGGGCAAGCCCAACAACTGCAATCACCGCCCAGATACCGATGATGACACCAAGCATAGTAAGAAAAGACCTTAGCTTATTTGAAAGGATGCTCTTTATTGCCATCTTGAAAGCCAAAGCAAACTGAGCCACCTGTCAGCTCACCTCCTTGTCCTCTATTATTTGACCGTCCTGAATCCGCACAATTCTTCTTGCCTGAGCTGCTATGTTGTTGTCGTGTGTGATTAAAACAATTGTGCTACCCTGTGCATGAAGTTCCTTAAATATTTGAATTATCTCAGCACCTGACTTTGAGTCCAAGTTCCCTGTTGGCTCGTCAGCAAGAATTATTGCTGGGTTTGTGACAAGCGCCCTTGCAATTGCAACTCTCTGCTGCTGACCGCCAGATAGCTCTCTTGGTCTGTGATGCATTCTATGTTCCAAGCTAACCCTTGCAAGAGCTTCTTTTGCAAGCTTGTGACGCATAGAGGCCGGAACACCTTTGTAGATTAAAGGAAGCTCAACGTTTTCAAGAGCTGTGAGCTGTGGTATTAAGTTAAAGTTTTGAAATACAAAGCCTATCTTGCTGTTCCGAATCTCAGCAAGCTGGTTGTCATTTAGCCTGCTGACTTCATGACCATCCAGTATGTATGTGCCAGATGTTGGTGTGTCAAGACAGCCTATGATGTTCATAAGAGTTGATTTTCCTGAGCCGGATGGACCCACTATTGCAACAAACTCGTGAACATTGATTTTCAGGTTAATACCGTTTAAAGCATACACCTCATTTTCGCCCATTTTGTAGATTTTGTAGATATCATAAAGTTCGATCATAGCAAACTTTCACCTTCTTTTTTTATTACCTGTTTGTGTTACTTCCCTGAGAACCAGACGACTGATTTGTTCTGCCAGTACCGCTTTGGTTTTGTCTGAACTGTCTGAACTCGCCTGGCATTCCACCACCTGGTCCGCCAAACCCGCCCATTATGTTAAATCCCTGCTGAGTTTGCGTTTGTGTGCTTGTTGAGCCTGTAGAAAGCGGTGGCAGGACAACGATATCGTCTTCGCTAAGTCCGCTTACAATCTCGATGTATGAGTCATTGTTTATACCAACCTCAACAGGTCGCAAAACTGCGCCTTTGTAGTAACTGTTGTTAAGTAAACTTGCCATCCTTCTTGTTCGCAGCTGCGAAGAGCTACCTGTGCCTTGACTATTTTGCGACCATGAACCTCTTGACTGGCTATTTCCTGATTGCTGTGCACTTTCTGTGTTGCTGCCTTCTTGCTGCTGCCATCTTTGTCGCCAGTTTTGTGAGCCTTGAGCAGAGCTTTGCTGATTATTTCCAAAACCTCCCTGCGGGAAAAATCCGCCAGTTTGCTCTTGCTGAGAGCTATTTTGACTTGAGCTTTTTACAAACACAAAGTACCTGTTGCCGAATTTCTGGACAGCTTCAAGCGGCACCATCAAAATATCTTGTTTCTGGTTTACTATTATCTCAGCGTTTGCATTCATGCCAATCTTGAGGTTCTTGGGATTGTCAATTGAGATCGTAACAGAGTATGTTGTAACGCCGTTCTGGGTTGTTCCCTCAAGCGGGATTTTGGATACTTTCCCTGTCAGCGGGTTTGTCTGTGTCTCTGGTAGAGCATCAACTGTTATATTTACTTTTTGCCCTACTTTTATTTTAGCAATATCAAGCTCATCTATGTCAACCCTAAATACTAAATTTTTGTTATCAAATACAGTTGCAAGTATCTCTCCCGCTTTTATGTTATCGCCTTTCTTGAAGTTTATGTTGGTCACAACACCGTCAAACGGAGCTTTGATATAGTAATTTTCCAAATTATCCTCTGCATCCTTTAGCTGGTCCTGCAAGTTTTTAAGCTGTGTCTGGTAGTTCTTGAGCTGTTTTGACAGGTCATCGTTTGAAAGTTTTAAAAGCACAGCTCCTTTTTCAACAAACTGGTTGTTTCTTGCAAAAATCTCTTCAACCTCACCGTCAACCTTTGCCTTGACATTTTCCTTGTCTACATACTCCAAGGTTGCATCCTGCGTGCTAAGATATACTTCAGCTCCTACCTTTATCTCAGCACTTGCCTTCATACCTTCCTGCAGAGCACCGGGGTTTGAGATTGTGATCTCAACATCAAAAACTTTGCCACCGTAGTCATTTGTGTAAGTTGTGTTCCCAAGATAGCTTGCTGTGCCCTGGATTGACTGTGAAATGTCAGGAATGTAAACAACTGCTGGCGCACCTATCTTGACCTTGCCGAAAAGCGCTGCTGAAAATGGTAATGTAACTTTCAGCTTTGATGTATCAATTATTGTCAAAACGGTTGAACCTTTTGAAACCCTGTCTCCTTCTTGAGCATTCAGATTTTTAACATACCCTGAAATGGGTGCGGTGATAACAAGGTTTTTGATGCTCTCCTGAACATCTGCAATTGAGGAGTTCACATCGTCAATCTGACTCTTAATTGAATCAATCTTGTCCTTTGCATCCTGGCTTTCAAGCTCAAATATGATATCTCCTTTTTTGACTGTGTCGCCATCGTTAAAGTTGACTCTTGTTATTGTTGAGCTGACAGTAGATGTCAAATCAACACTCTGAGCAGACTCAATCGGACCGGAGCCCGAAACGGTGACAGTGATGTCTCCTCGTGTCACTCTTGCCGTTCTCTGCTGAACTGTTTGCGTTTGATTCTTTTTGCCCTGAATGAACTTGTAAATGCCAAACCCACCTGCCGCTAAAATGGCTACAACTAATATAGAAATTATAATCCTTTTTGCAGCTTTGTTTTTAAACCCAATCTTAATCTTTGGAGATTTTAATGATTTAATTTTAAATGCCATATGCACACCCTTCCTTTCACACTTTTCTGCTTTTTTACTTTGAACTGCTCTGGCTGTATGTTCCCATCACCATAATCCTTTTTGCAGTTGTTTTTTTACTGTCAGAATACCAGATGTACACTATGTTGTTTGCTTTCAAATCCTTTACAGTCAGCTTCTTTTCTGTCATCTGACCATTTTGAAATGTTCTTGTAACAATCACTGTCGACTTTGAAATTGCTATTGTCTTTGTTTGGCTTGATAGCTTTAGATTCATCATGCCTCTGCCAAATCCACCTTGAGGTGGCTGAGAAGCCATTCTTTGCTGAGTTTGATTGTTTGATGTGTTTTGCCTTGGCTGTGGTCTTTGTATTGTTGCAACTGTGATGGTTATTTTGTTTGACTCAACTTTTTTGATAACACCAATAGCTTCTGGTGTCTGATACGGGTCGTATGTACCCTGGATAAGAATTCTTGAGATGGTTTTCTTTTTGCTATCTGCATACCAGATGTACAAGATGTTGTTTGCCTTTAAGTCCTTTGTGGATAACTTCTTCTCTGTTATCTGACCATTTTGAAATACTCTTGTTACGATTGATGTTTTGCTTGAAACTGTGATTGTCTGTGTCTTGTTAGTCAGCTCAATTCTACCTCTTCCAAATCCTCTACCATCGCTTTGAGAAGAGAGCTTTGCGATGTAGATTGTGATTTTACTGCCAGATAAACTCTTTACAACGCCAATTAAATCTGGCTGGGAATTTTGAGCACTGTTCGATTGGGCATATGATATATTCCATGGTAAGATCAACACTGCAATTATAAAAGTCAATATTAACATAAGGGACATATAAGCTTTTAGGCTTTTCGTTATTCTCATTTTTTTATTTGCGCCTCCTTCTGTGAAGATTTTCCTCTTTAAATATATTAGCAGTAATTTGTGAATAAATTTTTAAATTTTTATAAACAAATTTTAATGAAATGTGAAAATTGTGAAATGAGGAAAATAAAAAAGGTGGGCTAAATAATACCCACCTCGCTTTTAGTCATAACCAGAAAAATTTAGCGAAGATAATAACATTATCTTTTTCATCAGTCTAACCCTCTATTTTTACAAAACCGTTTTCTTCTAAAAACTTAATGGCTTCCTCTATTTTTTTCTCGGTGTATTTATTGCCTTTTAACCTTTTCACTTTTTCTATAATTTCTTTTTTATTAAGCTCATCAGTCCCTCGAATTTTTAGTTGATTTATCACGTAATCCACTGTTGCAATTAACTCCAATTCAGAAGCGTTAAAGCTCGACAAGTTTTTTATTAAATCTTTAATCTCTTTTGAGTCTATCATCTCTATATCATGATGGCTCAAATATTTTTCATCATCAGATACTTCTTCAGGAATTATTTCATGAGTGTATCCATCTTTTGGATCAATTCGTACTAATCTATTCATTTCTAATCTGTGTATATCATATTCTAACTGGCTACTGTACGGACCATAATAGTGAATCGAAAAATTATAGTTAAGGTTTAATCCCTTTCTCTGCAGCAAATACACCACTTTTTGCAAAAACTTCTTACCTACTTTGTTTCCTGTACGTGAGCAATGTTTAGTAAACTCTTTTATCAAATACCACAATATCAGGTCTCTATTTTCTTTCATAATGTAGGTACCTCCCTCCCCTTTTTAATTTGAACGTTTCATCATATTCTGTATTTCATTTACTATTTCCTCTGCTTCTTCCTTTTTATCCTCAGTAACATATATCCTTTTTATATTTATTGGTTCAGTCATCTTTTTTATAACCTCTGAAGCAATACTTATAGACATCACTTCTTTGTTTTTCTCGTCTATTATAGGGATTGCTTTTTCACTATCAAGTTCATATTTTACAGGTATCTGATGAATCATTTTGTCAGCCGAATCAAAAAGAAGATTTTCTTTGCCAATTTTTCGTATAAGACTGTTTTTTATCAAATTATAAATAGATTCTTGATCTTTGTTAGCATGAGGTGGTGTTTCATAAATACAGCTCATTATCTTTCTCTTTAAAAGTCTTTCTGCACATTCATTTTCTTTGCTCTTTTCTCTGATAAGTTCACTGATTGTTACATCGTCATATTCTAAAAATTCATTAATGTCTTTGGGATATTTACCCTCTTTCAAAGTAGACTTCAAAAAAGAAAAAAGCATATTATCCAAGAACCTTCGAGTTTTGTGAAAGTAAACTTGTGTAAACATAAAATATCGAGCTAAAACAAACTCTTCAAAAGCGTGCATTCCGCCTTTTTCAATAGCAAGATGAAGTATACCTTCATCATTCTTCCAAATGGTAAGAGTGTTTATTAACCTTTCCAAATCAAACTTTCCATAGCTTACACCACAGTAAAGTGAATCCCGTAAAAAATAATCCATCTTGTCACAGTCTAATTCACTGTCCATAAACTTTCTTAGAAACATGAAATCAGGATTTTCTATATTTTCTCCTTTGTATATAGAACAAATCAGCTCAGGAGTAATATCATAGTCTTTACCGTAGAGTTTTTTGAATCTCTCTCCTATCTCATGAATATAATCCCCTATCTCTGTTTGTGTTGCTATCATGCAACTGTAATCTTCATGTTTCAAATCATCTGGAAAAAGCTCTTCTGTAGCGTGAGAAAAAGGAGCATGTCCGATATCATGAATCAAAGCTATAAGTCTCAATATCTGAGTATACCATTCTTTTTGAGGAATATCAAAAATATTTGTCTTCTCAACAACTGTCCTGAATGCTTTTGTAACAAGATGCATAACGCCCAATGAATGTCCAAACCTTGAATGTTCTGCTCCATGATAGACGTAATGGGAAAATGCCAGTTGTTTTATATTGCGTAATCTCTGAAATGGAAAAGAATCTATGATTTTCAGTTCTAAATCATTAACTTGAATAAAACCATGAACTGGATCTCTGAATTCATAAATTTCATTTGCACTCATTTTGACTCTCCAATTTCAAAATACCTTGTCTAAATATATTTTTCAAAGTAGAAGTTCTTGTGACAAAAGAAAATATGTTCTGTGTATTTATTATAACAAAGAGAATAAATTTTTGCAAATATATTTTATTTGAAGTAATATCTTTTTAGTTGTCTTATTTGCCATTTAAATTGAAGTACGGCTTAAAAAATTAATTCGATGAATAAAAGTTTTATGGAAATGTCTTTCGGAAACATTTGATTTCATTAGTGCAGAGTATGCTAACAGTATAACATAAGGGTTTAATGCAAAGCTAAATGTATTAAGGTCAAGTCCAAATTTTTGTGTAAAGTCTCCTTCTGGCTAGAATATGAGCTTTTTGGTACATTTTAATTAGTCGAATAAAATTCCAAGTTTTTCTAAATTATAGTTTACTAATTTTGCCGTAATCAGCAGAAATATCTTTAACACCCATTCACAAACTAATAGTCTTAATGATGATCATTTTTTTAATGATAAAATAGAATCGGTTCTTTCCAAAATCAATTGAATAAATATTATTTTTTTAGCTATAATGAAAGGACCATTAAATTAAACTATTTAGATCCTTCCAACTGCTTAATTGATGTTGCAGGAGTAATCAGTCCTTCTGCCTCAGTAGGAATTAATTGGATTATATCATCTGAGGTTAATCCTTCAAATGTGTATTCTTCGTCCTTAATCATGCTTTTTACATATTGTCCATTTTTATAGAGTTTGCCATTTACGACTGCTTTTATCTTAAGCAGTCCCTTGCTTGCATCAATATCAACAATCTTCATTGAGGGCTGAATCTGCACTGAAGCTGTGCCAAACCTTCCATCCACACTCCAGACTCTAATCTGATATGATGTCTTGCTAAACTCACCCTGGTAAACCATTGTTGCAGTTGTACCTTTTATATCTTGAGTCGAAGCAATTACTTGCTGACCATCAAGAAGCTCAACAGATTTAATTGTAACATTCTCTGCAAGCTTAATATCAAAAATGATTTGATTTGTAATCACGACTTCCATCTTTTTTTGAGAAGATGAGTCTATCGGCTGCACATCAACCTCAACTGTATACGGTGAATTTGCCCAGTGATTGTAAAAGTCATAAACCCAAATGTAGTACTGGCCAGGGTCAAGTGTTAAAGTTGCTTCTTCTGACTTTCCAAATCCTATATTGTCCATTTCATAGTTATATACCACAGTATCACCACTATACTTTCTAACATTCCCAACAACATCAAGGTTGGAAGAAACATTTGATATCTTTATGTGTACATTGGATGTTGTTTTGATATCAAATACAAAAAAATCATCATCCCCCGGCTTGTCAATTTTTTCGGTAACTGCCTGAAAAGGAGTAATTTTTTTTGCATTTGATGGCATATCCCCAGCATCCTGGCTCAAATCAGGTAGAACCTGTGATAAGGCTGCATATGCATCTACCCTGCCATATCCTAAATACTCATCCCATAAAATGCTTGGATCTTTTCTGTATGCAGAAAGTTCCAATGCCCACTCAATCTCATCAGGTCCCCAATCGGGATGTATTGATTTCAAAAGTGCAGCAATGCCACTTACAATTGGTGCTGCCACTGAGGTACCACTTTCAGTTGTGTATCCATCCTTTACACTATCGTAATCAGCATTTGTTATAATGGTGCTCAAGATATTTGTACCTGGTGCTGCTATGTCAATGTAACTACCGAAATTGCTAAATTTTGCTCTGTTGTCATCAGTAGCTGTTGCCGAAACTGCAATGACCGGCGGAATTGCAGCTGGAAAAGTCCACTCGTCTGTTGCATCATTTCCTGCTGCTGCAACAACTACTATCCCTTTTTGATATGCTTGCATGATTGCATCAGTAATTGACATAAGCGGCAAATTAGACGAGAAATATCCACCAAGGCTTAGGTTTATAACATCTACATTCTGTGATATAGCATAAAAGATTGCCTCAACAACTGTTGATGCTGTAAAATAACCGTCTTTGTCACCTGCTTTTATTGGAAGAATCTTGGCGTTGCTTGTAATACCTGCAATCCCAATATTATTGTCAGTCACTGCTGCGATTATTCCTGCGACATGCGTTCCGTGACCATTGCCATCCATTGGGTCATTGTCTGCGTTTACAAGATCAATTCCCGGCAAAACTTTGCCTTGTAGGTCTGGATGTGTGTAGTCAACACCTGTATCTATGACAGCCAACATAGTGGATTTTTGTTCAATGAACCTATCCCACACCTCTGGCATTTTTATTTTGCTAAGATACCACTGCGAAAGATAGTATGTATCATTAGGCATCTTTTGAATTTTGAATATGTAGTTAGGTTCAGCAAATTCAACAGCTGGGTCGTTTTGTATTTGTGAAAGAGTTCTTTGGTAGTCTTGATTTTGGGGGACCTTTACAATAATGTAATTATTGCTTTTAAAACTGTTTGAATACTTTTCTTTAGTACAATTGTATTTGTTAGCATCAAATATTTTTCCTTCACGAAGTTTTACTATGATTTGTCTATTATGGACCTTTGTCACATCAACATTGTGCACATTATTTTGTAAAAGCCTTTGATAGTCTCTTTGGTAAGATAGTATTTTATCATTTAAAAGAGCTTTTTTAATTTTATTTTGAAATTGTAAACTATCAAAATGTGTTTCATTTTCAGCATAAACCATGCCAATCAAGAAAAAACATTTAAATAACAAAACAAAATATATAATTATTATTCTTTTTTTCAATAAAAATTAATCCCCTTTCATTTGAGTTTTTTTATAATTTGTATTATAGCAGTTATTAGTAATAAGTGCTATATTTTTTCGCTTAATCTTGTTACTTAAACGTATATTTTTAGAGTCCGCTTACTTTATGAGCTATAAAAAAGTGGGACATGCTTTCAACATGTCCCACTTTTTTTATCATTTTAAGGTAAATATTAATTACCAATTTTGCCATCTAGTAATTCAGTTTGATCACTATCTTGCCATGGTAATACTTTAGCCCCACCATTTGTCAGCTGGTTGCCATCTTTGTCAAGTATTGTATTGGATATTACTAATACATGCGGCAAATCTTTACCAGCTAACCAGCCATTAGGTAATTGTATTGTTACTGAGTCAATTACATCGTCAGTATCATCATAACCGGCAATATTTGCGAATATTTGCGTGCCAGTTGGTAATTGCATACCATCTAATACATAGTTTGCAACTCTGAGTGCACTGTTTGCACTATCAAGTTTAATTGGTTTGCTAAATTTAATGTAGATATAGTCATACGAATTTGGATTATCTTCTGCATATGTGGTCTCATTTACAATCTTATCGCCATCACAATCTGCTGCAACCCACAATACTCTAAATGCTGTTGGAGCAGTTTGTTGTGCAGCGACTGTAAAGTTCTTTGTTGCAGATGCTGCTGTGTTACCAACGTCATCTGAAATTGACCTTACAACAATCATCCAATCTCCTGCATCAAGAGGAGTTTCAGGGGTTACTTTGATAACTTTATCAAATTTATCCAGTGCTGTTGTATCAACTGTTGCATTTACAGTCTTGCTATTGTCAGTCTTAATAAACTGTGCTGTTGCTATTGGCAATGAAGGTTGATTCTGAGCAAGAGTTGGTAGACCATCAAATCCTTTTACAGGCTCAGACATTGTAACTTTATAGTATTCAGGAATACCATTGCTGTCTGCATCTACTGGCTCAATATTAACAATTGATGGTGAAGTTACATCTGGGGTAAGCATTGGTCCACCAAGTGTGAGTATTATCTCATCATTTGTCTTGCCATTAGCAGCCGCTTTTACGGCATTAGCATTAATTACTATTCTGTACTTGTCGTTATAATAATTTGTGTTTGTTGCCGATGTATTGTAGTAATATGTCCAATCAACAACAGCTTCCAATTTATATATTGTTGTATCAATCATTGTAACCTTTATCTCTTGCCTACCAATTCCTGCACTACCAGTTGGAGTTTCCACAAAATAAACCTTATCACTAACATCCTCCCATGTGCCCGTTGAAGAATTCCACTTTTGCATCTTGAGTTCATTCGATGTCAAAGTATCGCTCAATTCTTTATCAAAAGAAATTACCCATTGCTCAGGCGACTGAACATCAATTGTTGCCGTCGGTTTTGTATTATCTTCTGGAACTGTAAAGTCTAAAGTCTGTGTTTCCATAACATTCGCACCTGGATCTGTCAAACCTGCCCAATCCTGAATTCTTGCTCCCTGAATTGTATGAGTGCCTGGTGTAAAGTACTTATCAGCTCCCAACTTAATAGTAACAACATGCCTTGTGTCCTCACCAGTAGTTGTGTTAAATGTACCTACACTAACAGTAGCATTACCCCATGCCGTTGTATTCGACAACGGAATTCCATCAATTACCCAATTTTCTGGATTCACAGCAGAACCTCTTTCAACTGCCTCAGAGAAGATTACCTTCACAGTATTCAAACCTTCTCTTGCTACACCAAGCATTGATGGTTTTCTTGCATCAGTTATTACACAATACTTCGTGCTCAATACTGGAATTGAGCCGGTTCTGTCTTCAAATGTAACCTTTACTTGAGCATTATCAACTAATGCATTACCACTACCATAAACAACATCATCAACATCAAGCAACAACATTAATGCTTTTGAGTTACCTGGAACTGGCAATAATCCTTTTACATTTTTTAGCATTTCCACATTATTTACAACACTATAAACTGACACTGTAGCTTTGTTTGGATCAATCACATACTTTGTACCTGGTACAGCATACTTCTCTGGAGTTACATCCTTATTGAAGTACAAAATAACTCTATCAGCTTGAGATGCTTGAATTTCAGTAAGTGAAGCACCAACAGTTTGGTCAACACTTGAATCTGGATTTGGATCTAAGACAATATAACCTTCTGCCTTTACGCCTATCAAATTCTTATTTGCAGCTTCAACAATTGTAGCAGTTATAAGAGCATTTTGTTTTGTTACAAGAGTTTCTGACCTAAATAAGTTAGTAGCTACACCATTTTGCATTGTAACTCTATTAGTTGCAAAACTACCAAATGTAGTTGTGAATGCTACTTCCACATCACCTATATCTGCTAAAAGCTGCCCTGTTGTATCATACACTTTAAATCTCACTGTTGTTTGACTGATTCCATCAGCTTTGAGTATAGAATCTTTAATCTCTAATACAGGATTAAATAAGAGCTGCCACCCAGGCATTGTAAAAGTATATGTTACTGTATTTTGAACAACACCGTTTACTTTCAAACCTGAAGCAGTCAGCGTATAATTCTTATTAACCTCAAGACCTGCAACGTCTAAAACAACTTCACTTTTATCTGCTTGTATAGTTGCTGCATTTATTGTTGCACCTGGAATTGTAAAGTTCTCCTTAGCAGCTGTGTCAACTGCAACTGAAAACTTTACTTTTACTTTAGTCTCTGTCAATACATTTACAGAAACAATCTTAAATTCGACACCTTGTGAACTATATACAACATTTCCTGTTGTATCTTTATATGTGCCTTGCAAATCGCCAGGTTGAATATCGCGCAAAGCTGCAGTAAAACCTTTAGAAGCTACCTCATCAGCTTTCGCTATTTTGCCATTTGCATCAATATACGCAACATTGGACAACCCTGCAGTCGTCATCTCCTGCATTATTGTAGCTTTATTGTTTACATAATCAGTCAAGCTGTAGTATTTACCAACACTGCCACCAATATAAATACCCTGTGGAAGTGCTGCAAATGCTACTGTCGAGAGCAGAAAAGTCACTAACACAACAAAACTCACTATCCGTGCAATTTTTTTCATAATCTCTGAAAACCTCCCTTTTTATAAATTTAAAAGCTACTAACACCTTTTATGTTTACTATCACTGACAGGCAAGGCTATAAGTGCCCGCCTGCCAGTGATATAGATACCAAAAATCCGTCAACATCTATAATACCTTGTCAAGCAATTACTTAATTGTAATATTAACAGTATAAGTAACACCATTAATTTTAACTACTGCTTGAGTTGGTTGACCCTCAACTACACCTTCTATCTTGTATTCATTTGTTCCGCTTACAGTTACCTTCATAGCTGTATTGTTTACTGTAACGCTTTCTACTACATTTCCTGCCTTAACAGTTACTTTCCCAGCAACAACATATGTTGTTCCAATAAATTGTGCTGCAGATATATCCGCACTAACAATTGGGTTCTCTTGTGCAGGTGGTTGTGTTGAGCCACCGCTTGATGTATTTGCAACATAGACGTCAGCTGGTGATACGTAGCCAAGTACATTGCCATTTACATCTTTTACGTTTACATCAGGTGTTACTACAACTTTGTATACACCTGCTGCCAATACACCATTTACATCCTTATTAGCTGTACCAAGGATTAATGTCTTGCTGTCTGCCCATGTGTATGTCTGGTAATCTATTTTGTCGCTACCCTTGTAGAGTGCAACGCTTGTGAATGGATTAAATGGATTCATGTTTTCGCTGAATGCAAGTTTGATTGTGCCATACTTGTCGCCAGCTGAGATACTTACAGTTGGTCTGCATGCATCTGTGAGGTTGTTCAATACAAATCCTGCAGGTCCAAGTTTGTTGCCAAAGATGTCAACTGTTGCAACACCACTTGGGTTGAGCTTGAGACCAACAAGTTTTCTCTCATTGTTTACTGTAACTGTTGCATCAGTATTGAGATTGCTGTTGAGTGTAATTGTTATCTTAGAGCTATCAAAGGATACACTTGCTGGATATGTTGCTGCAACATCATTTCCTTTTGCATCTTTGTAGAAGATTATAAAGTCTGTTGGAGCAACTGTCAAAAGTGCATTTCCTGAATAGTAAACCTCAATTGTATTCTGTGCTGTCAACTTAGCCCCTGTAATTACTGTGCTTGCAGCCTTTGTTGACCATGTTGTTACAACCTTACCTGACAGTGTATTGCCATTGAGGTCTGCAACATTTGCAACAATTAATCCTGTAATGTTATCAGTTTGTGGGCTGCTCTTAAAGTCAATTACAACTGTCTTGCCATCCCCAAGCAAGCTCATGTAAGCACTTGAAATTGAAGAAACAGCCTTAGATGTATTGTCGCTATACAAGAATGTGTAGTTAGCAGGATTTACAGCTGTTGTTGCACTAACTTTCTCATTGTATACAATGTATATCTTTGCTATCTTGCCATCTGTTGTGAGTTCTTTGTAAATTCCTGCTACATTTGGAGCTGACTTATCAGAGATTGTTACACTCAAGCTTGCTGGAATTATCTCATTTCTTAATGGTGTTGCATCCTTAACACCAGAGATATTGAGTGTATATGTTGAACCAGCACTCAAACCGGAGAATGTTAATTTAACTTTGCTGTTAGCATCGCCATATGCAATGCTTGTTGGTGTGTAAATTGTCCCATCACTTGCTTTAAGTTCATACTTTTCACCAATGTTGATTCTTACATCTTTATTGAACACAACTGTCAACTGATTCTCAGAATCAACTGATACACTTACAACAGCTGGTCTTGTAACATCAACTGTTGGTGTAACTGTTACACTGAGTCCAGTTGTTGTATTGCCAGATGAATCTGTCACATCAAACTTAATTGATGCACCAGATGCTGGCAATGCGTTGTCAGGATTGAAGTACATTGTAACTTCTGAACCATTATATTCAATACCAGTTCCATTACCTTTAGTTGTATCAAGCGAACCAGCTGGTGATACGCTTACATTTGTAACTCTTGCAATATCTTTGTTGAATTTCAAAACTACCTTTGTCTGTGTTGCTGAAACTACTGATGGCCCTGAAACTGGTGTATCATCTTTTGACATTGCAAATGTCTTAACAGGTGTTACCAGTCCATATCCTGCATAGTCAGTTATATTGTTGAACTGAACTGTATGATTACCTGCAGCAAGTGGATTATAGAATGTTATTGTGTAAATTCTCTTTGTTGCATCAGCAGATACAGATGCTGCTGCATAAGTATTGTCAATTAAGTAGTTAATTGGGTTATCTGCACCTTGAACAGGCTCGCTGAATGTAACAACAATCTTCATCAAACCTGATGCAACAACACTTTCAACCTGAGGTGCTGTTGTATCCATAAAGTTAGAGATTGTTGCTGTATAATCAGCGCTCATACCAACATTCTTTGAAACTGTTACTGTCACTGTATCATCTTTGGAGAATTTGTCAGCCAAAAGCAATGTTACTGACTTCTTATCAGATGCCAAAGCTGCATTTGAAACCGATACTGTTGCTGTTCCTACCTTTACAGTATAGTTACCAGTTGTTGTTGCATATGTGTCATTGTCAACCGCTCTGTTGAATGTAACCTTTATCTCTTTGTAGTTGAGTGCCTCAACCTTTGTAACTGTGAGTGGCACTGGAACTGCTACAAACTTCAAACCTGTGTCTTTACCCTTGAAGTAGAGTTTGTATGTTGCATTTGCTGTTTGAGCAGCTGTTTTAAGAACAATCTTGCCGCTTGCAAAGTCGGACTTTTCTGTATCAATCAGAGTTACTGCAACTGTCTTTGTCTCATCAGATGCATCTTTAATTTCGAAATCAAGAGGAATTACATCTCCATCTTCAAGTGTTGCAGGCTCATTGTTGAGGTATACATCAACTGAAACCTGAATTGTGTCGTTAGCAAGTGGTTTTACGTCTTTAACAACAACTGTCTTCTCTGGTGGGAAGAATGCATTTGCGAATGCTACTGCTGCTTGACCTCTCTTTACTATTGTTCCAATTCCAACTTCATCTTCAATACCATTGAAGAAACCAAGGTCAAGAGCTTTTCTTACGTAGTTGAGAGGCCATGTTCCTGCTGCTGGGCTCTCGCCTTTTGCAGCAACAAGCATCTTGCAGAGCTCTTCAAATTTGACTTTTCTGTCTGGCTTGAATGTTCCATCCGGGTAGCCATTTACAATGCCGAGGTCTTTACCTGCCTCAACATATGCAAATGCCCAGTGATCCTGTGGAACATCGCTGAAGGATTGTTCTGCATAGACATAGTCTTTTACAACATCTTCTTGACCTGTTGCTCTGATGATCATTGCTAAAATCTCTGCTCTTGTAAGTTCCTTGTCGAGCATCAGGTCGCCTTGCTCATTACCTTTCAAGATGCCTTTGTCTTGGAGAATCTTTGCTGCCTGGTCATACACAGAACCTGTCTCTTGTGTAGCTTCGTCCTGTGCAAACGCAGGCGCAATTATTGAGAGGGCAAAAAGCAATACTGTTACGATAGCGATGAGTCTTTTGAATTTTTTCATAACTACTCACCAAACCTCCTTGTATGATTTTTTAGTGATGAGGCTATACTAATTTTTATAGCCTCATCACTTACAGCTAAAATTTTAACAACAGCATTTTAATAAGTCAATAGGGGTTTAGCATTTGTAACCAAACTGTAAAATTGGTGAAATAATTTTATTACACTTTGAAAACCTGCATTGCCTCTTTTAAATCCTGTGCAAGCTTATTTAACTGCTCTGTCATAGCTCTGAGCTCTTCAATTGCAGCAAGCTGCTCTTCAGTGGATGCAGAAACCTCCTCAGAAGATGCAGCAGTCTCTTGTGATATTGCCGAGATATTCTCGATACTCTGAACAATAGTATCTTTTTCTTTATCAATTGCCAAGATGGACTGATTTATATTTTCTATACCGCCAATTAGTTCATCCATTGCAGATTTTATGCTTGAGAATGCCAAAGAAACGTTTCTGACAGCTTCATTCTGCTTTTCAATAACGTCTTCTACTCTACCTGCAACATCCTGAGCAGCTTTTGTCTGGCTGACAATCCTCTTTATCATATCCTCAACTTCTCTTGTTGACTCTTTTGACTGGTCGGCAAGCTTTCTAATCTCGCTTGCAACAACAGCAAAGCCACGTCCAGCATCTCCTGTTTTTGCCGCCTCAATTGAGGCATTTAGAGCCAAAAGCTTTGTTTGCTCTGATATGCTGCTGAGTACCTGAATAATCTTGCCAATTGATCTTGAATATTCTGCAAGCTGGTTAATTGTTGAAATCATTGTATCTGTAATTTGCATAGTGTCGTGCGAAACAGAATCCAAGGTCGAAACTGCGCCTTCTCCTTTTGTTGAAAGTTCAGCTACATTCTTTGAAAGCTTCTCCATCTTATTTGAAGCATCAACAATTGTTTCTATCCTCTCACCAAACTTTGAAACTATCTCAACAACGTTGCTCGCCTCTTTTGCCTGATTAGATGCACCTTCTGCAATCTCTGAGATTGCTTTTGCAACTTCATTTGATGCTGCAGCAGTCTCACCGGCAATGGTCGAAAGAGTAGAAATAGAGCCTGTTACCTGGTCGCTAAGCTTTACTCCCTTTTCAATGAGCCCTTTTATGTTCTTTATCATGTTGTTAAAACTGTGTGAAAAATATCCTATCTCGTCGTTTCGCTCAATGTTCAGGCTTACTGTCAGGTCACCTTTTTCAGCAACTGCAAATGTGTTTGTAACAAGCTCTAAATCCTTTACCATCCTGAGCGCAAAGAAAATTCCAACTGCAAGCGCAGCAAGGGTGAAAATTATTGTAAGTACAATCACAAAAATCTCAAGTTTCCTTGCAGAGCTAAGTAGCATCTCAATAGGAATCATGCTTACAATTATCCATTCTTGCTCGGGTATGCGCGAATATGTAATCAAAAATGGTTTGCCGTCAAATACTGTGTTGAAAGCTCCTTTTGGATTTTTCCCCTTTGCCTCAGCCAGTATCTTTTTTATAAAAGGTGTGTCTGCTTTTGGCGAAAGCTTTCTTGTTGTTTCCCATTCGCTTGGCAAAATAACTTTTCCAGATGGTGAAACAGCAAGCATGTACCCGCCCTGCTGGGAAATATTTGTAGACTGAAGAGCAGATCTTAGCCACTGAAGACTTACGTCAATTAGCAAAACACCAAGTGTTTGAGAAGATGAAATGTCTTTAAACGGCATACCTATAGCAAAAGCATACTGCGGTATTGTCTGGCTCTTTTGGTTTGCTACCTCATCTAAAGCCTGATAGTGGTTGTCCAAAAACACAGGTCCGTCTGCCTGCATTATCTTTTTGTACCAGTCAGCCTGTTTTAACTTGTTAAAATCTATGTATTCTGCAGAAAAGTATGGATACAAAAGTGAATTATCCTTGTTTACCAATATATACGCTGCAGAAAGCATGATGTTTGTGACAAAAACATTTTGAATCATCTTGTCAGCATCAGTTTTGAGTCTGTATTTGTCATAATCTTCTAATGTCATCTGACGCGACTCTGAATAGAGTTTTTGGATAACATCGTTTGACATAAGCTGCAGTGCCTGATCTCTGACAGTGTCAAAGACAAGCTGAAAATAGTGGCTGTTTGCCTCTGTCGCTGCAAGATACGACATTTTGCTCTCGTTTATAACTGAATTTACAGACATAGAGATTGAAATAACGTCAATTATAATAATTGGAATGAGCAAAACCCCCACAACAAGAAGACTGAGCTTTCTGCCAAGACCTTGTTTTAATATGGATTTTTTGAAAAACGATAATGGGTCTTTTTTAGACAATTTCCTCACCTTCTAAATTTTAATTTTTATATCTTTGATTATACATCATTTAACAGAGAATGTGTCAAGAGAGTTTTAGGCAAAATTGCAAAAATAACATTAAAATCTCACAGTTTTATCCCAAACAGGTTCCAAATTTTTTCTTCGTGCTTTAAACTGAAGCCAATATCCTTTCAGAACAAGATATATCCAGAATTGAGCATAAGTAAAATACATTAAAAAAGCATACATTATATTTCTTATATTTATCTCCTTCTCAACTACGGCAGAAGCCACTATTTGGACAACATATATGAATAATGTTTCAAACCAAAGTACAAACAAAGGAACAGAGAATTTTATATTAACCAAATTTAGAATCCCCATTACAAACCATATATCGGAAACTAATACGAGAGAAACGAATAAATAGTAAATAGATATCATTTGAACAACATTGAATATATTCATTCCTCTAATCAGGCTCTTTTCGGAAAGAACTTTGGCTATAAGATAGAGATTCCCCTGCATCCACCTTGTCCTTTGTCTAATCCACACTCTCAGAACTTCAGGTTCTTGTTCCCATGTTACAGAATCAGGTACTATTGGCAATAAATAATGTGCTGCATATATTCTCAAAGATAATTCAGCATCTTCAGCCAAGGCATAAGGGTCCCAACCATTTATCCTTTCCAAAACATGTCTTTTCAAAAGCATATTTGTACCTGTTAAGGTTCCTAATTTAAATAATTTCCATCTTCCAGATTGCATAAGCAATTGAAATATCATAAATTCTAACCCTATCATTCTTGTTAGTGAATTCTTATGCATATTAATTGTTTTCACATAACCTACAGCACCTGCATATTCCTCTTTCTCTAAAGCTTTTTGAACAAGTTTAATTAAAGCAAATCTCTCTGGTTGATTGTCTGCATCATAAACGGCTATCATCTCTCCTTTAGAGATAGACATACCATAATTTAATACTCTCGCTTTGCCTTTTGGTTTTCCTGGTGGCACCTTTATATGATGAACATTTGTATAAAGCCTTGCAAAGTAATCTGCAATATCGCCAGTATTGTCTGTAGAATTATCATTAAGAACATAGATATTTAACTCACCAGGATAATGTAAATTTACCATTGCATCCAAAGTATCAAATAGCACTTTGCCCTCATTATAAGCTGGTATCAGAATATCCACGCTTGGATACTCCTTCAATTCGATTTTCGTCTCTTTATATTGAACTTTAAATATTAATCCAAACACTGTTAATATTGAATAATAGAAAATTAATAACCAAAAGAGTATTGCAACAGTTATCACTACCATTGATAATATCACTTTTATCACCCATCCACATGATAATCAATCATGTATATTATTTACTAAATTGAATATGTATTTTTTGAAAGCCATAAAATTACTTACAAGGCTCTCTGCTTTTACATTAATATGTTTTTTACTTCTGGATTTAAAATCTTATGGTAAAAAGATTTTTCTTAATTCTATCTTCAACAAGCATAGCACCGTGTTTATCAATATTTTGTAATAAAACCAATAAAATGTTATTTTCCACATAGCAAATTATATCATAATTTTTTCTTACCGAATCTATTAAATTTTTGCCAATTGTTTTTATAAAAGTTTTGGATATTCTATTATTACTGCTTATGCTACTTACTTCTATTACCATGAGCTGAGCTTCCTCATTTCGTCTTCTGAGAGCAGTAAAAATTATTTCTGCTCTTTCTAAAAACTCATTGAAAGTTAACACTCCAGCTTCAGGATGTAATTTTTCTAATTGTTTTATCTTCTCCTTTAATTCTTCACTGTTGTCAATAATTTTTTTGAGATACAACGATTCAAGCCAGATTGAAATTGTTAAAATTATAATCAAAATTTGTTGGAAAACAATTTTAAATTGGTTTATCCCATATCCAATTCTTATCCAGGAAAATATAATTATATAGAATGCACTAAATAAATTCCTGTTACCAAAAATACGAAACTTTTAAGCTAATTATATAAAAAGTCAAAAAAACCAAAAAGGATGAAAAAACAAGATAGTATCTTCTTATTTTTAACGGTACAAAGGTAGTAAAAAGATGATAGAAAAGGAATTGTGCAATTATTGCAACTATAAAATTAGCATAAAGAAGAGTTTTTTCATTTTTGTACACTCCACCGCTCTCCGACTAACACTTAGCTTGGATTATCGGATATATTTGAATTTAATTTAAATTATAACAAATAAACTTTTGAGCGCATATAAGAATTCCAAACATTTGTAATTTTAAAAATTCAACTTTTAAAGTATTTGTTACTTTTTTGCGTTTTATCGACGTTAATTTATAGATGGAATTGGTGAAGAAGACAAACAAAAACCTCCTTCTCAAACTTTTTTTGAACATCCAGCTTTATTTGAGAAGGAGGGTTTTATTATAGTATTTATCTTGCTTTATTTACTATGGATTTAACTTCTGTTTAAATCTGTGCACGCCATTTTTAATCTCAATTATCACTGCAGACTTTTTAGCGTTGTGTTTTGAGTCAATTGAAATAATGCCTGTTAAGCCGACAAAGTTTTTAGTATTCTCAAGGGCTCTTCTCAGTTTTTCTCTGTCAGTTGTAGAACCTGCACGTTTTATTGCATCTGCCATAAAATATCCTAAGTCATACCCAAGTGCTGAGAGGGCATTTGGTTCTATCTTGTATTTTTTCTTGTACTTCTTGACAAACTCTTGTACCCTTTTGTCTGTATCCTGTGATGAGTAGTGGGTTGAGAAAAAGATATTTGTTGCATATTTTTTCCCTGCCTTTTCGACAACTTTTGGATCATCAAAGCCGTCTGTACCAAGAATTGGCATCCACATTCCAAGTTCTCTTGCCTGCTTGATTATAAGTCCTGCATCGTCATAGTAAACAGGTGTAAAGATAACATCTGGCTTTTTGTCCCTTATCTTTGTCAATATCCCATTAAAATCCTGTTCACCCTGCTGGAACGCTTCTTCTGCTACAACTTTACCGCCACCTTTTGTAAATGTCTCTTTAAAGTTCTTGTAAAGACCTTTGCTGTAATCAGACGCTGCATTGTAAAGAATTGCTGCTGTTTTTACTTTTAACGTCTTGAGTGCAAAATTTGCCATAACGCTTCCTTGGAATGAGTCATTAAAGCATATTCTAAATACATATGCCTTTGTCTTTCCAGTTCTTTCATCAATTGTAACTGAATCATCTGTGGCAGTAGCTGACACAAGCGGTACTCTGTATCTTGTTGCGGCAATTGAAGCAGATTTTGTTGCACCTGATGTCACAGGGCTTAACAGGGCTAAAACATTCTCTTTTGTTGCAAGCCTTGTTGCAATATTTAGCGCTTCTGTCTTGTCAGATTTGTTGTCAAATACAACAAGCTCTATTTTCTTTCCTAAAACTCCACCCTTTTTATTAATCTCTTCAACTGCCATCTTAAGGCCTTCTAAAGTCCTCTGTCCGTACTGCGCAACAGCACCAGACAACTCAAGATTAACCCCAAGCCTTACTGTTTTTGAGCTTGAAGCAAAAGCAAAGGCAAATAAACCTAAGATTAAAATTAAGGCAGATGCAATGATTAGAATTTTTTGGAGCATAAGTTTTCTCACGAAAAACCATCCTCCCGTCCTAAGATATACTTTGCAGTATCAAAAAAGGGCAAAGGAAAACCTCTACAAAAGGCCACCTTTGCCCTTTTGTGCATATCTTAATAATATGTGTTGAGAATATTTTAATTTAACAAACAAGACTTGTCAATAAAAATATTAGAAACAGGAATCTATGTTATTTCTGTAGTGCTTGACTGTCTAAACTCACTGTCTTTGCATACTCATATGAGATTAGTTCACGCAACGGGGTTTGCTGCCATCCAACTTCTTTGTGAGACAGCTCTGAAATAGCGATGCATGTTTTATCTTTCAATGCATCAATGACCATATTAATGGTCTGCAATTCTTCTTGGGTAAATACTGATAAGTCGTAGTTGCCTTTGCTTTTAATCTTTGTTTGGATTGCTCCATCAGGAGTCTCATACTCCTCAATAGTGTATTTATCACTTGGGTATGCTGCTATTTCTTTGTATGCGAATTTTTCAATCACTGGCCCATAAGCATATTTGATGTATCTTAAGCCAGTTATTGAACGTAAACAACGTTTAAAGTGCATAAAATCAATATACCATAAAAACTTATTAAGACTGCTCAAATATAAATTTTCAACTTTTTCAGCAATGTAGCTTATCAAATTCTCCAGCTTTTCAAAGTCAAACCTTCTGAATCCATTGTAGATATCTTCTGGATGTTCAAGCTCTGCAGAGATAATTTTTTTCTTCAAATCAGCAAGAGAGTCTCTGATTTTCTCCATTGTTTTTTGATATGTTCTTTCAGTTATTCTCCCAGATTTAAATGCTTCTTCCACTTTTTCTTTGAAAAACCCTTCAGATGTTAAAATCAGTTTAAGAATATCACTATGTGATTTAGAAGGCAAAGCTCCTCTTTCATACCTGTTTATTGTCATCTTGCCCCAGCCAAGTATCTGCCCCAGCTCTCTTTGAGAAAGTCCATATTTTTCTCTTATCTTCTGGATTTCTTCAGGGGTAATCAAGCCTGTCAACTCTCTATAGCGTTGATAGAGCCTTTTTAGATTTTCGTTTTCGATGTCTGGCACAAACAACTCAGTATCGCACTCACTGCAATGTGGAACATGTTCTTCAACATTGACTTGCACACCTTTATATTCTCTAACCAGATTTTTTTCAACTTTAATTTCAACATGCTTTTTACACTCCGGACAATATGCCCTATTCATCATTCTTTTTCACCCCCTTTTCTTGAGATTCATCCTCATGA
The DNA here is from genome assembly GCF_003999255.1 of Caldicellulosiruptor changbaiensis. GTDB lineage: Bacteria > Bacillota > Thermoanaerobacteria > Caldicellulosiruptorales > Caldicellulosiruptoraceae > Caldicellulosiruptor > Caldicellulosiruptor changbaiensis. The sequence goes on from NZ_CP034791.1 coordinate 2,730,388, forward strand.
AAAGAAATGCACACCACTTCTTCTGGTGGATTGTACCTTAGTTTTATGTATATACAAACATCCAGGTATCTGCTGTTTTTGAAAATCCAAATGTCACCTTCTTTACCATCAAGACGGTCTTGTTCTGGTCCTTTGACGTAATCTCCTGGCTGAAGGTCCAACAATATGTCCTTTACATCGTCTATTAGCAAACCCCATTCTTTCAAGAATTTTATGTTTTTCTCTCTTTTGACAAAACCCCATTTCCCTGCTACTATTAGTTTTTTAATTTCGAGTAGATAACTTTTGATAACCTCTTCTTTTAGCTTTTCAATCTCAATCGCCCTCTTTCGTGCAACTTTAAAAACACTTTTTGCATTTTCATTATATCATATAAATTTTATTATTGCCACTATTTGATGGCAATATTCAACTTTGGATAAGATAATGAAGCTTACTTCATAACCTCAAACCTTGAGGTAAACTCCAAAAGCTCATCTAAAGCCTCAAAATTTAAGTTTGGTGCATTTTCAGCTTTTATCTGGACAAGGTCTAAGATTGCAACCTCTAAAGCTGCAATGCCAGTTCTCTCACCTATCCCTCTTATAGAGCAGTTTACCATTGAAGCACCGTATAGCCACGCACAGACTGCATTGCTCTGAGCTTTGTAAAAATCGTTGTGACCATGCCACTCAAGCCTCTCTGGTGGTATATTGGTGCTCTTTGAAATTGTGTAAATAATTTTAGGAACGCTTCGTGGCAAGCTTGCATATTCATATGGCACACCAAACCCTAAAGTGTCGCACAGTTTAAAATACACCTTTTTGTCACTCTTTTTTGCCATCTCTTCAATTGCCAAAATGAGTGGAATGACAAAATTTTCAATATCTGATCTTGTGATGTCTTCAAGATGAACTCTTGGTGTAATACCAAGTGAAAAGGCTTCTTGTATAACATCGATGTACTGGGCGGCAATTTCTGACCTTGTTTTTTGAAACTTTTTGTAGATGTGATAGTCTGAGCATGACATTAAAATCCCTACCTCATCAAGCCCAAACTCTTTTGCAAGTTTTAGTTCATCTTTTTTACTTCTCACCCACCCAACTACCTTTGGAAATTTGAATCTTTTTTTCAAGCATTCCTGAACACACTGTTTGTGATAATTTGTATAAAGAAAAAATTCGGAGTATTTTATAGTTCCAGTGCCATTGTCAATGTAGTGAAGATATTCAAAAATCTTTACTACATTTTCTTTTCCTATATACGAAATAGCTTGCTGACCTTCTCTGAACGTGCTGTCTGTTACATATAGCTTTGACGGTATATTGAGGGGAACAGAAATACTATCAAATATAACTCTTGGAATACTCTCATATGGAAATATTTCTTTAAAGTAATTAGGAGCGCCTTTTTCAAAATTTTGAAAACTCTTTTTTACTGCATCTACCATTTTCTCACATCCTAACAGATTTATAGTCAAGTTTTTCAATAGTCAACGTTGTTCAAAAGTTTCTTTGTTAAGTAAAGAATTAAATATGAAATTATTATCATCACAAAACTTACAGAATAAGTTTCCTCCTGATTTTGCACATATAGTTTGTACAAATAAAGTGAGATTGTTTGAGTTTTTCCAAAGACATTCCCCGCAAAGACAACTGTTGCGCCAAACTCGCCAAGCGCCCTTGAAAACGTGCCAAGTATCCCTATCACAAGCCCTTTTCTCGCAACTGGCAAGTACACACGCCACAAAATTCCAAGCTCATCAAGCCCTAAAATGAAGCCTTCTTCTTTTAGCTGTTTGTTTATGGCCAAAAACGAAGAGTATGCTACTTTCAAATAGTATCCAATACTAACAAAAAGCTGAGCAAGTATTACTGCAAAGGTGGTAAAAGGTATCTGAAGAGAAGCTTTGTCAAGTATTCTCCCTACAAATCCGACTTTGCCATACAAAAGAAGCAAGAGCACTCCCATCAAGATCGGTGGTAGAACGTTTGGAAGGTCTATTATCAGCTCAAGAAAAGCGATTCTTCTTTTTGTGCTGGCAAGGAGGTATGCAAAAGGTGTGCCTATTAAAAATGCCAAAATACAGCAGATGCTGGCTGTAAAAAAAGAAAGCCCAAAGGCTGTGATGGTCTCTTTTTTTGTTATCATATTAAAAAGTTTTGAGTATGGTACAACAAAAAGTAAATTTAAAAAAGGTAAAAGCAAAAATATTAAAAACGGAACTGAAAGAATAAATACCTTTTTCATAATAAGCTCACACGCTTTCACAAAAGAAACTTGATCGGTTTTCTTTGCTATTCATATCCTGCTGACTTTAAAATAGCTTTGACTTTTTTTGAACTTAAAAACTTTATAAACTCCTTTGCAAGCCTATTTTTCTCAGATGTTTTGATTACCCCAACATAATGATAAGCCTGAACATTGTACTCATCAGGAATAGAAACAATACCCAGTTTTGAATTTATGGCATCTGTGAAATAAACAACACCTGCGTCAGCCTGCATTGCCTTAACTTTTTGGATAACATCAGTAATCTGAAACTCTTGTGAGATGACATTTTGCAAAATCTTTTTGTACAGGGCAGGGTCTTTGCTTTTTACTTTGTTTAGAAACTGTTGTGTCCACATACCAATTGGTGAAACAGGGTCTGCTATGCAAAGCTTTACACCCTTTTTAGATATATCCTCAAAGCTTTTCACCTTTTTCGATGAGCTGACAATAGCAAGAGTAGTTTTAGCAAATGTCAAGTAACTATTTATATACCTCTTTCCTTTTATTTCATCAATGTATCTTTTGTCTGCTGAAAAGAATATATCACAAGAAGCGCCACTTTTGAGCTGCGTCACAAGTACATGAGTGCCTGCAACATTCATTTCAATCTTGCAATTTTTCTCTTTTTCAAACTGGTCAGCTATTTTTTCTATAACCGCTTCTAAAGTATTTGGTACAAAAAGGACAAGTTTATCATTTTTAGAGCTTTGAGCTTTGGTAGTCTTTGAAAAAGCAAATCGAGAATAGGTACAAAACAAAGCTGCCACAAGTACAGCTATTACAAAAATTGAGATTACAAATAATTTTATCCACTTTGACCTAATTTTCATTCTATATCTCTCCTTTTCTTCCTGAAGAAACGGTCATTTTTTAAGTCATAAAAAGATCCAAAACCTCTTTGATAGCATCTTTCACAAGCCCATGTCTTTCTAAAACAATCTTGTCAGAAAGCTTTTCCAAGGCACAAAGTCCAACTTTGTTTGCTATTATCACATCACAGTCTCTTAGCATCTCAACTCTCTTTTCCATCCTCTCCTGGCTGCTGCAACTCTCAATTCCTTGGTCTTTAAACTCTCTAACACAGATTAGATCGCAGCTGCCATCGTCAAACAAATCAACAATCAAAAAATTCTCGCTGTTACCAAAGTGTCTGTTCACAAGCTTTCCATCACTGGTGGCAATTGCAACTCTTTTTCTTTTCATCTTTTATCCCACCACCAAAAATTTTTTCAAATCATAAGCATGCCAATTGCATCAGACCTGCACTGGTTGCAGTGGCTAATCTGGTCAATGATACTCTCACACCTTTTTCTGATGTTATTTACTGCATCGCAAGACGGCCTTTTCAGATGCGAAAACTTGGCATACGGTCGCAATGGCATGATGTTCATAACACTGACTCCAAGTGCTTTGACCGTCTTTGCAATCTCTTCTATGTGGTCCTGGTTTATGTCAGGAATCAAGACAGTGTTTACCTTCACAACAAGCCCTGCTTTGCACGCCTTTTCTATACCCTTTTGCTGTTTTTCAACCAAAAGCTTTGCTGCATCCTCGCCAAAGTACAAAACCTCATCGTACAGGGCAAACTCATAAATCTCTTTTGCTACCTCAAAGTTTACTGCATTGACAGTTACGGTTACAAATCTTACATTGCTTTTTAAAAGATCTTCAATTCTGTCTTCAAGCAAAAGCCCGTTTGTGCTGATACAAAATATAGCACCTTTGTCATAGCTTTTTATGAGCTCGAAGGTTTTAAAAGTCTCAGGGTTGAAAAGTGGGTCGCCAGGCCCTGAAATTCCAACAATCTTTAGCCTGCTGTCTGATGAAGCATACCTTTTGTATCTTTCTAACGCCTGCTCAGGTGTCAAAACCTCAAGGCAGGCACCAGGGTGGTTTTCGTTCATGCATGAGATGTTTCTATCACAATAGTTACACTTTATATTACACGCTTTTGCAACAGGAAGATGTATTCTTCCAATCTTGCTTGCTGCATCTTTTCCAAAACATGGATGACCATAGTTTCTATTTCCCATCTCAAATCAGCCTCCAAACAGGTGCAAAGACTTCTTTGTATACGTCAATAAGCAAATGCAAAAAACCTTCAAAACAGGCATACGGCTTTGTCTCTTGAGGCAGAACCAAAAACGGCACGCCAAACTTATGAGAAAGGTACCACTCTCTTGTTCCACCAATGAAAAGGTCGGGCGAAAATCTTAATATTATCTCTTCAACCTCTGCACAGTTAAAATCATCCACCAATATGCTGTCAGGAAGTATACAGCGCGCTATCTCGTAGTCGTTTGAACATCCAAACTGGCTACCACAAACCAAGATTTCAAGCCCTGCTTCTTTGAAAGCATTTGTCATAAAACCTATGCGCGATGCCCCTAAAAGTACGATTGCCTTTTTGCCTTGCAATTTGCTTTTGAAAAACTGTATCTTGTGTTTTATCTTTGAAAACTCTTCATCTGCAACAATTTCAGCAGCCTTTTCTTTTCCAAAAAATTTTGCTATCTTTTTAAGTGAGGTTATAGTATTCTCAATTCCGTAGAAAGAGACCTCCATATACGGTATTGAAAACCTCTCTTTCATAAATTGAGCAAGTAATAGTCCAGAACTTCTGCAAAGCAAAAGATTTAGCCTTGCATTTACGCTTTTTTCCATCTGAGAAAGACAACAATCACCTGTGTAGGTGCAAATTACATTTATTCCTATTTTTTCTAAAAGTCTTTTTATAGCTTGGCTCTCTCCTGCTACATTGTACTCGCCAATGATATTAACAGAATTTTCAATTTCACCTGTCTTTTTAAAATTTTTGAGTATATAGTTTGCAATTGCTCTTTGTGCGATGTGATGCCCATCTGCTTGTGAATACCCTGAAAATCCAGGAACAACAACTGGGATTAGAATTTTGTTAACCCTGTCTTTCACCCTTTTAATTGACCATTCAATGTCCTCGCCAATTTGCGAAGCTGTGCATGTTGCGTAAACAAACACAAGGTCGTAGCTATCAAAGATTTTGTCTGCCTCAACTATGCTCTCTTCCAATTTTTTTGCCGCACCAAATATGATGTCTTTTTCTACAAGGTCTGTTGAGAGTATCATGTAGTTTTTCTTTCTGACATTCTGACCGTAAAATGCGCAGTCAGCCGGTGCATGAACAAGATGAAGAGAGTTTTTAATAGGGGCAAGTACCCAGCGCGCACCGTAAAAGGTACATGCGCGCTGGGACATAATCCCTGGGATTGTGGGCCTTTGACACTCAGGAACTCCATGTTTGGTTATATGCTTATCTCTTTGCTGCAAAAGATTTTGAAGCTTCATAAACCTCACCGCTTTCATATACAAAAATTAAAAAACTTTACTGATGCAGCTTATCATGCGGATATGAATAATCCAAAATGGTATTGACAATCAAATCCAAAAGCCATATACTGCCTTTGTACCCTGTTATTCCGTACCTAAAATACCCTACTCTGTCGTACACAGGAAAACCAATTCTAACAAGCGGACATTTTATTGATTTGGTGACCTCAACGCCTTTTGAATTTCCAAGCACAACATCAACCCCTGCCTCTTTTGCCAAGTACTCAAACTCGTAAAGGTCGCTGTCAACAAGAATCTCTCCTTCTATGTTGTACTCATCAAATATAGCTTTTATCTCATCTGTGAATGTTGGGCTTGGGGTTGCGGTTTCAACTACCTTAACATCCATTCCAAGCTCACACAAAAATCTTGTGACACCAATTACAATGTCAGGGTCGCCAAATACAGCGGCCTTTTTCATCATTGTGTACTGGCATGTGTCTGCCATGGCATCTAATAAAAGCCCTCTTTCAACTTTTAGTTCATAGGGTATTTCAACCTCATATACTTGTGAGAGATTTTCAATGAACCTGTCAGTGTTGGCAACACCCACAGGGAAAGGTCCCAACATGCTCTTTACACCAAATTCGCTTTCCAAATACTTGGCAGCAGAGCCTCCGGCATGTGGACAAAGCGCAACTGCTACCTTGCCGTTTGCACTGTCTTCAAGCTCTGAATAAGGTGTGCCACCTTCAGGGTAGAGTGGTTTTGGCGGCATAAGTGGTGAGTTTAGAGTTTTTGAGATATCAAATAGTACCGAATAATCAATCTTCATAAGGTCTAAGATGTGTTTTATCTCCTCAATATCGCCAGGGTTTATCATGCCAGGGATGATATATGCTTTGCCATTTTCCTCTTTTTTCTTTGCAAAGTACTTTACATATGAGATAGTTGCTGTGTCATACCCTTTTACATGCGTTCCTGCATAACTTGGCGTGTGAATTGGTACAATATATACACTATTTGCCGCTTCACTGCTCAGCTCCTCAGAAAGCTTTTTGTACGCCTCTTTGATAAACGCCTCAATGTCATCGCCTATTGTCTCGCTCGAACATGTGGTGATTACACCAATTACTGTTGGTGAGTATCTCAAAACAAGGTTTCTGATACCTTCTATGAGGTTTCGGCGCCCACCAAAGACAGCCGCATCCTCATGGAATGATGTCACTGCAATGTTAACCGGCTCTTTAAAATGTCTGTTGAACTGGTATCGCACATAAGTACAGCAACCTTGTGAACCCTGGACAAGCGGAACTGCTTTGTCTATACCAAGGGTTGCGTACATTGCACCAATTGGCTGGCACATCTTTGGCGGGTTAATTGTCACATGCCTGTTTGCCTTTGAGATTAAAGGGTTAGCCAGTTTGGTTGCCATTTTGCACTCCACCTCTCTCCTACAAAATTCCAAACAGGTGCGTATAATGATTTGTAAAGGTCTCTTGCAAAGTTTACAAGTCCCTCAAAAGCTACATACGGCCCATTCTCATACGAATGTGAATTGAGTGACGGCACACCCAGCTTGTGCGCAAGGTATTTCTCTTTAAGACCAGTGAGGAATATATCAGGTTTGTATTTTTGGATTACCTCTTCAAGCTCAAGCTCGTTGGGATTGTCTATGACAAGCACACCATCGTCTGCCCTTGCATTTATCTTTTCATAGTCATCCTCATGCCCAAATGTGGTAGCACATGCAACAACTTCTATTCCAAGATCACGCATAAGCGGTATCCAGTGCCAAACACGCGGTGCTCCAACATAAATCATTGCACGCTTGCCGCGAAGCTTTTCTCTGTAAAACTGAAGCCTTGGCATGATTGATTCAAGCTCTTCTTCAATGACCTCTTCAACCTTCTTTTGGATTCCGAAAAACTCGCCAATTTCACGAAGTGAGTTGATTGTCTCTGTTATACCAAAAAGTGTGACACGAATAAACGGTGTTCCATACTTTTCCTTCATCAGCCTTGCTATATATGTTGCTGACCTTTGACAATGCACAATGTTGAGTTTTGCATGGTGCATCTTGCAAAGATTGTCATATGAAGCGTTGCCGGTAAATGCTGTGATAATTCTAAGTCCTATCTTGGTAAATAGCTTTTCAAGCACCCAGTAATCTCCATCAATGTTGTACTCGCCTATGATATTAACATCATACGGCGTTGGGTCTTCAAGTTCTTTTGTCCCAACAATCTTTTCAAAGATTGTGTGGTTTGCTATATGATGTCCTTTGGATTGGCTAACACCACAAAATCCTGGTGAGTTGAAGGCAACTACTGGTTTTCCAATTGCTTTTGAAGCTTTTTTAGCAACTGCTTCTAAGTCATCGCCAATCAGGGCAGTAGGACATGTTGCATAGATGAACACTGCTTTTGCTTCAGGAAATTCCTGGTTTGCTTCGATGATGGCGTTGTAAAGCTTCTTTTCCCCTCCAAAGACTATATCCTTTTCCTGCATATCTGTTGAAAAGCAGTATTTTCTGTGAAACTCACTGTCTGAAAGATGTCTTCGAGACGACCATGTATAGTAAGCACAGCCAACTGGACCATGGACTATCTGAATTACATCTTTAACAGGTCCTCCAACAACACCTCTTGCTCCTGCAAATGCACACCCACGTTCTGTCATGTCGCCGGGCACTGTCCTGACGTTGCATACAGGTATCACAGGATTTTTCTTATCAGTGATATATGTGTGTCTTCCTCTTTCTTCAATGCACTTGTCACAATCAAGAGTTACAAATGGCATTTTTATTCAGCCCCCTTTTTTTACAATTTTTCATACCAAAGCCTCAAAGCCTTTTTCCCTTGTCCTGATTCTTATGCTATCTTCAACAGGTAGGACAAATATCTTTCCATCTCCTACCTGACCTGTGCGGTTTACCGCCATGATGATGTTGACAACTCTTTCTACATCCTTGTCATCAACAATGATTGTAATCATGCGTTTTGGAACAAACTCCATAGCAGATGATGAAAGCACCATCTCGGTTGCCTTGTCAACCTCAATAGCTTTTACCTCACCAACAAGTCCACGCTGCCTGCCACGCCCCAACACTTTTTGGAATGTGGCAGCAGGGTATCCTGCTGCCGCCAGTACATCTTTTGTCACGCCAACCTTGTTCATTCTGATAATTGCTATTATCTCTTTCATTTTGGAAACTTCACCACCTTACGTTTTTGTAAATAAATTTAAAGCTTCTTCTCACCTGTTCTGATTGTATACGCCTCTTCAACAGGGCTTATAAAAATTTTGCCATCTCCAAAGTTTCCTGTGTATGCATTTTGTAGAATGATATCTACAACTTTTTGGCAATCCTCATCCTCAACAACCATCATCAGCATTGTTTTTGGAAGTTCATCATATAGGATACTCCCTGTCCTGATTCCCTTTTGTTTGCCTCGACCAAATACATCAATCTTTGTCATAGAAACAAAACCATTTGAGTCAAGTGCACGAACAACCTTTTCTTGCATCTCCGGCCTTATTATCGCCCTTATCATCTTCATAACTCAAAATACCTCCCTGAACTTTTCTACTTTTTTTGATGTATGTTAGTCTGCCAGTCCATACTCTTCTATTAGCTTTTCAAGCTCATCCATTGGCATTGGTTTTGGAATTACAAACATATCGTTTTCTATTATTCTCTTTGCAAGGTCTAAGTACTCTTTTGCCTGATTGCTCTCAGGGTCGTATTCAATCACAGTTTTTCTGTTAATCTCTGCTTTTTGGACAATGTTGTCGCGGGGTATGAACTTTATAAGCTGTGTGCCAAGCCTCTTGCAAAACGCTTCTAAAAGCTCCTTTTCGTTTTCTACCCTCCTTGAGTTGCAGATAATTCCACCAAGTCGAACGCCACTTGTCTCCGCAAACTTGAGGATTCCTCGGCAAATGTTGTTCGCAGCATAAAGTGCCATCATCTCACCAGAGGCTACAATGTAAATCTCGTTTGCCTTTCCTTCTCTGATTGGCATTGCAAAACCACCACAAACAACGTCACCCAGAACATCATAGAACACAAAGTCAAGGTCGTCAGTAAAAGCTCCAAGCTCTTCTAAAAGGTTGATTGCTGTTATAACACCACGCCCGGCACACCCAACACCAGGCTCTGGCCCACCAGACTCAACACACCTAACCCCACCAAATCCTGTGAACATTACCTTGTCAAGCTTGACATTGCTCTCACCAACCTCTCTGACAGTGTCCATCACAGTCACCTGTGATTTGACTCCCAAAATTAGGCGCGTTGAGTCAGCTTTTGGGTCACATCCAACAATCATCACCTTTTTGCCAAGAGTTGCTAAAGCTGCAACTGTGTTTTGAGTTGTTGTTGATTTTCCTATACCACCTTTTCCATAGATTGCAATCTGTCTCATTCTTTTTTTGACCTCCCTTTCACCAAGATAGTTTTTTATTGAATTGTCAATTTTGTTATGGTAAACTTTAATTTGAGGGTGCAAAGAGGATTTAGTTTTGCGTGCCAGGGGGAGATTATTTGTACAAATTCACCAGCTTGTGTGGACGGTGAAGGAAGTACTTATTTGCTCTCCCCCTGAATTTTATCTTTAATCGAAATATAAGGTAAAATCTATAAAAAGGGCAACAGCAGACACCAAAATTTTTGGGTTTTCTCAAAACTTTTGATAACACGTGGCAATGGCAGGCACAAAACACATTATTCACTTTTTCAAAAGAGAGGGGCGCAAGAGGCAAGGCAGATTTATTATCCTCTCAATTTGGGGGTGTTTTGGATGCCTGCTGTTGCCAAATTGTAAGCGGGAAACTATTGACCGAAGATAAAGGCAAGTCCCCCAAATTTCATATCGCACTTTCTCCCTTTTCGCCGGTTCTGATTCTCACTGCATCTTCGACATTGTAGATGAATATCTTTCCATCGCCTATCCTGCCAGAGCGTGCAACTTTTATGATTGTGTCTACAATTCTATCAACCTCTGAGTCTTTTACAATAAGCTCAATCTTTATTTTTGGTAAGAGGTTTATGTTAATCTCAACACCTCTGTAATACTCAGTCTTTCCCTTTTGAAGACCACAGCCCATAACCTGTGACACCGTCATACCTTTGATGCCAAGCTGGTTTAAAGCATCTTTTACCTCTTCAAGCTTCTCAGGCCTGATTATACACTCAATCTTTTTCATAATCTTCACCCTTTTCAATTAAGATTTGGCTTATCTACATATTTTTACTTAACCGTTTGAGATTTTATTACAAAGTCGCCATACGCTGCTGTGCCATGTTCTGTAACATCCAGACCTTCTATCTCTTCCTCTTCAGAGACTCTCAAACCAACTGTGATTTTTATAACTGCGAATAGGATGAAAGCTGTGATTGTTGTCCAGATAAACGTTGAAACAACTCCGGCAAGCTGCACTAAAAATTGTTTTATTCCACCGCCATAGAAAAGACCTCCATCTGTTGCAAAAAGACCAACCATCAGTGTACCAAACGCACCACATACGCCATGCACTGAGATTGCACCGACTGGGTCATCAATTTTTAGCTTTTTGTCAATGAACTCAACAGCGACAACTACAAGTATTCCTGCAAGACCACCAATAATTGCTGCACCCCAAGCGTTAACTGATGCACATCCTGCTGTAATTGCAACAAGACCAGCCAAAGCACCGTTTAGTGTCATACTAACGTCTGGTTTTTTGTACTTTAGCCATGTATATATCATTGCTAAGTTTGCACCCATCGCAGCTGCCAAGTTGGTATTGACTGCAATATCGCCGATTTTGTCGTTCATACCTGAAAGAGTAGATCCTGGGTTGAATCCAAACCAGCCAAACCACAAGATAAATGTGCCAAGAGCTGCTAAGGTTATGCTATGGCCTGGGATAGCATTGACCTTGCCATCTTTTGTGTATTTTCCTATTCTCGGTCCAAGCATTGCGGCACCTATCAGTGCACTCCAGCCACCAACAGAATGTACAACAGTTGAACCTGCAAAGTCAATAAAGCCGAGCTTGCTAAGCCAGCCGCCACCCCATGCCCAGTGACCTACAACAGGATATATTATGAATGAAATAACTGCGCTGTAGATACAGTAAGCAATGAACTTTGTTCGCTCAGCCATAGCACCAGAGACAATCGTTGCGGCTGTTGCTGCAAATACTGTCTGGAACATCAAGAATGATGTAAGCGGAATTGAAAGCCCTAAATGTTTGAATGAGTCGCTCAAGAAAAATCCTGACGTTCCTATAAAACCACCAGCGTCTTTGCCAAACATGAATGCAAACCCGAACAACCAGAAAATTACAGAACCAATTGCAAAGTCCATTAAGTTTTTCATCACAATGTTGCTTGCATTTTTCGCTCTGGTAAAACCTGCTTCAACCATTGCAAACCCTGCTTGCATGAAGAAGACCAAAAACGCTGTAATAAGAACCCACACATTATCAATTGCTGTTGCAACCTTTTCAGGTGTAATCTGGTCAGCTTTTGCTGGGCTAAATCCTAATATCAAAGCAAGGATTAAAAGTACAATACCAAGCAGGATTTTAAAACTTCTATTCATTTTTAACCCTCCTCATTTAATTGAAAGTTGATTTGAAGTTGGAAAACACTTTTTCACACCTCCCTGCGCCCCTCTTTTCAGAAATAAATTTATGTGGTATAATAAAAAAGCTATTTTAAAGAAAAAAGTAAAAGAAAAAACATTGCAAATGGGTTGTGTGTGGAGTATTATCCCATATGGGGTAAAAGAAGTATTGAATAAATTGCGGTAGTAATTAAAAAAGGCAAAGGCAACCTTTTGAAAGGCGCCTTTGCCTTTCTTTCTTTATTCTCTTTGTTTACTCTCATTATATTCTTCATTTTGCAATTTGTCAATATCAAAATTGCATTTTAATTTTTATAAAGTTTTTGAGGTAATTTTTAATTGTTTTGGTTACAATATATAAAAAGTAATTTATATTTGTACAATTTGTGTTTCGCTAATTCAACCTTGTAATACTCTATTTGTCAATTACTGCCTGAAAACAAATACGAGCAACATAACCTGAGATAAGTTATTTAAATCTAAATTAAAATTTAATTCAAGCAAATACGTTTATGTTATAATGATTACAGAAGAAAAAACAAAAAAGGAGTCAGTTTTGATGGATATGGAAATATTAGACCCAGAAGGATATGAAATATGTAGAAATATCGCTAAAAGCAATTTGGCAAAAAAATTCTACCTTGCAGGTGGTACTGCATTGGCATTACAGCTTCGCCATAGAAAGTCATATGATTTGGATTTTTTTCAAAAAGAAGTTAGCGAAAAAATAGAATTCGAATATATTTACAATGTCTTAACTCAGTATTTCTCTAAAAAAGATGTAAATATCGTTGTAAAGCAAGTTGACCAGATGACTTCAACTATATGTAGAGTAAAGGTAAGTTTCATTGCACATCCTTTTCCTTTGATTGAGCCATTAGTCCAAGGTGATAAAATAGACATTCGACTAAAAGGAATTGAGTTAGCATCTCCTAAGGAAATAGCTTTGATGAAAGCGTACACTATCGGCAGACGACCAACATTCAGAGATTATATTGATTTATATTTTCTACTTAAAAAAGGTATTGTAACTTTAGAATATATCTTAGAGAAAGCACCCCAGAAATTTGTAATAGAGGGTGAACCAGTTTTTTCAAAGAAATTATTCTTAGAACAGCTTATGTATACAGATGATTTAATTGACAAAGAAACAGCATTAATCTCTGTAATTGGGGAAGCACCAAATGTAGATGAAATAGAAAGTTTTTTAACTTTGCAAGTTAAAACAGCAATTGAAAAGTATATAAAGAAAAGAGGTATGCTACTGTGAAACTTCCTGAGGATTTTAAAATTTTATTCAAAAATTATAACTTTGAAATGTTAGACACAGAAAAACACAAAGAATTAATAATAAAGACAGTATTAGCAAAAGGCAATTGGGAACATATTGAAAAACTTTTTACTTTTTATAGCTTCAACGAAATAAAAGATGTATTCTTAAAAGACTTCTATGGTGCTAAAGAACTTCCTATACCTACAATTTATCTTTGGGGAAGTATATTTCTTGATGAAAAAGAGTATTGGGAATATAGAAATATGAGAAATAAGATGAACTTGGTAGAAAAGTGGAAACAGACAAGAAAGATACACAACACTACCAAATAAATATTTGGGGAGCTCTAAATATTATTGACATGTTCTTTTTGAGCAATTAGCAGGAACATCTCACTGCTATCAATATTGCAAATGATATTTAGCTCTGCTTTTAGGCACATGTCTATGATTTCATTCATCGGCGGCAGAAAATGATTCTTTACTGGTTCAGGAAGGTCTTTATGAAGGCTATTTATTCTATCTCTTGACTGTGAATGAGCAATTGCAAGCTTGCCACCTTCTTTTAGCATCTGAGAAAACTTTTTCACTGCCATTTCTTTGTCTTCTATATGGGGAAAGACTGAGTAGCATATGATAGCATCAAAGTATTCCTTGAAAGGAAGCTCCATTGCATCGCAGCAAACAAAATCTACATTATCTATTTCTTTGTACTTTTCTTTTGCTCTTTCAATCATCTTCTTTGAAATGTCCACCCCGAGATAGCTTCCTTGCTGCCCGACAAATTTTAAAATATATTCTATCAAAACTCCTGTGCCACATCCAATATCTAAAACCTTATCACCCTTTTTGAGCTGAATTTTTTTTATTATTTCATTTAGCTTTTGAGGGTCGTGCCATGCAATTTCATCCCACTTTTCTGCAAGCATGTCAAAATATTTCTGTACGTCCATGTTTATTTTTCACCTCTTTCATAATAAGATTTTTGAAAAAATTTGTATGAGACAAAAAGCAAAAGCCCACAAAAGGAAAATTCGAGATGCTTCTTCCCCTTCGTGGGCTTTGTTATTCTATATTGTTTTTTAGCTATTATTAAATGTATTATCAGATTTTCTTTTTAATGAAAACTTTTTAACAGTGGAAAACTCTTTTTGATTATTTAAACAGGGTCAAGAGCACACCTGCTGCAACTGCAGAGCCTATAACCCCTGCAACGTTTGGACCCATTGCGTGCATCAAAAGAAAGTTTGACGGGTTCTCCTTTTGCCCAACAACTTGAGAAACACGTGCTGCCATAGGAACAGCTGAAACCCCTGCAGATCCAATCAGAGGATTGATTTTCCCGCCAGAGAGTTTGTACATTATCTTGCCAAACACAACACCGCCAACTGTTGCAAATATGAATGCCAAAAGTCCCAAGAAGATTATCGCAAGTGTCTTTGGATTTAAAAACCTGTCTGCACTTGCCGTTGCACCAACAGAAAGTCCTAAAAAGATTGTGATGATGTTAATAAGTGCATTCTGAGCAGTTTCTGAAAGTCTTTCAACAACTCCACATTCCCTGAAAAGATTGCCAAGCATGAGCATGCCAATCAGTGGTGCAACAGATGGCAAAAGTAGAGATACAATTATTGTCACAGCAATAGGGAAAACTATCTTTTCAAGTTTTGAAACCTCTCGAAGCTGATCCATCTTGACCATGCGCTCTTCCTTTGTTGTCAAAAGCTTCATGATTGGTGGCTGGATAAGCGGAATTAGCGCCATGTAAGAATATGCAGCAATTGCAATAGCTCCAAGAAGGTGTGGCGCAAGCTTGGTGGTGAGGAAAATTGCAGTTGGACCATCAGCACCACCAATTATGCCAATAGATGCTGCTTCTTGCGGTGTAAACCCAATAAGAAGCGCTACCATAAAAGCAAAATAAATTCCAAACTGGGCAGCAGCGCCAAGAAAAAGACTACTTGGCATTGCAATTAGTGGCCCAAAGTCTGTCATCGCCCCAACACCAAGAAAAATCAGTGGTGGATAAATCCCAAGCTTTACTCCTTGATAAAGATAATAAACAAGCCCGCCCTTGTCTTGGCTTGACAAGAAAGAAAGTGGCAGGTTTGCAAGCATCATACCAAATGCAATAGGCAAAAGCAAAAGCGGTTCAAACTTTTTGCCAATTGCAAGGTACATCAAGACGCATGAAATCCCAAGCATAATAGCCTGACCTAAGGTTATCTTTGCAAAACCTGATGTTATGAGTATATCAGTGATTGCTTTTATTATCATATTGAAAAATTCCATCTCTGCTTCTCCCCTTCTTTGGTAGTTACTTTAAGATTGCTAAAATATCACCACTTGCAACCTGAGCTCCTTTTGATACAACTACCTTTTCAACAGTGCCATCTTCCGGTGCCATAATCTCATTTTCCATCTTCATCGCCTCTAAGATAAAAAGAACATCACCTTTTTTGACCCTTTGCCCCTCTTGGACATTCACAGCCAAGATTTTTCCTGGCATTGGCGCAGAAATCTTTATTCCTCCGGCTACTGCTTTGCCAATCTCCTCTGCTGATACCTTTTTTGAAGTTTCATTAGCCTGTTTTGAACCATTGCCGTTTTCTACTCTTTCAACTTCAACCTCAAACTTCTTACCATTAACTGTTACAATATATTTCATCTCAAAAATCACCCTCCGCAAAAATAAGTTTTATTTCAAAACATTTTTTACCTGTTAACAGGTTTTATTGATTTTATTTTTAGCTCAGAAAGTGGAATACTGGTGTCGAATGAGACTGCTGCCAAAATTGCCGCAACCTCTTCATCATCAGCGTCAATTACCAAAGCTTCACCTGAGACAAAACCTGTTTTGTCTGCTGGTTTGTACTCCTTCGTCTCATCTATGGTGAGATTCAAATCTTCATCAATACCTCTTTCTTTTTGTGGCAGTTTTGTGATCCTTTGTAAAATCTTTGAAAGAAGGCTTATAATCAAGCTCAAAAGTGCCAAAACAGCAAAGACAATGAGCATTCCAATAATAGTGACTTCAAACCCTAAGATGAGCCTCTCACCCAGTGTACTGTAGTTGTAGTGCATCTTTTCTCACCTTCTTAAAACTTATGATTTTAAACCTTCAATTGTATACACAATCTTTCGCATCTGGGCGGTCTTCGGTTTACTTCTATTTTTCAAAAACTCTTCAGCAACCTGCGGGAAGAGAATGTAAGATAAAACATCCTCATCAGTCTTTGCAAAGTCTTTTATCTGCTGTTTTGTCTTTTCGAAAATGGGCTCTAATGTGTCTGCAAACCTTCCTTCAATCGGCTTTTCGCTGCCAAGCACCTTTTTTACAAGCTCAGGATTTATCTCCCCAGGCGGTTTTCCATACTCTCCTTTTATATATGCCTTTACCTCTTTCAAAATCACCTTGTACCTCTCGCCAGCGAGGACATTTGCAGCAGCCTGTGTTCCAACCATCTGGCTCATTGGTGTGACAAGTGGTGGGTAGCCTAAATCCTCTCTCACTCTTGGCACCTCCATCAAAACTTCATCAAGCTTATCCAAAGCGTTTTGCTGCTTTAGCTGCGCAATAAGGTTTGAAAGCATCCCACCTGGAATCTGGTAGATGAGCGCATCTGTGTCTGTTGACAAAACAAAAGGATTAAGAATACCATTTTGTATAAACTTGTCTTTTACAGGCTTGAAAAAGTCGTTTATTTCTTTTAGAATTTTGTTATTTAGCCCTGTTTCAAAACCCATTTGCTTGAGTGCATAGTCCAAAGTCTCTGTTGGTGGCTGTGATGTGCCCCCTGAAAAGCTTGAGATTGCTGTGTCAATACCATCAACACCGGCTTCTACTGCCTTTAGGTATGTGAGAATTCCAAGCCCTGTTGTGGAGTGTGTGTGAAGGAAAACTGGTACCTTTACGTTTTCTTTTAGTGCTTTCACAAGATCATAAGCTTCTTTTGGACTCATGATACCTGCCATGTCTTTTATACAGATGGAGTGAACACCCATATTTTCAAGGTCTTTGCCAATCTTTACGTACATCTCAAGATTGTGGATTGGGCTTATAGTATACACAATTGTGCCCTGTGCATGACCACCTGCTTTGATTGTCTCATCAACAGCAACTTCAATGTTTCGCAGATCATTTAAAGCATCAAATATCCTTATTATATCCATGCCATTTTCAATAGATTTTCGAACAAACATCCTCACAACATCGTCTGGGTAATGCTTGTAGCCCAAAAGGTTTTGACTACGTAAAAGCATCTGAAGCTTCGTGTTTTTCACTTTTGATCTTATTTTTCGCAAGCGTTCCCAAGGGTCTTCATTTAAGTACCTAAGACATGAGTCAAATGTTGCACCGCCCCAGCACTCAATTGAATAATACCCTGCAGAGTCTATTCTGTCTAAAATACCTTCAAAATCTTCCAAAGGCATCCTTGTTGCAATTAGTGATTGCTGGGCATCCCTTAAAACGGTTTCTGTAATGAAAATTCTCTTCATTTTTTTCAACCCCTTCTACCACCTGCTTTGAATTTTGCTGCCAATTTTATTTTGGTCAATTTTTTAACAATAAGCGCACGGTATTTATTGTATCATCTTTACTTAAATTTTTCTACATTAAACCATACAAACCTGTTTGTGAACATTTCACATTGATTGCTTTATATCTGTGCCTACCACTTCCGAAAACCTGGCAAGATTGTTATATATATGCATGGAAATCTACAAAAAATAAAAGCGCTTTGAGGCTACCACCCCAAAACGCCTTTGTTTTGGAGAATGTTTGAATTTGTTGTCTTTATTATAACACAGATATATACAAATAGCAAAGAAAAATTAGGAATATTCCGTATATTCTTCTCTTATCTTCTTTATCCTCTCAATCTCAACTCCAGTTGCTTCAGCTATAAAATTATCATCAAACCCTTTTTGTATAAGCCTTCTCACAATTTCCTCTTCTTTCCGCTGTATACCTTCCTTTATACCTTCCTTTATACCTTCCTGTATACCTTCCTCATAGCCCTTTTCTTTGCCTTTTTCTTCTGCTTCTCTGTAATACTCCTGTATCAGCTGCTGAACATTGAATATAAACTCTCCCACATCTTCCACCCCCTCAGCTTCTATCTTCTTCAGCAGTTCATCTATCTTGCTTTCAATCTCCTCTCTCACCTGCGGTTTTACTATCCTCAAAAGCCATGAACAAAACACTTTTACCTGCACCTGTGGTAACTTACAAACATATTCTGACACTTCACTGAGCTTCTCTACAAACTCCTCTGCATTCCTTCTTGACTTTTCTAAATACAAAATAATACTTAAAAGGTCTAACCTGCTTCTTAGCTTTTCATCATCAAGCCTGTTTACATCAACCAAAATATAGTTAAACATATCATCCTTGAATATATCAAAACCTTTAAATATCTGGGTCGGTATATTCCACCCGCTTCTACCATTGTACAGCACTATCGGAACAATCGGCGGTAATAACTCGTCTCCTTTCTCTTCCATGTGCCTTTTCCATATAAGAGTCATATACTCAAATAACCTTCTTGGCATATTCCTGTCCGCAGTAGATTGCGGTTCTATTAACACATAAAAGTATATGTCCGTATCTTCTAATCTCGCTCTATATATCACATCTGCTTCTTTTTCCACAAACTCGTCCTTGATAAAACTCCTGTCAACAAACTCTAAACTCTCAGCATCTATCCTGTTTACCCATTCTCTATTTATATTGCTCCTTAAAAAGTTTAAAAATACTTCCTTGAATTGAAATAATCTCTTGAATGTTAAATCATACTGGTTATGCGGTACTTTCTGCTGCATCTACTTCATCCTTATAATTAATTTTTCCCCAGCTATAGCTTTTTCTTCTGTCTAAAATTATACCATAATGAAAAAGAGCATACAAGCTACATCTCACTATTATTACTTAACCTCACAAACCTGTTTGTAAACATCTTACTATCTACAGCTTTATATCTGCGCCTATCACACCCAAAAGTTTACCAATACCATCATATACAGGCATAGAAATTGTGATGCAGTAGTTTCTTGTTATAGCTGAGATGTAAGCTGAAGATACATATGTGTGACCTGCCACTGCCTTTGTGAACCATTCCCTGACCTTTGCATTTTCTATACCCTCTGGTGGATTTGAGTAGATGAACGTTCCATCAGGGTTGTTTGTCCACAGAGCCTCAAATATATTAGAAAACTTTTGCAGACTCTGGTCTATAACCTCTTTATGATTGAGCTTTTTCTGCCAGCTTGAAACAAGTTGCGGAATTACTTCATTTTCAATTATTTCAATAGCCTCTGTAATGCGCTGCTGGTTTACCTCTATCTCTACTCTCTTTGTAATTTTTGCTGAGATGTCATTTCTGACAGACTCAAACTCCCTGCACATGTCAACAAGCCTGTTCATAAGCCGCATAAGCCTTTCTGCGGTTTTTTTACTTACCTCTACAGAACTCAAAATTTTGTTGGTGCTACTATCGACAGTAATGTAGCTATTTTCCAGCCTTGTTACATAGTGCTTAAGGTCATTCACAATAGAGTACTGGACAGTAAGCTTTTCTGATGCTTGGGAAATCTTCTTGTTTATGTAGCCAACAAGCTGCGATACTTGATTTAGTTTCTCAAAAGTAGTCTTGCCATATTCTACCTGCCTTGATATAATATCCTTACTTTTCTCGCTGAGGCTTGAAATTCCATCAACTATGCCAGAAATTTCAATGATAAAGTCTCCAATCTCGTCTGCAGTTGATTTCGTGTCATTTGAAAGTCTTCGAATTTGGTCAGCAATTACATGAAAGCCTGTTTTGAAATTCTCGCCAAGTACGTTTTCAAGCTTTGCAGATTCAATTGAAGCGTTCAGTGCAAGAATGTTTATCTGCTCTGAAATTTTCACAATTGTGCCAAGAAAATCTTCTACCTTTTTGAAAACAGCTTTGAGCTTGGTTATTTGATCAGCCATTTTATGTGTGTACGCTGTATTTTCTGAAACCATATTTTCCAAATCGGTTGAAACCTCTGCAAGCAGTTTTTGAATGTCTTCTTGAATATTCTGGTTTTTTTCTTTGAAATGAACCATGAATTCTTCAAGGCTTGAGACATTTTCATAGGCGCTCTCAATGTGCTGAAGGACAAGTTTCAGACCTACCAAAAGCCCTGAGATAGAATTTTGAATGTCTTTGCTGTTTGAAAGCACAAGATTGGACTGCTGCTGATTCTTTTCTGCGTTTGATTCAATGTCATAAGCAACTGACAGGATTTTGTTGTACGCAAGGTCGATTTCTTTAAATATGTCACTTAGAAACCCCTGAAAAGATGCTGCCCAGTCTTTCACAGGTGTCAAAAAGAGCTTTTCAATTGCGTTGAGGTTGTTCTTTCCCTGCAAAATTGAAATTGTCTTGTCAACAAAGATTTTTAAAATTAGAACCGAAAAGACAACTGATAGCACAATCGCACCCAGGATAGTCAATACAACTTGCATCTTGCAAAACCCCCCTGAAAAAAGTTTTACAAAAAAATTAAAGGCGCTTTGAGGCTCATCACCCCAAAACGCCTTTGTTTTGGAGAATGTTTGAATTTGTTGTCTTTATTATAACACAGATATATACAAATAGCAAAGAAAAATTAGGAATATTCCGTATATTCTTCTCTTATCTTCTTTATCCTCTCAATCTCAACTCCAGTTGCTTCAGCTATAAAATTATCATCAAACCCTTTTTGTATAAGCCTTCTCACAATTTCCTCTTCTTTCCGCTGTATACCTTCCTTTATACCTTCCTGTATACCTTCCTCATAGCCCTTTTCTTTGCCTTTTTCTTCTGCTTCTCTGTAATACTCCTGTATCAGCTGCTGAACATTGAATATAAACTCTCCCACATCTTCCACCCCCTCAGCTTCTATCTTCTTCAGCAGTTCATCTATCTTGCTTTCAATCTCCTCTCTCACCTGCGGTTTTACTATCCTCAAAAGCCATGAACAAAACACTTTTACCTGCACCTGTGGTAACTTACAAACATATTCTGACACTTCACTGAGCTTCTCTACAAACTCCTCTGCATTCCTTCTTGACTTTTCTAAATACAAAATAATACTTAAAAGGTCTAACCTGCTTCTTAGCTTTTCATCATCAAGCCTGTTTACATCAACCAAAATATAGTTAAACATATCATCCTTGAATATATCAAAACCTTTAAATATCTGGGTCGGTATATTCCACCCGCTTCTACCATTGTACAGCACTATCGGAACAATCGGCGGTAATAACTCGTCTCCTTTCTCTTCCATGTGCCTTTTCCATATAAGAGTCATATACTCAAATAACCTTCTTGGCATATTCCTGTCCACAGTAGATTGCGGTTCTATTAACACATAAAAGTATACATCCGTATCTTCTAATCTCGCTCTGTATATCACATCTGCTTCTTTTTCTACAAACTCGTCCTTGATAAAACTCCTGTCAACAAACTCTAAACTCTCAGCATCTATCCTGTTTACCCATTCTCTATTTATATTGCCCCTTAAAAAGTTTAAAAATACTTCCTTGAATTGAAATAATCTCTTGAATGTTAAATCATACTGGTTATGTGGTACTTTCTGCTGCATCTATTTCATCCTTATAATTAATTTTTCCCCAGCTATAGCTTTTTCTTCTGTCTAAAATTATACCATAAAGACAAAGACCATACAATCTTCATATCACTATTATTATTTAACCTCACAAACCTGTTTGTAAACATCTTACTATCTACAGCTTTATATCTGCACCTATCATAAAACTATGTACTTATGTTTACATACAAAAACAAAAACTAAAGGCGCTTCGTGTAACTGCTACACCAAAGCGCCTTTGGATTAGATTGCAGTTTTTAGTATTTAAATATATATTCCAAAAAATGTTAAAAGGTTTATTCTACTTTAAATACTGATACTGCCTTATTCAGCTCTTCAGACAAATTTCTAAGAGAATATACCATATTCTGCAACTCCTCTATAGAAGCAAGTTGTTGTTCAGTTGCAGCAGAAACTTCCTCTGATAAAGCCGCAGTTTCTTCTGAAACAGCAGAAATGTTTTCAACACTGTTGAAAATTTTATCCTTTTTTGAATCTATAACTCTTAAAGTTTTAATTGCCCTTTGCAGACCCTCAAGCAAGTCAGAAATAGCATTTTTCATTTCTGTAAAAGAAATCTCAACACTTCTTATCGAATCTTCCTGTAGTTTTATTATATTTTCAACGTCGTCCACAACTTTTTCAGAAAATTTTGCTTTTGATAAAATATTTTTAACAATCTCTTCAACACCTTTTGTCGCGTCTTTAGACTGTTGAGCAAGTTTTCTTATTTCACTTGCAACAACAGCAAAACCTTTCCCACTTTCGCCTGCTTTAGCAGCTTCAAGTGTAGCATTTAACGCTAAAAGTCTTGTTTGTTCAGATATACTCGAAAGCAGATTCATAATTTTGTTTATCTTCTCTACCCATCCAATTAGCTCTCTTACACGCAAAATCATATCTTTTGTGGTCTTCTGTGAGTTACCTGCAACCTGTCTCAATACTTCTATTGCAGAATAACCTCTATCAGTTTTAACCAAAACTTCTTCTGAAACCTTGTTCATTCTATTAAAATCTTCAACCATATTAATCACGTCTTTTGTAAATCCACTCATAGCTTGTGAAATCAATGTAGCTTCGTTAGCCTGTGAACAAGCACCTTCAGCAATTTCTGAAATTGCTTTTGCCACTTCATTCGAAGCAGCAGTTGTTTCTGAGGCAATAGTTGCTATAGTAGAGATGGTCTTATTTACCTGTTCAGAAAGCTGCTTAACCTTACCGACTAATTCTCTAAGCTGGCTTACCATTTTGTTAAAGCCATCTGATAGAATACCAATTTCGTCATTTAATGATACATGAGAGAATGCTGTCAAATTTCCTCCTGATGCCTTATTCATTTGTTCTAATACAACTTTTACACTTTTTGTAATTTTCAATGTGCCAAAAAAGCTTCCTCCAATAACAAATACACCAAATATCAAACTAATCAAAATGATAACCAGTTGCAGCTTAGATATCTTAGATGTTATGTCATTTTTAGGTATTAATGAAGCATATATAAATCCACTATCTGAGCTTTTCGAATAACTTACTATCCATACATCAGGTAAATTTGTTTCAAAAATATCTGCATCCTTTTTATCTGCCTTTTCTGAAATTGTAGTTTTAATAACATTTATTTTGGATTTTATTGCAGTAGATAAATTTTTTGAAGTAATTATTTTACTGTCTGGTGTAATAACAAAAGATATGCCATTTTTAGTTATTTTGATATTTGAGAGCATTTCGTCAAATACATCTTTACCGATGTCTATTACAATCAATCCTATTTTATTACCAGTTGAAGGATCATATAATACCCTCACTACGGATATTGAATAATCTCTTACATCTGAACCAACTTCTTTAAGAATATCATTAAAATACTGATTATGATCAGCGCACCATATAAAACCCTGGTCACTTTCAAAAGCCATCTTAACCCAGTTGCTTTTAAACAAATTATTAAAATCAATGTTATCAAAGCTGATAGTAGGATAGCCCAAAGAAGATTCTTTATTTATGAGAATATAAACACTTGAAATGAATTTATTTGATGAAATAATACTCAACAGCGCTTTTTGGGCTTCTTTTTTCCACTCAAGTTTTTCATAGTCATCATTACTTGTTTTTTGAACGTTTATGTATTTTTTTAAAGTTTCATTTGTAGCAAGCTGAAATGACAAGTCTTTTGCACGTTCTAATATTTGGTCAAAATATTTGCCCGATTGGAATGTTGAAGTTGAAATACTGTCTTCTATGTTTTGCCTTAACATAGATGTAGAAAAAGTAACTGTAAATATGTCTATTAACAAAACCAAAATTAAAACAACTAAAAACAGAAGAATAGCTATCTTCCCTGGCAAGGTTGACGCTAAACTTTTTGCTTTTTTCACAATCGCCTTCATGCCACACCTCCTATTGTTAAAAATTAGGCTATCTAAAAGGAAAATAGGCAAGTTTATTTATATTCTAAAGTCCTTTTAGATAGCCATAAAAATCACTCTTTTACAGCTCCTGCTGTAAGACCAGACACAATCCTTTGCTGGAATATAAATACCATTAGTACAAGAGGAATCATAACTACAATTGCAGCAGCCGAAATCTCATCCCAAGGAATTGTGAACCTTCCCTGAAACATGACAATTCCAACTGAGACTGTTCTCCAAATGTCATCAGTGTTTATGACCAAAGCAAACAGAAATTCATTCCATACAGAAATAAATATAAGTATAGCTGCTGTAAAAATGCCGGGTGCTATAAGAGGCGTAATTATTTTATAGAAAATCTGAAATGTATTGCATCCATCAATTTTTGCTGCTTCGTCAATTTCATGAGAGACACCTTGGTAAAATGTTGTCAGATACCAAATAGCAAGTGGCAGTGAAAATGTGGTGTATGGAATTAAAAGCCCAAAAAAGCTGTTTCTAAGTCCTAAGTTTTTTACTATAACGTAAATAGGAGATACAATTGTAATTTGTGGAAACATTGAAACAGCCAATGAAAGACTCAAAACAAGGTTTTTTACCTTTGGTGAGATATTTGTCTTTGCAATTGCATATGCTGCAAAACTTGCTATTACAATGGATATAATAGTGGTCTCAAGGCCGATTACAAAGCTGTTTAAAATATACCTTGCAAATGGTCTTTCGGTAAATACCATCTTGTAGTTGCCAACATGAGGTTTTAATGTTATCAGTGATGAAATATTAAATATTTCACTTTTTGGTCTTATTGATGTAAGAAGTAGCCAGTAAAAAGGAAACAAAATTACAATTAGTGCTAGCACAATTATTATGTTCATAACAATCTTTGCTATCTTTTCGCCTGTTAATTTCTTTTTCTTCATTTTACCATATCACCTCTTTTGATGTGAGAATACCTCAGCGCCAAGGATTTTTATATAGATAAAGCTTATAATGGTTACCATTATGAAAATCAGTACGGCTAAGGTTGAACCTCTACCAAAGTCAAGTTGGTTAAACAAAGTTTTATAAGTGTAGATAGAGACTGTCTCAGTTGAGTTTGCAGGACCGCCGCCTGTTAAAACATAAATGAGGTCAAATACTCTAAATGCATCCAGGGTTCTAAAAAGCAGAGCAACAAGTATGGTTGGTTTTAACATAGGCAAAGTAATCCTGAAAAACTGGTAAACTGCATTTGCACCATCCACTTTTGCGGCTTCATACAGCGATTCCGGAATTGTCTGAAGCCCTGCAACAAGCAAAATTGCAATATAGGGTGTTGTTTTCCAGATGTCGGCTGTCATTGCAGCTATCATTGCATTTGTAGTACTTGATAAAAGGTCTGCCGGACTTTTGATAAGTCCAATGTCTGCAAAAAACTTTGACATAATACCAACCTGACCATCATACATAAACTTCCACATCAAAGCCGATATAACAGTAGGAATTGCCCAGGGCATAAGAACAATGCTTTTGAAAACATTTTTCAGGCTTGTTACTTTGTGCATAACAACAGCAAGCATAAGACCAAATACAAGTTCAAAAAATACTGTTACAACTGTAAACAAAAGTGTATTTTTTATGGCTGACAAAAGCCTTGAATCTTTTAGATAGTAGCTATAGTTCTGAAGACCAACAAAGTTTGGTTTCACAATAACCAAGTCAAGCGCCAAAAGTGCCTGTTTTAAATCATTGGTTTCTTGTGTGTTCGGCAATGAATTTGCAAGTGCTATGAGTTTTTGGACATACTCATTGTATTGATTTATCTCTTTTCTCGAAACAGATAAATATTTGAGCTTTATATCAACTGGCTGAAAATTGTTCAAAAGGTCATTTACTTTGTTGAGCTGTGATATCTTTTCATTGGTATTGAATATGCTCTTTTCCAGCTCAGGCAGTAAAGATTTTATTCTATCTACTATCTTTTTCTGTTTGCTATCCAAACTTTGGCTGCTTACACTGTCAAGTATTGATGATGCTGTAAAGACTGTATTTGCGTAGTTCTCAACATCTATCTTATATGATAAAGACACCTCACTCTTGGTTGGGTTGTTGAGCTGAATGTCAAAAAGGCTGTAGACAAAAACCTGCACAAGAGGAATAACTGCGACAAATATAAATATCAAAACTGCAGGAAGCAAAAATAAATACCCAAATAGTTTTTCCTTTCTGTCCATCTTTCCCCTCCCCTTTAAACTTTATTGGCAGGCTTAAAAAGAATTTAAGCCTGCCAACTTCTTTATTGAGATTGTCTTTTACTTTTGAGTCTTTACAAGCTCTTTTAATTTCTTGTCCAAATCAAGGACAGCTGTTTTTACATCCTTCTTACCATTTACAATGTTGGAAAACTCAATCTGCATTGCATCTGAAAGCTTTGGATAAATTGGTGAAACAGGTCTTGGAACAGCAGCTAAAATAGCTTCTATAAACTTCTTGTCGCCAATAAGTGGATTTGCTTTTATAACATCTTTGTCGTTAAAAAGTGGCTTGTAAACAGGAACATTTCCGTTGTAAATGGCCATAAGTTTTTGTCCTTCTCTTTGCACAAGGAACTTCAAAAGTCTCCATGAAGCTTCAGGATTCTTTGTGTATTTGTTAATACCAACCATCCAACCACCAAGCGCTGCAGCTGAACCCTTTGAACCCTTCGGAAGTGGCAGAATGCCAACTTTGCCTTTTACTTTTGATTGTGGACTATTTACCATAGCCCACATGTATGGCCAGTTTCTTGCAAAAACTGCAAGACCGTTTATGAAAGCTGTATGTGTCTCAATCTCTGTAAATGTGTTGATGTTTGGTGGAACAATACCAGATGTTATAACCTTTCTCATCATGTTAAGTCCATCAATTGTTCCTTTGTTATTAACTACAATATTTCCACTCTCATCAACAACTCTGCCGCCATATGAAGCAATATACTCTATCGCATCACAAACAAGACCCTCATATTGTTTTGCTTGCATCAAAAATCCATATTTTGTACCCTTTTTACCCTTGTACTTTTTAGCAACTTTAATCAAATCATCCCATGTCTTTGGAAGTTCATTTTGAGGAACAATGTCTTTTCTGTAATAAAGAAGTCCTGCATCAATAAATCTTGGAAATGCCCACATCTGACCTTTGAATCTTGCAGCATCAATTGTCCCTTTGATGTAGTCATTAAGATTAATCTTGTCGCGCTTTATAAACCTGTCAAGTGGAAGTGTGTAGCCTGCTTGAGCAAACTCAGCTGGCCAGATAACATCCATGTCAAATACATCAATGTCAGAACCACCGGCGCTCATTACTGTCACAAGCTGGTCATGGTTTTGGCCTGTGTCAGATGGGTTTTCTTTGTAGATTACCTTGATGTCTGGGTTTTTCTTCATAAACTCTTTGATAATCTTTTCTGTTGCGTGAGTTTCGTCCTTGCCACGTACATAGGTTATTGTGACTTGCTTCTTAGAAGCGGCATTAGTATCAGCAGGGCCAAAAGCTAAAAACAAGCTTACACTCAGAGCAATTAAAGTAATTACCGCAACAAGCCTTTTCATAAAAATACAACCTCCTTTTTGTAAGTTTTTGTGATATAATTTTAAATAGGGGTTTTATATCATCCCACACACAGCAGTGTGGGACAATACCTTTTTTGGGGCTCGGCTCTTTTTGAAGTGGAAAAAGAGCCGAGCATTTTGTTTTGTCGGGTGGGATACTCTCCTAAGATTTTATGTCTTTGCGTTGGCAATTTATGTAATATTTTTAGTTTTTAGTTGTTTTTCTATGAAATCTTAGTAATCGTTTACGCTAAATAAAATATACTACGTTTTGTTTAACTTGTCAATATGTTTTTAAAAAAACTTTATCAATTTGTGAAGTTTGTATTCTTTGTAGACTCTCTCGGAATGATTGAAGTATCCAAGATATATTTACCTTTGCTAACAACTCCTCCTTTCAAAATATCTATCAAAAGCCTTGCAGCAAGCCTTCCCATTTCATAACGTGGTTGATGGACTGTGGTAATTTTAGGTGTAACCATTGAAGCAAGTTCAATGTCGTCAAATCCCATAATTCCAAGCTCATCTGGAATTGAAATCCCAAGTTCTTTTGCCGCATCACACGCTCCAATTGCCATCTCATCATTCGAACAGAAAATGGCATCTGGGGGCTCTGGCATAGTCAACAGTTCTTTTGCAAGCTTATATCCACTTTCATATTTATAATCACCATATTTTATATATTTCTCGTTGGCTCCAAGTCCAAGATTTTCAAGCGCCATTTTATAACCTTTGAGTCTATCTTGCGAAAGAAGTGCTCCAATCTTGCCAGTAATTTTAGCTATTTTTCTATATCCACTTTTGTATAAAAACATAGTCGCATCATAAGCTGACTTAAAATTGTCAACACATACTGTCACAAGTTCATCTGAAAAATAATCAGAAATGACTACCATTTTAAACTGCCTTGATAGTTCAACAATTCTCTGTGGTTCGCTGAGGCTTCCTGTAAGAAGTATCCCATCTGCTATTTGACCCTTCATCATTTTATAATACTCTTCTTCTATTTTTTGGGAATCTGAAAAATTGCCAAGAATTATATTATAACCATTTTCTCTTGCCTCGACTTCAATCCCTTTTATTAGCTTATTGAGGTTGTTGAATAAAAGAAATAACCATATAGAGTAAACATAGTAACAAAAGAAAAAAGCCCCCTTGTGTTATAATTTTAATTTAAGAGAAAACCACAACAAAACACAAGGGGGAAAAAGATGACTAAGAATATTAAAGCACAAAATAAGAAATTTTTAAAGCTGCTTTTTGTAATAAAAAAGGTTACTGAAGTTTTATCGAGGAAGATAAAGCAAAATAGAAGGGGACGACCGAGGAAATTTAATCTGTTTCAGATAATAGCTTGTTTGGTTTATAAAGTTAAAAAGGGGATAAAGAGTTTCAGAGAATTAGAATATCGAATAAATCAAGACACAGAGTTTAAGCAAGTAGTAGGTATAGAAGAAAGTCCGGACTATTCATATTTTGCAAAGTTGTCAAGAAAAATAGAAAAAGAATACATGCAAGATATAAAAGACATATTAATAGCTAAGATAGAACCTGATATGAGTATAGCGATAGTAGACTCTACGCCGCTGAGAAGTGCCAAAAATGATTCAGAAGCAAAAAATAGGTATACATATTACAATAGGATTTTTCAGGGGATACAAATTACATCTTTGTGTACAGGTAAAGAAGAAGTAATACCACTTTTCTGGATTTTAACAGGGGCAAATGAACATGACTCAAGACAAGAAGAGCTTTGTATAGGGCATGGGGCTTTGGCTGTGAGATTGTATTAGCAGATGCGGGATACGATTGTAGCAGATGGTTTAATATAGCAAATGAGCTTAAAGTTAAATTTGTTGCTGGGATAAACAAAAGAAACATGAAAGATAAAAACAATGTTAAGAATGTTTTAGAAGCAAGAACATAAGATTTTTAGAAACTGAAGAGGGTAAAAAGCTATACAAGCAGAGAACAAAGATTGAAAGACTATTTAGCAAATTAAAAGGTGAATATAATCTTGAGAATGTGAGGCTCAAGGGATTTAGAAATTATAAAAGGTATATTGATTGGATACTAATTACTTTTCTATTTGAGCAACTTCTTAGAAAGTTAGAAGGTAAGAAGTTTTCTTTCGCTTATGAATGGAATCAATAACTTTTGTTTATTTTATGTATTGTTGGTAATATTTTTTATTCAACAACCTAAATAATTATATTTTTTTTAACTAAAACTTGAGGTTGTTGAATAAAAGAAATAACCATATAGAGTAAACATAGTAACAAAAAAAAAAGCCCCCTTGTGTTATAATTTTAATTTAAGAGAAAACCACAAAAAAACACAAGGGGAAAAAAGATGACTAAGAATATTAAAGCACAAAATAAGAAATTTTTAAAGCTGCTTTTGTAATAAAAAGGTTACTGAAGTTTTATCGAGGAAGATAAAGCAAAATAGAAGGGGACGACCGAGGAAATTTAATCTGTTTCAGATAATAGCTTGTTTGGTTTATAAAGTTAAAAAGGGGATAAAGAGTTTCAGAGAATTAGAATATCGAATAAATCAAGACACAGAGTTTAAGCAAGTAGTAGGTATAGAAGAAAGTCCGGACTATTCATATTTTGCAAAGTTGTCAAGAAAAATAGAAAAAGAATACATGCAAGATATAAAAGACATATTAATAGCTAAGATAGAACCTGATATGAGTATAGCGATAGTAGACTCTACGCCGCTGAGAAGTGCCAAAAATGATTCAGAAGCAAAAATAGGTATACATATTACAATAGGATTTTTCAGGGGATACAAATTACATCTTTTGTGTACAGGTAAAGAAGAAGTAATACCACTTTTCTGGATTTTAACAGGGGCAAATGAACATGACTCAAGACAAGAAGAGCTTTTGTATAGGGCATGGGGCTTTGGCTGTGAGATTGTATTAGCAGATGCGGGATACGATTGTAGCAGATGGTTTAATATAGCAAATGAGCTTAAAGTTAAATTTGTTGCTGGGATAAACAAAAGAAACATGAAAAATAAAAACAATGTTAGCAATAGTTTTAGAAGCAAGAACATAAGATTTTTAGAAACTGAAGAGGGTAAAAAGCTTTTCAAGCAGAGAACAAAATGGAATCTATTTTAGGCTCAGCTTATTGAAAAAGTAGTTCTCTATATCAGGTATCATAACCAAGATATTTTTTGTCTGCTTACTTCTCAATTTCCTTGCTGTCTGGTTCGGAGTATATCCTAAGCTGTCTACCAGTTTTAATATCTCTTCCCTTTTTTCCTGACTCACACCTTCCTTTCCACTTAGTGCTCTTGAAATTGTTGCAACAGAATAGCCTGTTAGTTTTGCTATGTCTTTGATTGTGTACTTCATATTTCATCCCAGCCCTTCTTTTTATCAGTAATCGTTTTCGTATTTATTTTAAAATATATCAGGTTACTTTAGCGAAATCAATACATATTTTGTATAAAATAAGCTAAAATTTGTTGAACAAATATAATAAAAAAACCACAGGCAATTTACTCCCTTGTGTGCAATACTGTCCTGGGGCTAATTTCTTTTTGTATTTTTATAGGACACATATAACAACTCTAATCTGTATTCAAAATTTCTACATTAAGCTTTGAAAATGCTTTTTATCAAAAGTAAATATTCTATTGTTTCCTGATTTTGCTATGTGATGAAAAAGATATGCAGCAATGAAATCAACGTTGCTCTCTTTGTAACTTTTGAGCGCAAAAAGAACAATATCCGCTTCTTCCGCTTCAATGCCATCAGAACATATACAGGCACTCAGAATATCATACAACCTCTGTAATTGTAATTGCTGCAACAAACAGTTTTAACTTTCCCTGTTCGGCTTTAAGTATAATCTTCTGAGCTTTTTGAAAAAACTCCTCGTGGTCATGCAATACATATCTCAAAATTACATTCGCATCGAATCATACTTTTTCCATCATGTTGTGTCTCCCTTGCTCTCTTTCTTACCCAGATTTCTTTTGTTGCATTAGTTTCATGGTCCAAATCTATAAATGCGATTGATGATTTTAGAGAACCTCCAAGCTCTGATAGTTTTCGTTTTTTTATCACTTCAATTACAACTTTGCCGTTGTCTAGAACAGTGAAAAGTACACTGTCTCCTATCTTCTCCCCACCAATAATTTTCCTTATCTCAGCGGGCAATTCTACTTGCCCTCTTCCAATAATCTTTGACGTTGCATGTATCATACAAAATACCTTCTATATTAATCGCTCTAAGTTTATCGTAACCCATGAAATTAAAATTTAAATGAATGAATTTATCGTTCATTAAGCGGTGTGCGAATGGGAAAAGCCCAACAACGACTTGAAATAATATTGACAAACCAATTAAAACTGTATATACTGTATATATACAGTATGCAAAAGGGGAAAGAAAAATGTGCTAAAGCTTGTGATTTCGCAAATGTCAAACCAGCCCATATATGAACAAATCAAAAATCAAATAAAGAAACAGATAATAGAAGGAAGTCTTAAGGCAGGAGATGGTCTTCCATCAATCAGGGTCTTGGCAAAAGAGCTGAATGTAAGTGTTATCACGACAAAAAGAGCTTATGAAGAACTTGAAAAAGAAGGGTTTATTGTAACAGTGCCGGCAAGAGGGACGTTTGTTGCTGGGATTGATAGAGAAAAGATTTCTACTTTGGGCGTTCAAGAAATTGAAAATGATTTAAAAGCTATTGTTCAGAAAGCAAAAATACTTGGAGTTGACCTAAAAAAGCTTTTAGAAACAATTGAAAGATTGTATAAAGGAGAGGAAGGTCAAAGATGATTGCTTTGAAAGTAAAAAACCTTACAAAATCCTACAAAAACTTTAGGCTTGAAATTCCAGAGCTTATTTTAGAAAGCGGCTATATCATGGGGCTTCTGGGGAAAAACGGTGCTGGAAAAACCACTTTGATAAAGTGCATCCTTGACCTTGCGAGAAAAGAAAGTGGTGAGGTTTTCATATTCGAAAAGCCTTTTAACTGTGATGAAACCGAGATAAAACAAAGGCTTGGAGTTGTATTAGAAACTCCAATTTTGCCGGGTCAGTTAAAACCAAAAGATGTAAAAGAGATAATGAAGTCATTTTATAAAAACTGGGATGATAGGCTTTACAACAAACTCTGTGACCTTTTTGAAATTGACCAGAACAAAAAGATAATTCACCTCTCAAAAGGAACTGTGATGAAACTGTCTATTGCTTTAGCTCTATCTATAAGACCTGAGTTTTTGATTTTAGATGAACCAACATCTGGGCTTGACCCTGTTGCAAGAAATCAGTTTGTTGAGATTCTGCAGAGTTTTGTTCAGTCTGAAGAAAAGGCTGTCTTCTACTCAACTCATATAGTCTCTGATATTGAGAATGTTGCAGACTTTGTGACAATCATAGATAATGGCAAAATCATCTTTTCTTCATCGCGTGAAAGCATTGAAGAGGATTATTGTATAGTAAAAGGACCTGCTTCAGAGAGTAACAAAATCCCACAAAGTATAGTTTTATCTTGTAAAAAAGGTTCATTTTCGTTTGAAGCTCTTTGCAAAAAGAATGAAATTGAAAATTGTATGCAGCCGGGCTTTGTTGTTGAAAAACCATCAATTGAAAAGTTCTATGTAATGCTTGTGAGAAGGGATGAAAAGGATGAAGTATTGGAAGTTCTATAGGAAAAGTATATATACATCAGTTTTGTATTTCTTTCTATACATTATTGTTCTTTGGATAGTTGGTAACCTATTAAATCCACCAGCATCTGCTACTATATTCTGGGAAGAATATTTATCTTACTTTTTTGTAGCTATTTTTCTTACATTTACCATGTTAAATAACCCTTTTACCTCAAATAGTTTTTCGTATGAAATATCTTTGAGTTTGCTCTTGCCTATTAAAAAATGGCAAATTATAATTAGTCGATTTTTAAAAGACGGATTTTTGTTGTTAATATTCCAATTTATTAGTCTGATTGGATATATACTTATAACCAATGTTAATTCCTCTTACTTCATACATGATTTTAACAGGAAACTTTTATCATATACATTTACAGGATTTGTTATGATAATAGTTCTTCAACCTGTTTTTATTGCATTTAGAAAATCAACTCAAAAAAACTTGTATACAGTACTTCTTCTGTTTTGTTTTTACTTTGGAGTACCTTTTGTTTTTGCTGAACCTTTGCAAATTTTGTATCATAAAATTAAAATTTTTGAATCAATATGCATACTGACAGCTGTTTCGCTTGCATATATTGCTGTATTAATGGTTATTTCATATATTATTTCATACAAAATTCTTTCAAACAGTGATCTTTAAAAGATAAATCTTGAAGGAGCGAGGTTAAAAATGTTTGCTTACATTAAATTGCTTAAAAGGGTTGAAAATAAGATTATTTCAGGTATCGTATTTCTTATTTTTCTTTTGTGTATATCCCAGCCTGTGAGAAAAACAGGCAAGATTGATCTTTCTCTCTTTATTGGAACTATCTATACCACCTTTATTCTGTTTATGTTGTTTGCAATAAAATCAAGCTTTTTCGTTCAAAGTACAAAACTACGTGAACTATATGGCAGTATATCTTATACTTCTCTGCTTTTTTTACTGCCCATTAAAAGAAAGAAGATTGTTACCTTAGAGTTTATTTCAGACGTTATTATAATTTTGATATATATTCTCTTTTTTAACATCGGAATGTTAATCTTAAAAGTGTTTAATTTAACCCACTCATACACTTTCATTTTATCTTTCTTCTGGATTTTCTCTATTGTACTTGTATGGTATTCTATCTGTACTATCCTATATTCACTGCTCTACTTTATTAAAAATTCAGCTTTCCAAACAATCTATAACACTATTGTAAACTTTATAATAATATTAGCTGCTTACATACCTTTCTGGTTTGGTTTTCGTCTTTCAGAAATTCATAAAAGAGAGGAAAAATTTATTACAAATTTATATACAAACTATAAAAGTGCTTTAATAGTCTTATTTGTATCAATAATACTGTTTTTAATTTCATTCATTGTAAACAAAGCTGCAATTTACAGACGAGAAATCTAAACTGCTTTTTATAAGTAAACAGTATTAACGTAATATGTAGAGTGAGGTGAAGTAATTGCATAAATTTAAACCTCATCCCAGTGAGATTAAAATACATCTTTTAATTATCGGATTTTTTACAGTCCTCTGGTTTAGTTTAAATTTCTTTCTGTTAAATGATAATAGCAATAATTTTGATAGAAATGCATATTCTGCATTTGTAATTGCAGTTTCTCTTTTTATTCCGCAAGTTTTTGTAGTTTCTAAAATAGCTTTATTTTTTGATAGAAGTCTTGTAAAATCCAATCATATATTGGATTCTGTTTTAAAATTTTACTTTTTGTTACCTGTAAAAAGAAAAACAATTGCTTTTTGGATATTTATCAACGATATTATTTTTTCATTCTTATACTGCTCTGCCTTTTTTATCTCAAACTTGTTTGCAATTTTTAGCAAACCAAATAGGATTGAACTTAATATATTTTTGTTTTTCGTCTCACCACTTGCCACTAACCTATTATTTATTTCATTGTTTTCATTACTTTATTCTTTTCCACATTTTGTTAAAAACAAAATGTTAAAATCATTATCAGAATTGTTGTATGGGCTATTACCTTTCTTTCTCTTGATTATTCTTATAACAGTATTAGCTTTAGCAGAAACTGCAACAGTATCAAACGACAATTTAATAGCATCTATTGTGAATCTGTACAAAAATAGTCTCTGGTCACCAATATATTTGCTGATTTCGATAATTTTGTTCATTATTTCATACATCGCTGTTTCTGCTTCATTCTACAGACAGGAGGGGTGATATACAAAGAAGGCAATTTAAAAATTATAAATACTAATTAATAAAAATATGTGAAAAGGAGGCAGCTTTGTGTATGATTGAACTTATTGAACTTACCAAAGACTTTGGCAAGGTCAGGGCGGTTGACAGGCTATCTTTTACCATCAACAAGGGCGAAATTTTCGGGCTCCTTGGTGAAAACGGAGCTGGAAAGACAACAACTTTAAGGATGCTTGCAACAATGATAAAACCCTCACATGGAACTGCCATAATTGACGGGCTTGATATTACAAAAGAACCTGAAAAAGTAAGGCGCAAGATAGGAATTCTCTTTGGAAGTGAAAGCGGGCTATATAGCAGGCTCACCGCAAGAGAGAACATCGAATACTTTGCTACTTTGCACGACATGAAAAAAGATGAAATTAAAAAGCGGATTGATGAGCTTGTGGAAAGGTTTCAGATGCAAGAGTTTATCGACAAGCCTGCAGGTAAATTCTCAAAAGGTATGAAACAGAAGGTGTGCTTTGTGCGATCTATCATCCATAACCCTGATGTAATGCTTTTTGATGAGCCAACAAACTCTTTGGACGTCACAAGCGCAAAAGAGGTGCATGACTTTATCAGGCTTTGCAAACAAGAAGGAAGGACTATCATCTTTTCAAGCCATACAATGAGTGAGGTCGAAAAGCTTTGCGACAGGGTTGCAATAATACACAAAGGAAGCCTTATGGCAATTGGCACAATTGATGAGATAAAGCAAAGATTTTCTGGAGCAAGCTTTGAAGATGTATTTATTAGATTGGTAGGTGATAACAGATGAGAATAAATATGAAGCATGTGTGGATTGTATTTAAAAAAGAATTAAAGGATGCTTTTAGAGACAGACGCGCTCTTTTTATGAACTTCATCCTGCCTATACTTACAACACCCCTTATGCTTCTTGTGATAATCTATGCAACTAAGTCTGCATATGAGGTTAAACCTGAAAAAACAAAGATTTGTATCATGGGTGAGCAATATGCAAAACAACTTGTTGACTTAATCAAAAACTCTCAGTTTGACATTGTTCAATCTTCAAATCCAAAGAAGGATTTGCAAAATGGAAAAATTAAGGCAGTGATTGAAATTCCACAAAATTTTTCTGACCACCTTTCAAAAGAAAAGCAGGTTAATATAAAGATTTTAGTTGATGGATCTGATTCAAAATCATCAAATGTTGGTTTAATATTGAGCGAAATCATAACTGACTACGCAAAAAACATAACAAAACAGAGGCTTTTGTCCAAAAATATCAACCCTGAAATTATTGAGCCTATTGTCATTACAAAAGAAAATGTTGCACCACCCCGCAAAATGGCATTGTTTTTGCTGGCAATACTTGTCCCTATGTTTGTAGTGCTCAATACCTCACTTGGTGGCATTAATGTTGCTATTGACATAACAGCTGGTGAAAAGGAAAGGGGAACTCTTGAGCCACTTTTAACAACTGCTGCATCACGCATCTCACTTGTAACAGGCAAATATATCACAGTTTCAATAATGGCAATAATAAGCGGAGTTACCTCACTAATAGGGCTTGGGCTTACATTTTGGTTTTTGCCGTTGGCCTTTGGAGAAAATGCAACAAAAGAATTGGGAGATATAGCAGCTCTTGCACTTCCTGTATCTGTTTACATTGCGATGTTTATTGTTGTGGTGTTGACAGCTATAATTTTCAGTGCAGTTGAAGTTGCCATTGCCTCATATGCAAGGTCGTTCAAAGAGGCTCAAACTTATCTTACACCTATTACCTTTTTGGTGCTAATCCTCGCTTACTTCACAATGTATAAAACACCAAATGACTTGGTAGATTCTTACTTTATAATACCGCTTATCAATTCACTTGCAATATTCAAAGAGCTAATATATGGAATCATAAATATTCAGCACTTGTTATTATTCATAGTTTCTTCAACCGTATATCTTATTGCCTCTATAATATTTGCTTCAAAGATGTTTGAGAATGAAAAGGTGCTGTTTAGAAGCTGAAAATAAACAAAATGGGCCTGTGCTAAAGCCTAAAAGCACAAGCCCATTTTTCTTTTTTACATTTTTATCTCTTTGCTAAATACTTTCTTATATCAAGTGCAACTGCAACAACTATTATAAGACCTTTTATAATCAGCTGCCAGTAAGGATCAACACCAATAAATGTAAGACCATAGTTTATAACACCAAATATCAAAACACCTGCTAAAACACCAGGCACTGTTCCAATTCCACCTGTTGTTGAAACGCCACCAACAACGCAGGCTGCAATAGCGTCAAGCTCGTACATGTTACCATAGTTGTTTGTTGCACCGCCAGTTCTTGCAGCCTCTAAAACACCTGCTAAGCCATATAAAAGTCCTGCAAATGCATAGACAAATATCAATACCTTTGCAACATTTATACCAGAAACCCTTGCAGCATTGACATTACCACCGACTGCATAGATACTCTTTCCTATGCTTGTCTTGTTAAGTATCACCCATACAACTATTGCAACAACCAAAGCTATTATCAAAATATATGGTATTGAATACTCACCAGAAATTCCAATATAGCCTGTACCTAAGTTTGTAAAGTCAGACCTTAAACCACCGATTGGCTGTGAGTTGTTTGGCGGAAGGTTAAAATACAGTGAGTTTGCGCCATAGATGATTACCATTGAACCCAAAGTCGCAATAAACGGTGGTAAGCTCAAACGCGAAATTACTATACCATTTAAAAGCCCAAACAATAAAGTAATTACAATTGCAATTAGTATAGGAACTATCAGTGGTAGCTGTGGAAGGTCGGGAAAGAACCTTCTTGCATAGTCAGCAGTTTGAAGCATTGACGCAGATACAACAGCAGCTAAACCAACAGCTCTTCCTGCTGACAAATCAACACCGCCAGTGATTAACACTAAGCTCATACCAAGTGCAATTATTGCCCTTGTTGATGACTGAAGCAATATGTCTCTAAAACATCTCCAAGATAAAAAGTCAGGGCTTATAAAGGCAATCACAATTATGAGGGCAAGTAGAATAAAGTAGATTGCATTTTGTGATACTATTTGTCTTATTCTCTTTGCCGATGTCATTTTGAAGTTGACCTCCTCAAAAATAATTTAAGCTGAGAATCTTGTTGCAAGTCGCATGATTTCTTCTTCTGTTGCATCTTTTCGCTCCAAGATACCAGAAACTCTACCTTCACACATGACAAGGATTCTGTCAGACATTCCTAAAAGTTCTGGCATCTCAGAAGAAATCATGATAATGCTTTTTCCTTCTGTTGCAAGTTGATTTATGAGATTGTAAATTTCATACTTTGCACCAACGTCAATTCCCCTTGTTGGCTCATCTAAAAGAAGAATTTCTGGTTCTGTCAAAAGCCAGCGTGCAATTAATACTTTTTGTTGGTTTCCACCAGAGAGATTCTTTATCTGTGTTTTATATGAAGGTGTTTTTATTTTCAAAACCTTAATAAAGTTTTCGGTGTCCATCACTCTTCTCTTGTCATTCAAAAGTCTAAAATCATTTAGATATTTCCTGAGACTTGCCAATGTTGTATTTTCTAAGATGTTAAGTTCTGGAACAATTCCTGTGAGCTTTCTATCTTCTGTTAAAAGTGCAATCTTGTTTTTGATTGCATCCTGGGGGCTTTTTATAACAACTTCCTTTCCTTTTATGTATATCTTCCCTTCTTTAATGCTTCTTAGCCCAAATATAGCTTCAATCAGCTCTGTTCTCTGAGACCCAACAAGTCCGCCAATCCCTAAAATTTCGCCTTTTCTCAGTTCAAATGAAACATTCTTAAACGACTTTGGATGAACAGATGTCAAATTTTCAACCCTCAAAATAACCTCTGAGGGCTTGTTTGTCTTTTGTGGGAACCTGTCTGACATCTGGCGTCCAACCATGTTTGCAATCATCATATCAGGTGTGAGCTCTGATATATTCCACGAACCAACCACTTTACCATCTCGCATGATTGTCACTTCATCTGCTATCTCAAATATCTCTTCAAGCTTGTGAGAGATATATATGATTGAAACACCTTTTGATTTTAGGTCTTTTATTATCCTAAAAAGATGCTCAACCTCGTTTTCTGTCAAGGAAGATGTTGGCTCATCCATGACAATAACTTTTGAGTTGTAAGATACAGCCTTTGCAATCTCAATAAGCTGAATTTTAGAAACAGAAAGCTGGCCCACAATTGCCTTTGGGTCAACATCTATCTCAAGTCTTTGCAAAAGTGCTTTTGTGTCTTCGTACATCTTCTTGTGGTCAACAAACCTAAAAGGTCCTGCATTTATGTGAGGAAATCTGCCAAGCCAGATGTTCTCCATCACATTTCGCTGAGGAACTGGCTGAAGTTCTTGGTGGATCATTGAAATCCCAAGCTTTATAGCGTCAATCGGACTTTGAATGTGAACATGCTGATCATCTAATATGATCTCACCACTGTCAGGCTTGTAAATTCCAAATAGGCACTTCATCAATGTGGACTTCCCCGCACCATTTTCGCCCAAAAGCGCATGAACAGTCCCTTTTTTTATCTTTACTGTAACATTGTCAAGTGCTTTAACACCTGGAAATTCCTTTGTAATGCCATTCATCTCTAAGATATACTCTGTCTTTGCCATAGCAATTGCACCTCTTGAAAGATTTTTCCACAAAAAGCAATTCAAAATTACCGCCACCTTGCCATCTTCTAAATAGGCCCTTTGACAAGGTGGCGGCTTTAGTTTCTATGCTTTACTGTTCATTTACGTATTTTTTCATCTCTTCTAAGTTATCTTTTGTAACCTTCTGATATGGTACCCAGATGTACTTTCCATCTGTGATGTCAAACCCAACATTTTCTTTTGTTGGTTTTTCACCTTTTGCAAGTACATATGCCAAGTTAAATGTAGCTTTGCCTTGCGCCTTTGCGTCATTCAAAACTGTACCCAAGAGTGTACCTTCTTCAAGTGCCTGAAGTCCTGGAGTTGTTGCGTCAACACCAACAACAGGAATATACTTTCCATTCTTGAAATACCCTGCTGCTTTGAGAGCTTCAATCGCACCAAGTGCCATGTCGTCATTGTTGCAGAAGACTGCTTCAATCTTGTCACCAAATGATGCTAAAAACGCCTGCATCTTTTCCTGCCCTTTTACCCTGTCCCACATAGCAGTGTCTTGAGCGAGGCATTTTACCTTGATTCCAGCTGCTTCAACTGCCTTGATTGAATACTCTGTCCTCAAGATTGCATCCTGATGACCAGGCTCACCGGTAATCATAACATATTCCATAATGCCATTATGGTTTTTGTCAGCTTCTGGATGAGACTTCCAATATTCCGCCATAATCTCACCCTGAAGTGTACCAGACTGTTCTGCCTTTGCACCTACGTAATATACTTTGTCCCATTTTTTCATATCCTCTGGAAGCGGCTCTCTGTTGAAGAACACAACTGGAATATTTGCTTGCTTTGCCTTGTCAATTAAAACACCTGCTGCTGTTCTGTCAACAGGATTGATTGCTAAAGCATCAACCTTTTTTGTAATAAATAGGTCAATCTTGTCATTTTGAGTTGACTGAGAGTTTTGGCTGTCAACAAAGTCAAGCTTTGCTTTGCCCTGTCCCTCTTTTGCTATTGCATTTCTGACACCTGTCATGAATGTGTCGTCAAACTTGTAGATCGCAACACCAATATAGGGCTTTTTCTCTTCTGATGTTGTACCAGATGAGCTTTCACCGCTGCTGCTACTCTTTTTCCCACATCCAGTTAAAACAAGAGAAATTGCTAATACCAAAGATACTACAGCTATCCAGAATTTCTTTTTGTTAAACATTTACCAAAACCTCCCTATAATATTTAATTTTGATTATGAGATTTTGATTTCACCAATAAATTTAAACTAAAATCTATAATATTTCACTGTGCTTTTTTGTTCATTTTTTATTCATATGTACAAATAATTTCTAAGCTGTACTGCAATTTTTTGTGCTCAATTTTTTACTATTTATTGTTGTTTAATTCTTAAAACATAGATGATAAAATAGTTTGTAAAGGAGAGTGTAAAAAAATGACCTTTGCAAAAAAGTCCATATTCAGATACTTGCTTTTGACAGCTGCAGCTGCGCTTGCTTTGATTTTGTTGTGGCTTTCTATAAGTGATATTTTGCTTCTTAAGAGAATCAGCAATATAAATAATTTTTCACAGAATAATTATACAAGTTGTGCAGTTATACTGCCTAAAAATGAAATGTATTGGAAAGAATTTTTAGAGGAATTTGACCAATTCGCTCAATCACAGAAGGTGCTAACAGAGACCATCTTCTATGCAACAGAATCTGAGGAAGCGTTTGGACTAAAGCTTGCTCTTTTTTCTAAGTTTGACTTTGTAATTATCTGTGACCTTTTTAACTCACCTGAAATCAAGAGACTTATAGATGATCTTCAAAATCAAGGGATAAAAATAATTTCTATTTTAAATAGAAATCTAAAAGATTATTTTGACATTACAATTGGATTTGACTATCTTCAAAAAGGAAAGATTGTTGCTCAGAATATAAAAAAGCTTGCTGAACAAAAGGGAATTTATGACGTAAGAATTGCGCTTATAACAAACACAATAAACCAGAAAGTTGCAGACAATTTTGAAGCAGAAGGAATAAAAAGTTACCTAAAGCAATATGGAGTCCAGTTTTCAATAGATTCATTTGTGATAGAATACGGGAATGCAAAATCTGAAAAGCTTCTTCACAGAATAATAACAAACCCCAAATACAACTGCTATTACACAACAGAAGAACTTGAAACCTTTGCTTTTATAGACAGTCTTGTTAAAAACCCAAAAGACACAAGCTTTCTCTTTATTGGCACAGGCGATGATTCAAGACTTCTAAGATACAGAGATGAAGGGCTTATAGATTGCCTTATCATGCCAAACTATGATGAGCTTGCGATAAGGTCTGTTTTGACAATAAAGGATTTCGAAAAGATTCATTTTAAAAAGCAGTTTATAC
Source organism: Caldicellulosiruptor changbaiensis (assembly GCF_003999255.1). Classification (GTDB taxonomy): domain Bacteria; phylum Bacillota; class Thermoanaerobacteria; order Caldicellulosiruptorales; family Caldicellulosiruptoraceae; genus Caldicellulosiruptor; species Caldicellulosiruptor changbaiensis. Next base: position 2,773,303 of record NZ_CP034791.1, read on the forward strand.
CAACTTCAATAATAGTTAAATAGGCTGGTGAGTAAAACTATGCTTTTTTCACCATTTAAAACTTATAGAGCAAAGCTAATGTTTTTTATTGTAACGTTTATCCTCACAACAGTGGCTATAAACCTTCTTATTCAGCTGAACGTAAATTTTCTTCATAACTACTTTGATAAAACATACCATAACATTGAGAGTATAAATACAATTACAACCAACTTCAATACAATTAGCAAAAGCATACAAACCTACGTAATCTCTGGTGATTCAGATTCAATATTAAATGTATATGATAGTCTAAACTCAATCGCCCATGAACTAAACCAAATAACATGCCAGAACGAAGATGAGGTTGTATTCAAAAGAAGTATTGCCAATATCTATACAACAATAAGTAGCAACATTGACATGGTAATACTTTTTAAAAAGCAAGGAAAGGACTATACACAAAAGCTCTCTGATACTATTGAAAGCTTAGAGTACGCAAATTATTTTTTGCAAAAGCTCACACAAAGCAAGATAAACTACAGTGTTGAGTACTACAATAGCCTAAAAGACTCTATAAGAAAGATTACAAACACAAACTATGTTGTTATAATTTTGTGGTTTATATCCTCAATCTTTATAAGCCTTGTGTTCACAAAAGAGCTGACAGATCCAATCTCAAGGCTTGCCAAATTCTCAAACAGGGTTGCAAATGGTGAGCTAAACTTTACCATACCTAAGGTTGAACCAACTGATGAGCTTGGAATCTTGAACAACTCATTTTCTGACATGCTTGAAAATATAAAAGATATGCTAAAAAAGCTTGAAGACAAGGCTGAGCTTGAAAAAGAGCTTGCACAAAAAGAAATTGAAACAGTAAGATACCAGCAAGCCCTGCAAGAAGCAGAATTAAAAACTCTTCAGGCTCAGATAAACCCTCATTTTTTGTTCAACACATTAAATACCATTACTCAAATTGCCATGTTTGAAAACGCTCAAAAGACATATGATATGCTAATTAAAACTTCAAACTACCTAAGATACTGTGTGCAGAATATAAATAAGCTTGTGACAATTGGTGATGAGATTGAAAATGTAAAAAACTATCTTTTTATTCACAATATAAGATTTGGAAACAAAATAAGCTTAGAAGTGGATGTTGAAAAAGATGTGGAAAGTGCAAAGATTCCAAGCATGATATTCCAGCCAATTGTTGAAAATTCTATTGTCCATGGGTTTGCTAAAAAAAGTGAAGGTTTGATTAAGATTGTTGCAAAGAAGGAAAATCAAAGCTATATAAAGATTCACATAATAGACAATGGAAGCGGGATTGAACCATATGTTTTAGAAGAGCTTACCAAAAAGTCTTATGTATCCAAGACATCAACAGGCATTGGACTTGAAAATATCACAAAAAGGCTTGAATTTTTCTTTGCTATTAAAAACCCCATAAGTATTGACTCTCAGCTAAATATTGGAACTACTGTAACAATTCTCATTCCTTATGTAAAATAGCTTAACAGTAATTAAAATGAAAGGGCGATGATTTTGATATGATGAAGATCTTAATATGTGATGATGAGGCGATTGTTATTGAGTCGATCAAATATATATTGCAAAAGAATTTTTCAAACATTGAGATAGAGACAGCATCAAGTGGAGATGAAGCTTTGCAAAAGCTAATACTTCAGAGCTTTCACCTTGTCTTTATAGACATTCAAATGCCTGATATGAGTGGCATTGAGGTAATGGAGGAATATAGAAAGATAAAAAAAGAATTTTTGCCACTTTTTGTGATAATATCTGCACATGACAGATTTGAATATGCAAGAAAATCTGTTGAACTCGGAGCATATTCTTATATTCTAAAACCTTATTCAATTGCTGATATTGTGGATGTGACAAGAAAAGCATTTGATGAAATAGACAAGATTCTTTCAAAGCAGTTAGAAGAGATAGAGAGAAAAAAGAAGATAAAAGCTATGCAAAGCATAATTGAAAACGGGTTTGCTTTTTTGCTGCTCAATGGCAAGCTTTTTTCGGATTTCAGTATAAAACAGCTTGAACAAATCCTCGATGTTCAAAGTCTTAAAAGTGGATTTGTTGCAATTGTTAAAATATCCCAACAGAATGCGATAAACAGTATTGATTTGTTGAATGATATAAAAAACGAACTAAAATCAGCATTTTCACACAGATGCGTTATCTCGTTTTTATCTGCAAACTCTCTCCTATGCATTTTTACCTCAGAAGACCCAGACTATAAAAATGCTCTAAAAGACAGAATACTCAAAATTGCTAAGGCTAAGGTAGATAGCGATATAGAAGTTGGAATTAGCAGTCTTTCCAACCTATATGAAGACTTTGAAGACGCATTTTATGAAAGCTACAGCAATCTAATCAGCGAAAGTAATAATGAGATAACAGACCTTTATTTAGACTTAGAGCTTCTTGAAAAGAAAATCTTGAATGTACTTTTAAAAACTTCAGGTTTTTCTCAGGTTCAAGACCAGATTTCCGAGCTTATTAAAAAATATATTGAGGCTTATGGCTCAAATCAAGCAAAATACAAAGTCATTTTGTTTGTAATCCAGCTCTTGATTGAGGCCAATATCAAGGAAAACCCAAAGCTCATGTTAGCAGTCGAGAGGTTTATAAAAGAGATAACCGCACAAGATGCACAAAAAGATATTGTCCAAAAATCTCTTGATGTCATTGCCGCAATTGTAAGTGAAACTTCTTTGCAAAAAAGGTCGCTTAGCTCTAACAGCATAATCTCCCAGGCAGTTGAGTATATAAATAAGAATTTTACCAAAAATATCTCCTTAGAGGAGATGAGCAAATTTTTAAATGTGAGCCCATATTATTTTAGCAAGATATTTAAAAAGTCGATGGGAATAAACTTTAAAGAATATCTCATAAAGCTAAAAATTGAGCATGCTCAAAAGCTTCTTAAAGAGACAAATATGCCAATAAAAGAGATAGCATATGAGGTAGGATTTGATGACCCAAACTATTTTATAAAAGCGTTTAAAAAGTACACAGGCACAACTCCTGCAACTTTGAGATCTTCCCAAAAATAAATAAAAGTGAGGCAAAAGAAAAATGAAAATTCTTTCGAGAGACAAAAGGTTGATTTTTGTCATATTAATAGTTTTACTGATTGTAGTATCAATCGGGGTTATTTGGGTTTTAGCAAGGCATGTATATTCTTATAAATCTAAAAAGCAGCAAAGACCGCCCATCAAAATTGGGTTTGCTATGAGTACTCTAAAAGAAGAGAGATGGTTTTTTGATAGAAAATATCTAATAGATGCTGCAAAGAAGAAGGGATTTGAAGTTGAGTGGACAAACGCAAACGAAAATGATTCAACTCAATTTCAGCAGGTAAAATACCTTCTCGCAAAAGGGATAGATGTGCTTATAATTGTACCAAGCAGCTTTGATGGAGCGAAAAAGGCAATTGAGCTTGCAAAACAAAAAAACATTCCTGTAATTTGTTATGACAGAATTGCTATGAATGCTGATATTGACGCATACGTGAGCTTTGACAACATAGAGGTAGGTAGAATAATGGCAAAACATCTTTTAAAAAAGGTACCTCAAGGAAATTACGTATTCATTTTGGGAAATCCTAAGGACTACAACACTGCTTTGATTCGACAGGGGTATAAAAAGGTATTAGACCCTTACATCCAAAAAGGGAAAATCCACATCCTTCTTGAGGATTACTGCTATAAGTGGAAAAAAGAATATGCCTATGAGTACATTGCAAAGCTTCTTCAAGCTGGTAATAAAATTGATGGTATCTTGGCCGAAAATGACTCTCTTGCTGAGGGAGCTATTTCTGCACTTGCTGAGAAAAAATTAGCTGGCAAAGTTCCAGTTGTTGGGCAGGATGCAGAACTTCCTGCTTGTAAAAGGGTAGTCAGCGGTCTTCAGTCCATGACAGTTTACAAACCTGTCAAAAAGCTTGCTGATTTGACCGTAAAGATTGTGGAGCAGCTGGTCAAAAATGGTACTTTACTTTATACTAAAACCTATTTTAATAATGGCTATAAAATGGTCCCTGCTTATTATATTAAGCCAATTGAAGTTACTCGAGAAAATATAATTGCAACTATTGTAAAAGATAAATATCATAGTTATGAGGAAATATTTAAATAAAATCTTTTTGCATTAACGTATATCGAGGGGATAGCAAATGCATAAAAAACTTTTTATAGGAACATCTGGTTGGTCATACTCTCATTGGAAGGAAATTTTTTATCCTGCCACCCTGCCTTATGAAAAAAGATTGGAGTTTTACTCAAAACACTTTGCGACTTCCGAAGTGAACTCATCCTTTTACCACCTGCCACAGGAAAAAACTATAATAAACTGGTATGACTGTACTCCAGAAGGTTTTATATTCTCCATTAAGGCTCCACGGTCCATAACACATTTAAAGAGGCTCTCTGCAGTAGATGAAGAATGGGAAAAGTTTAAAAATAGGATAGACCTGCTTAAAGAAAAACTTGGCCCTATCCTTTTACAATTTCCTCCAAGCTTTAAGAAAGACGAAGAAAATTTGCAAAAATTAATAAACTTTTTAAGAGGTGTTAATGATAAAATAAAATCATCAGAAATGACACTAAAAATTCCCCACCTGCCACTTAAAAAGAAGCCTTCTGTAGTGTAGAATGGAAAGTATGGAAAAACTACAGAAGGAGAAGATAACAAGAAAATGTTGGGGGTTGCAATGCATACAACAATCTACACACTTTTCAAACGGGGATACAACAAAAGTCAAATAGCAAGATTGTTAGACGTGGATAGAAAAACTGTTAGAAAAGTAATCCATGACATTGAACAGAAGGGAGAAGTCGAGAGGAAATCAAAAGGTTCTGTATTAGATAATTACAGGGAGTTTATTGAGGCAAAGGTTAATAAAGGACACTCAGCAAAGAAGATACATCAAGACTTGCAAGCGGAATTTGATTTTGAAGGAAGCTATTCTAATGTAAGAAGATATGTCCAAAAGTTAAAACAAAAGATAGCAAATTCAAAGGTGTACATGGTTTTAACAACACTGCCTGCAGAAGAAGCACAAGTTGATTTTGGATATATAGGTAAGATAAAAGTTGATGGAAAATTCAAAAAAGCATGGGTATTTACAATGGTTTTAAGCTATTCAAGATATATGTATGCAGAGATAGTATTCGACCAAACAGTTGAAACATTTATCCAGTGTCATAAGAACGCATTCAAGTATTTTGGAGGAGTAGTAGAAGTTGTGAAGATAGACAACTTAAAAGCAGGTGTATTGAGCGTTGATTTTTATGAGGCGCAAATACAAAAAGATTATGCAAGTTTTGCGAGCCACTATGGATTTTTACCTCAGCCATGCAGGGTGTATACACCGACTGATAAAGGCAAAGTAGAATCAGCAATTAAGTATGTTAAGCAAAACTGTTTTTCTGGAGAAGAATTTAAAGATATTGATGAGGCGAGGGAACATTTAAAAAACTGGCTTGATAATGTAGCAAATGTGAGAGTACATGGCACAACCAAGAAAGTTCCCAAAGAAGTTTTCATCTCAGAAGAGAAGGAAAAGTTAATAGCTCTTCCTATTGAGGAATATTACATATCAAGAAGTTCAATTCACAAAGTAGCTACTAACTGTCATCTCATATACAAAGGGAACTACTATTCAGTGCCATATGAGTATGCAGGACGTGAAGTAGAAGTAGTTGAGATAGGCAGTTTTTTGAGGGTGTTCTTTGAAGGTAAAGAAATAGCCCTTCATCAGATTGTCAAAAACAATGAGAAGGGCAAATACGTAACCAACAAAGAACACTATCCCTCGTCTAAGAATATAACAATTGAGGATATAATGTCAAGACAGAGGGATAAAATGGCAGAGATTGGTAATTGGGCGTTGGAGTTTTTTGAGGAATTTATTAAACGGGAAGGATTTAAAAAATATGATTACAGGAGCATAAGTGGGATAATAGCACTAAAAGAAAGATATGGAGCTGAGACAGTAGACAATGCGTGTAAGAGGGCTTTAAAATTTGGAGGGCTAAGCTACAAAGTTGTCAAGAACATATGTGAAAAAGGGATAAGCGATTTACCTGAGTATGAAGACGAGAGCTATGTTAATGAGGAAAGAACAGAGCTTTACAGGGATATCAGGGAATATAACAAATTGCTTGAGATAGGGGAATTGCAAATATGAATGATCTTTTGTTGGGGAAGCTAAAGGATTTGAAATTATCCGGGATAATAAAAAGTTTTGATTTAAGAGTAGAAGAAGCTATTAAGAATAATTTTTCGTATCAAGAGTTTTTTGAGATATTGATAAATGATGAAGTGAGTAACAGGAGAATAAACAGTAATCAAAAGAGGATAAGCAAAGCGAGGTTTCCATGGCACAAGACATTAGAAGAATATAATTTTAATTATCAGCCTTCAATAAATAAGAGGTTTATATACAATTTGGCGACCTGTGAATTTGTCCGCAAGAAAGAGAATGTGGCCTTCATAGGACCGCCAGGGACAGGGAAGACACATCTTGCAATAGCGATAGGACTTAAAGCTGTAGCACTTGGATATAGAGTTTTGTTTACCACAGCAAATGAGATGTTAGAAGAGTTGTATATTTCAAGAGCGGATAATTCGTATCAACAAAAGCTAAAAAACTATGTTAATGTGGATTTGTTAATAATAGATGAGCTGGGCTTAAGGAAATTTAATCAAAGCAGTGTAGATGATTTTTATGAGATAATATCAAAGAGATATGAGAGAGGATCGATAATAATAACCACAAACAAAGTATTTGAAGAGTGGCCGAGGATATTTTATGATCCAGTTTTAGCGACAGCGATTTTAGATAGATTTGTACATCACTGTCATTTTGTGGTTATCAAAGGTGAAAGTTATAGGATGAAGCAAAGGGAGGGTGCTATCAAAGCTTTAACAGATGATTCCAAGAATGAGTCAAATTAGTTAAATAATGATAATTAAATTTTTTTTAAAACAGGTGGGGAAAAAATATTATCAAAAGTGGGGAAAAGGTATTGACAATAACAAAGAGGAAAAGAAAAGTACAGATTTGCTTTGGAATTCAGGCATAAAAGCTGGTGTGATGAAGAAGTTTATGAGATTTTGAAAATTTTGAATGCAGCTTGGACAATAGCAGATTCATCACGCTATCCCAAGGCAAAAGTTGTAACAGCAGATTTTTGTTACATTAGAATGCACGGCCCACAGAGTCTTTACAGTTCAAGTTATTCAGACCAGCAGCTGAAAGAATTGGCAGATGAAATAAGAGAATATGCAAAAGTTTGCAATGAAATCTACGTATATTTTAACAACGATGTAAATTGCTGTGCAGTGAAGAATGCCAAGACTTTGATGGAGTTTACCTCAAATATACTTTGATTCCCAAAATTAAAGGTGGGCTTTCAACACCCACCCACTTTAAATTTATTTTTCCAGAACAATAGTTGATATAGACCTTGCTGGGGAGTTTCCACAGAATATTTTATCTTCAATGACCATATTAAACTCTATTTCCTCTGGGTTTTTATTTAGCACAACTACCGCCAAAGTATCATCCCCATTCTTTGCTGCCAAAACCTCAAGTCTTGAACTACTGCAGCTGCTTTTGACTATTTTAGCTCCCGGTTTTATGAATTTAGAAAAATGCCCTATATAATAATACGCATTTTGGTAGTAAATCTTTTTCTGGTCTTTATCAACAATTATCGGTGCATCGCAAAAGTTTCCAACATGATTGGGGCCTCCAACTGTGTCAAGAACAATATTCCAATCCATAAATCCAATCGTGTAGCTGCTAAAATCGCCAATTATCTCATGAGCATACCTTTCACCAAGCTCCCAGGAACCAAGCTTTACTCCACCTTCCTGACAACCTTCGGTAAACACCAAATTCACATCTGGAAACTTTTCTTTTATTTTTTTGAGCTGGTCAAAATGGTCTCCTCCATACCAGTGAAATGCAACTCCCCATACATACTTAGCAGCTTCTTTGTCACTTAAAATTGTTTTTACTCTCTCATATATGATATCTTTGTTGTGGTCCCATATAAGTATTTTTATATGGGAAAGCCCTTCTTCTTTAAGAGTTGGTCCTAAGTAATCCTTCACAAAATCTCTTTCCTCTTCAGCGGTGTATATGCACGACTCCCACACTTGAGTTGCCATTGGCTCATTTTGAACTGTCACAGCCCATATCTCAATTCCTTCTTCTTTATATGCTTTTATGAATTTGCAGAAAAACCTTGCCCATGTTTTTTTATACTCATCCTTTAGCTTTCCACCATGGCACATATCAGCGTTTGTCTTCATCCATGCAGGCGGACTCCATGGTGAAACGAGGATTTTGAGATCTGGACAATATTCCTTTATTCTTTTTAAAAGAGGAATTACCATCTTTTTGTCTCTTTCAATGTTAAAATGTTTTAGATCGGTATCACCTTCAACATCATCACAGCTGTAGCTGCCTGTACAAAAATCACAGCTGTTCATGTGGATTCTACAGAGTTTGTAGCCAAGCCCCTTTTCAGGGTCAAAGTACCCTCTTAAAATCTCTTCTTGCTGGTGTGGCAAAAGTGACATTATATTTACCGCGGCAGCTTCAGTGAGTGCTCCACCAAAGCCTATTACCTCTTGAAATGTAGTGGATGGCTCAATTGTTATAACAGTTTTCTCTTTTATTTTCTCACATTCTTTTATATTATCTACCTGCTGCATTGGAATGTCCTGATATTTCGCTGTTATGTAACATGCAATTGTTTTGTGCATTTTTTAACTTTTCTCCTTTTGCTTTTCAAATATTTTTATATTTATTTTATCTGACTGCAATATTATATGTAAATACTCTAAATTTTAGGGAAGGTTTCTATTTTGGAGAATGGTAAATCTAAAGTAAGAATACACACAAAAAACGACCATTAAGCCTTATACACAAGCTCTCCCCTAGCATATACCTCTTTTACATTTAAATTCTCATCCATCAATACAAAATCTGCCCTAAAGCCTTCCTTTATCGCAGCGCACTCAAGTGAAAAAAGTTTTGATGGATTGTAAGTTGCTGCCATGAGAGCATCTTCTAATCTAATTCCGATTTTAACCAGGTTCTTTATTGCCTTATCCATTGTCAATGTGCTACCAGCAATGGTGTTATCTGATAATTTACAAATTCCATTTTCAACTATTACTCTTAGGCTTCCTAAACTGTATTCACCATCACAAAGGTCTGTTGCAGCAATAGAATCACTGATTAGTATAATGTTCTCTGCACCTTTTAGTTTGTATGTAAGTTTAATAATCTCAGGTGATAGGTGAATAAGGTCGCAAATAAGCTCCACTTTAATATCGCTCAAAAGAGCATAAGTTGTAATAGAATTCTGTCTGTGATGTAGCTGTGGCATTGCGTTGAAAAAGTGAACAATATTTTTGGCACCAAGAAGGTGTGCTTTTGCTGCCTGTTCAAAACTGCTATTTGTGTGACCAAGCGAAATGTTAATACCTTTCTCTGCTGCTTTTGAAAAAAACTCAATGGGATTTTCAAGTAGCTCTGGAGCAAGCGCAATGTCAATAATTTTTTCTTCACAGTTAGAAATCAATTCTTCTAACTTCTCAGCTGTTGGCCTTTGCAAAAATCTCTCATCATGTGCACCTTTCTTTGCAGGGTTTATAAATGGCCCCTCTAAGAATATTCCGGGGATGTTTAGCTTGAAGTTTGGGTCTTTCTTTGCCTCTTTGATAGCTTTTGCAAGTTTATATATGTTTTCAAACGGAGCTGATACAATTGTTGGCAGAACAGTTGTAACACCATGTTTAAAATAGTAGTTTTGGATTGTTTTTAAATCATCTGCTGTAGTATCAAAAAAATCAACTCCACCAATACCATGTGTGTGTTTGTCAACAAATCCAGGTGATAAAATAAAATCTCTTCTGTCTATAATTTCATCTTTTCCAGTATCAATTCCTTTTTGCGTTCCCAGAATTATTCCATCTTCTACAACCAAGACATTGTCTTTGATAAAAGAATATCCATTAAAAATTTTTTTGACCAAAATGTATTTTCTCATGATTGAAAACACCTCAAAATATTGTTTTGTTTTCTTTTTTACAAACTTAATTCGATTTTTTAAATCATATGTCAAAGTATTTTTAGTACTGAGAATGATTATTTCGTTATAGGTGATATATTCTTATTATTTCATTTATTATATCTTTGTTTATATATGCACCGCTATTGCTTTGATATTCATCTATTAACTCTTTCAATTCTTTTTTGCTAATTATTCCCTTCTCAAAAGCAGCACATAAAATACCCAACGTGCCAGTCGAGTTTATTCCATACTTTTTACAGATTTTTCGTACTGGTTTATCATTTGAAACACAAATAATTTTTTCTTGGAGTGCTATTGAAATTACGAGTCTATCATAAACTGAAAAAGCTTTGAACTTTTTTAGCTCCTGAAAAAACCTATATCCCTCTTCTGTTTCAAGATTTGCAATATCATATCCCAAATCCTTGAGTTTTTAACCTTCTCTCTCATCCATCATCCACTTCTTTGCGTTCTCTCTTGCTTCTTCAACACTAATCCCAAGAAGTTCTGCCACCTTGTTAATTCCTATATGTTCCTTCATAAAAAGCATCCTTACTATCTTCTCATGTGCAGTATTTTTTTTGAAGTAAGGCATTGGATCAGGTTCTTTTTTAGTGTAACCTTTCATGTTCAAGTATTTCAGCCATTTTTGATATTCTTTATCACTGATATATTCATAGTCGTTTAAAACATGCAAAAGAGCTTTTAAACTTACTCGCAAATCTTTTTTGATGTATATGAGATCATTCCATGATAACTGACTTTTGAGTAAGACAGAATACTTAGCAAGACTTTTCCGCGGAATCAAAAAATATCCTGCAAATTTGTCAGCAATTTTTTCGTAAATATTCCTGCGAGTAGACTGTAGAATAACTTGTCTGTATTGGTTTCTGTCAAATAAAATGTGAGCATACTCATGAACAATACTAAATATCTTTCTCTCTTCTGGAATGTTCTCGTCATCGTTAATAACTATAAAACAACCCTTTTGGTCATGCAAAGCAGATACTCCAAACATGTCTGGCATATCAAATTTTTCAAAAATTATTCTTATTCCCTTATTTTCAAAACACTCAATGATTTCCTCTCCTCTGCTTTCACCAATGTTTAACCATTCTCTTTCTTCTAGTGCTATCTGTTCTATTTTAAGTTTTATCTCCTTTGGTATCTGCTTTTCCTTAGAATCTATTTTGAGATTATACTGCTGTGGAAGATAGGAAATCTTTTCACCAGCAAGTTCATAAATCTCATACACCCTGTTTATCAAATCACAGACTTTGTTCTGAACTGTTGAGATAGATTCTTTATTTAAAACATGAGCCCTGAATAAAAAAGCCATTTCTTCATGTTTGTTTTCAAGAAAATAATCTAACGGCTTTCCAAAAAATTCAGCTATTTTGAAAAGCTTCTCGCTATCAATAATTACTTCACCTTCAAGGTATTTAGTCATAGTCTGCCTGGTAACTCCAATTAAATCTGCAAGTTGCTTTATCTTTACATTCTGTTTTTTCATCAAAGCGTGTATGTTATTCCCAATTACCTTTGCTAATGACATATTAACTCACTCTCATCAATTTTTTGTTATAAATATTTTACACTATTTAAACTATCTTTGCAATAAAAATGTTAATTTTATTTAACATTTTTATTATTGTTTCCATTGAAAGAAAAAATTTGCATATTGCTTAAATATGTAAACTGCATTATATGTTTGTATTCTCTCATATGAATTACCCGTATTTGATATGCATAAATCTTAAAGCATCCCATTCTTATCAAGTAGTTTTCCAATAAACACAATACTAATTGACATATTTAAATTTTTCTTGTATATTTGTGAACAAGGAAATTATTTCCACAGGAGGAGATATCTTTATGAAAAAGAAAATTGCAATAATCTCATTTATTGTGTGTATTCTTTTTGCCTTGTCTGCAATAGCTTCATCTCCAACAAATTATAAAGCGCTTTATGAAAAGCTTTTAAAAGATTATAATAACTTGAAAACTGAAAATCAGAAGCTAAAAAACGACATAGCCCTACTTAAAAAGAAAAATGAGGAACTACAAAAGAAAATATCATCTATGCCTCAACTATCCTATTATGATGTTTTAATCAACGGAATTAGTACTGCTCAAAAAGTACCTTTTATAAGCTACGGTGGAAGAAGATATGTCCACTTTGATTCTATTCTCAAAACCTTCTTGAACGTTGGAGATATGGGTTATATCTTTAATGATCAAGCAAAAAGAGTAGAAATAGGTGCTTTTGTGAAAAATAAAAATGGAGTTTGGTTGAGTGATTTAGAATATTTCAATAAAGACAAACGGTATAATGTCAAGGGGGTTTTTTAAAAAATTTTTTTAGATAATTAGGGCAAAAAAGACAATAAAATACCGAGCCGCTCAGCATGGAAAAATTTAACTGGCAGCTTGTTTGGGAAAGATTATTAAATTAAAAAATTGGGACTAACTAAGTATTGTAAACATCACCTCTTTCTTGATATATTTGACCTTTGCTGAGCATGGCAAAGATCAAAGGAATTAAGCGTCTTGCGGTTAGGACGAGGGCACGTTTATGCTGATGCTTGGTAACCTCTGAGAACTTCTTGTTGTAGAAGGCTTTGTAGCGTACTGTGTGCACCCTTACACAGTTAGCAGCTTCAACAAGATAGTATCTCAGGTATTGGTTACCACACTTAGCTAATGAGACATCTTGGGCATTGAAGTTGCCTGATTGGTACTGAGTCCAAACAAGGCCAGAATACTTTGCCAAAGCAGCTTCATTTTTGAAGCGCTTGATATCACCGATTTCAGCGATGATGCCGGCTGCAAGAACATCTCCTATGCCAGGGACGGTTGTTAATGTTTGAGAGAAAGCTTTAAGAAGTTTTGAGATTTCTTTGTCGAGTTTTTTAAGTTGTTCTTGCATAAATCTAATGTTTTCAAGGGTCATAGACAAAGCTAAGTCATTTGCCTCAGCCAACAGAGGATGTAATCTGTATGAACGCTTGAGCCTCGGTTTTAAGTATTTCAGCGATTTTATTGACATCTGAGAGTCTATTGTTGCCGTTATCGGATACGAATTTAATTAAGTCTTCTAAAGGCATAGAAGCGATATCATCAGGTGTAAAGTTTTCGATGATAGCACAAGAAGCTTTACCGAAGATATCTGAAAATGGACAGTCTTGAGAATAAGTAGAGAATTTAAGGTATATGAGATTGAGAGCTCTGTTTTTTTCGCGAGTTAGATTGTGAACAAGATGATAGCGCATTCTGGTAAGGCGTTGTAGTGCAGCATATTTAAAATCAGGCAAAGGTGTTGGGTTGAGTTTGCTGAACCTGACACATTCAGCGATGATAATTGCATCGATGCTATCTGTTTTAGGCAAGAAAGTGTAGATTTTTTTGAAGCCTTTGACTATGCTTGGGTTGAGAACATAAAAAGTTGGTTTATATGGCAGCAGTTCAGATGAAGAAGCAAGATACAAGTGCAGATGCCAAGCGTAATGTGAAGTTGCTTCCATGCCAAACTTAATACAGGATAGATTATACTGGCTGAGGCAGTCAATAACTCTTTTGATTAATTCGTTAGCGCCTTCTTGATCATTAGGCAAGGAAAAAGGTTTTTTAATCAAGTGATTACCGGCATCATCGATGAAGAAGATAGAATTTGACTGACTACTGATATCAATGCCCACGATTAAAGTATTTGGCAATTTGAAGACCTCCTTTTTGCAAGTAGTGGTAAGAAAAAGTGTTAAGCCCTTTATCCTTGGGGATTACATGTAATGCAGCCTCGCCGATATTAGAGCTACGGAGCAGTTTACAGGGTGCACACATCTGATATGCTCAAATCAGATGTGGTAACCTGACCGTGCACAGCAAACGAGTAAACATTACTCATGTAATCCTTTGGGGTTCAGTCTTTCGCAAGCTGTGGCGTGCAGATGTCAAAGCACGTCCAGCAGGAGGTGTTCAAAATATATCCAAATAAACTAAATCAGGCTTAAACTTTTTCTGATTTTAGTTTACCAAAGATAAAGGGCAAATTTAAACTGTAGCAGTCAATTTTAATATTCAATTTTTGAGAAATGAGTGTTTTAAGAAAGGTGCATTATCAAAATGAATTTCCAGTAATCAATTGGTACTGATAATTAAATGTACCAATTGAGATATGAAGTTTTAAGTGATTTGATAATCATATTATACGAGAAGGGAGTTACTATGAATTTGGCTTTAACTCAACTGATGCTGTTGTAAATGGGAAAAAGTTTTATAAAAATATATGGTGGTATGATCGGGCTTATAAAGATAGGAAATTTAGACTAATATATAAGTTACACGGTAAATATGCTAAATTTCAATTCAAATATGGTGTGCTTGATTCTTCTGGAAAAGGCGTAAGAGGAGCAGTAAGAATTTATGGTGATAATGAACTTCTTGGTGAGTATACTTGTGAGCTTTATGATGACCCAAAATCAGCAACTCTTAATATATCCGGGGTTAATTATTTGACCGTAGAATTTGAAAGTTTAGTAGATAACGGTGAAAAAATTTACATGAGTATTTGTGACCCACTTCTTATTCCATAAATCATATACAATTTCAGCGATATTATTAAGTACTGCAAATTAAGGGTAATGTTAATCTTGAGTAATTCCCTCTATTGTTTAAATACCATTTTATAACAAAAACCTCCTTCTTGAATATTCATGCTTGTATCCTAATTATCAAACAAGAAGGAGGTTCTTTTTTTTAAATGTTTAATTGCTATTTCTTTTTCCATCCTCTAATTTTCTCCAAGCCTCTTTTGGAATTTCATCTATCACAGGAACTTTTTCAAGCTTGTCAATTTTGTCGATTTCTTCACGAAGTTCATCTAAGGTTATATTAAAAAATCTTTTTTTATACCTTTCATCATACCACCAACATGCAGGATATACCGTGTTGTCGCTATTGACTTTAAATATAAATCTATTTTCAGATGCAATCCACCACACACCTGGTTTATCTTTTCTTTTTTCTATCATAAAAACAAATTTTTCACCAGGCTGCATTTCAAAAAGATCTGATTTATTAAATGGGTCATACAATGCAAAACAAAGCTCTATTTGCTTGTCATCCACATTTCCTTTTAGGACTTTCTCAACTTCAACTGTTACATATAATCTGGGTACTGTAGTTGACGGTGTTCCTAATTTGGATTGTAATTCATATACGTTAGTTCCTGGTTTTGCCTGTACTGTTTCAGTTGTTTCTTCTTTTTTAACTACTTTTCCTACAATTACTGCTTGTGAATTTTTGACGTAGTACTCAAAAGTCAAATGTTGGTAACTTTTTAAAGGATCATAATATATAATTGGCTTCTCATAATTTTTCATTTTATTCGTATCTTTCTTTATGTAATTCAAAAAAGGTAAGCTAAAAAGTAGGATCACTGTTATAAGTATACAACTAATTTTAACGCTTTTTTTCATTTTGATCTAACCTCCTCATAATTATCCGCTAAATACTCAAAATATTTAATTGTAACAGTTAAAGCCATACATTTTTTCTATGTGATAAATATATATACATTCAAACCATCCTTGAAAAGTTATAAGTAAGTGAATTCCCAAAAAAGTCATTCCAACAGTTAGGAATAAATTTTTGTCTCCTGTCAAACAACTTTTATGAAAACTTTTGACCAGTAATATTTCAATTTCAAGTGCTATAATTATCGAAACAAATAAAGTAGTTATAAATAAGTCTGTCACATTATTACCTCCTTTTTACTTCTCAAGAAGCAATGAAACAAACATTAGAATTATCTCTTTCTAACTTAATGCATGTTACACAATGTTTCAGTAAAATTATCTGATTTTATTTTTTTAAACAAGTGGTGGTTTTATTATAGATTTACAATTAGAAAATGTAAACCCTAAAAATTTTAAAAAAATACCCAATAAATAAAACTTTTTTGGTTATTGTCATTCTCTTTTTAGAATTTTTCGCTACTTTAATTACAATTATCATTGATTTATATTCTCAGCGTATAATAAACCAAACCCAAAAAATATACATTTGCTAAAAATAAAGAGCATAGCCGATGTAAGTAATATCTCATAAGGATAAAGTTCTTAACAAATAAATTTTTCAAAGATCTATCAAATAAACATAGAGGCTACCCATTTTTTGGATAGCCTCTTGCTGCTTAAAATATAACTTGTTATTGTTGGCTGTGTATTTATAATATTAGCTTTTTAAGGTGCTGGTGTAATTAACCTTGTTGGAAAATCATTGGTATTATAAGCTATCGTACAATCTACACCAGAAACTTTTGTAATTGAAACTCTTATTCTTTGATTGTTGAAACTAATATCGGAAGAAGTAGAAATATTAAAAACCAATTGATGATTCTCTGCACCAGTCTTACTTCCGTCAGTGGGAAAGATGGTCATTTATCTGGTTATTTGCACCATAACTGGGCGAATAGCCTATAAGTGTTCTCCATGTAGAATTGCAATAGAAATACTTGCTATCTGTAGAGCCACTATACGTACACCAAAGCAATTACCCCTTCACAGCACCGGCTATCATACCTTTTAAAAGCTTGTCTTGCAAAACAAAGTAAATTATTATGCTTGGTATTGCTGATATCACAACTGCAGCAAACATTTTGGTAAGCTCTGCACCGTACATCCCCCTGAAGTTCAAAAGCCCAACAGGCAGTGTCATAAGTTCTGGAGTTTGTATCAAAACCAAGGGTATCAAAAGGTCATTCCATGCGCCAAGGAAATTGAAGACTGCAATTGTTACAAAAGCCGGCATCGTCAACGGAAGAATTATCTTGTAAAATATCTTGTAGACAGAGCAGCCGTCAATCAAAGCTGCTTCTTCTAACTCACGCGGGATGGTTTTGTAAAATCCTGTTAGAATGTATATGGATGTGGGCAGGGCAAATGCAACTGTTGGAATCAAAAGTCCTATGCGGGAGTCTAAAAGGTTTAGCTTTTTGAAGTTTATAAAAAGTGGAATTAATATTATTTGGATTGGGACCATAATCCCCGACAAAAAATAGTTCAAAACCTTTTGACTTGATCGCCATATCATCCTCTCAATTGCATATGCTGCCATTGAGCTTATAATAAGCGAAAAAATTACACTTACAGAAGAGATTATGAGACTGTTTATCGTAAACCTCTGAATTCCCATAGTCACCCATGCATCATAGTAATTTTTAAGTTGAAGTTTGGACAATTGCGGCAAACCAAAAGGATTTGCCAAAAAATCATTGTTAGTCTTTACCGAGTTGTACACAAGCCATATTAATGGAAATAATGTCAATATTGAATAAAAGGTCAAAAATGCGAATATTATTGCTTTTGCCACAGGAGAAAGTTTAATGTATTTTGCAAACACTTTCATACCACCTCACAAAATTTAGTACACCTCTTCTCTTTTAGCAGCAAACCTATTTATAAGAACAGTAACTAAAATGCTTACAACAAACAAAAAGGTTGACGCTGCACTTCCAAGACCATACTGAAGTTTGTTAAATGCTGTTCTGTAGATATATGTAGCGATTGTCTCAGAAGCAAAATCTGGACCGCCTTCAGTCATTATCCACGCCATGTCAAAGTACTTCAGTGACCCTGTGATAATCAAAACTATTGAAACTCTCAAGACAGGACGAATTTGAGGAATTATTATTTTAGTGACCATTTTCAGCCCTTGCGCACCATCAACAATAGCTGCTTCAATGATATCCTGTGATATTCCTGAAATAGCTGCGATATACAAAATCATATGATACCCTACCCACTGCCAGCATGTTGTGATGGACAGTGCAAGGATAACATATTTTTGTGAAAGCCACTCCTGCTGCAAAGAATCAAGGCCAATGCTCTTTAAAATTGAATTTATAAGCCCAAAGTCATAGTTATACACAAAAAACCACAATATTCCTATTACAGCACTTGATAAGATATTAGGTATAAAAAAAGCGTTCTGAAAGTATTTTCTTCCTTTTGTTATGTTAACTATACACAAGGCCAGGAAAAGTCCTAAAGTGACCTGGAAAATTAATGAAAGCACTGTTATTTCAATTGTGTGCCAAATTGAGGATAAAAATATCCCATCTGAAAACAGTTCTTTATAATTTTCAAAGCCTACATAAGTCATTGTAGATAGCATATCCCATTTAAAAAGGCTCATATAAAATGAATGCAAAATAGGAAGAGGAATAACCAGTGTAAAAAGTATCAATGCTGGTGCAATGAATATTGCAATAGCTAATTTGTTTCCAAATGCCTTTTCCAATTGTTTCACCTCTCTATTCTTTAGGCTTTTTTGTTCCAATTTCCCTATATTTAGATTGAGCCGAAGAGCACATACAACTCTTCGGCTCACAATTTTTTATTTTTTCATCTCTTTTTTAGCAATCTCTGCAAGTTTCTTGAATGCCTCAACAGGGTCTTTTCCAAGATAGATTGACTGGATTGTGTTGTTAAATCCATCGCCAATTATTGGTCCAAACATGACATCATAGTATGTGAATGAATCTTTTGTGTTCTGGTCCTTTAAGAGGTTCAGAACCTCAAGATATAGCTTTGTAACCTTCTTTGGATCTGGAGTAACTTTAACTGAAGGAATATACCCTGCCTTTTCTGCAATCAGGTCCTTTGCATATCTCTGCTCAGAGAGAAGTTTTAACCATGCTGCAGCTGCTTGCTTGTTCTTGCAGTTTGAACTTACTGCAATGACCTGTTCAATTCCTGCAAGGAAGTTGTTTATATTGCCTTTTCCACCTTCTATCGCTGGCCATTTGAATGCACCTACATATTTCTTGACTGGTGATTGAGTTGACAGATACCCAACATCCCATATTCCCATAACATACATCGCAGCTTTTCCTTGGTCAAATAGATTTCTTGCTGCAACATAATCTAAGCTTGTTGCACCTTTTGGAAAAGCACCAAGTTTGACAAGCTCCTGTATCTTCTTGCCTGTCTCAATAAACGCTTTGTCTGTCCATGCGTTTGGATCTTTTTGGACTTTTCTGTAAGCATCCGGGTCTATTCTGTTTGCAATATACTCTGCATACATTGCCAAAATCCATGGGTCTCTTGCATCAAGTGCAAAAGGTATTATGTTGTTCTTGGTTAAAACCTTTATAACATTTACGAGCTGTGACCATGTCTTTGGAGGTGTAAGTTTGTATTTTGCGAAGATTTGTTTGTTGTAGTATATAACTGTTGCAACTCTTATCTGAGGAATACCATAGATTTTGCCGCCAAAAGTTGTCAGGTCAAAAACGCCATTGACATACCTGTTTTTCCATTGTGGGTCTTTGTTCATGATGTCGCTAATTGGGAAAAGCTTTTTTGCATCTACATATGGTTTCATCTTACCAGCTGCCCACATGTTGAGAATATCTGGTGGATTGTTTGCTGCCATTGCTGTTTGAAGTTTTGTTTTGTACTGCTCACCTGGAGTGTAAACAGCCTTGATTTTCACACCGTACTTGTTAGTAGAGTTAAACTCTTTGATAGCCTGCTCATACACCTGTTTTATTGTGTCAGAGTCAGAAACCCAGCTCCAGAATGTAAGCTCATTTGTTGCACCTTGTACCTTTTTTTCACCCATTTGACCGACTAAAACAACTGAAATTGAAAAGACCACTAAAATAGCTAAAGCCACAACTTTTAACCACTTTTTCATTTAAAATTTACCTCCTTTTATTTTTGTTTTTCACTTTTAATTTTAGTGTCAAATGCCCAATAGCTTATATAGACAAACACAACTTTTTTGTTTAAATTTTTAACCTTGATTGTTTTTCCAAAGCTTGTTTCTTCCACTCAATAGGTGTCATACCATATACTTTTTTGAATACTTGGCTGAAATACTGGGCATCTGAAAATCCAACTGCCTCAGCAATTTCGTAATGCTTTAAGCTGGATGTTTTCAAAAGCTTTTCTGCTTTTTTGAGCCTCACTTCAGTGAGTATCTCTTTAAAAGTTTTTCCAGTTTTGTTTTTCAAAAGCCTGCTAAGATACACAGGGTGAAGATGGACATACTCTGCTACATCATTCAGGCTTATTTGTTTTGAACAATTTGCAAAAATAAAATCAAAGACCATATCAATTATGTTTTTGTTCTCACAGGAATCTAAACGTTGCTGCCTACTTTGTTCAGCTGTTACTTTTTCAACCGCTTTTTTTACAGTTTCTAAAACCTCTTCCTTGGTAAATGGTTTTAAGATATAATCCACAACACCAAGTTTAATTGCTCTGTGGGCATACTCAAATTCTTTATAACCACTCATAAGTATTATATATGGATGTTTTAGTCTACTGTGTACAAACTCTGCTAAATCAAGTCCATCCATAATTGGCATTCTGATATCAGTCAGAATTATATCCACGTTTTCTGTTATCAGGACATTTAAAGCCTCTTCGCTACTATCAATACCGATGACTTTATTAATCCCAATGCTCTCCCAATCTATGGTTTTTACAAGCCTTTCTAGCAAGATTTCTTCATCTTCCACTATCAAAAGAGTGCACATTTTCCTTCTCCTCCTTCTTCACAACTTTATCCCAAGGAAGCTGTATAATAATCTTTGTCCAAAACCCCACTTTACTTTTAATTTCAAAATCAAAGTCTTCCTTATATAGAAGTTTTAGTCTCTTTATGATATTTGGAATTCCAATACCATCGTTCGAGGCATTTTTTATCTTTTCAATCTTTGCATGTTCAATTCCACAGCCATTGTCAACTACCTCAAGCTTGAGCCTGTTTTCTATTTTCTTTGCTCTTATCAAAATTTTTGCATCCCCATTTTTGTTTTTAAATCCATGGACAACTGAATTTTCTACAAGCGGTAAAAGTAAATGCCGAGGAACTTCTGCCTTCAAAACTTCTTCCTGGCTATATACTATCCTGTAGCTGAGCTTTCCAGAAAATCTTATTTTCATAATGGTAAGATAGTGTTCTATCTGCTTGATTTCATCTGCCAAAGAAATTGTTGACTTATTTATTGCCATATTTGATCTCAAAAACTTTGCAAGTGACACAGCAACCACTGAAACGTCTTTGCATCTTCCAAGCTCAGCTAAGGCATTTATGGTATCTAAGGTGTTGTACAGAAAGTGTGGATTTAGCTGCATGTACAAAAGGTTTATCTCTGCATTTTTCCTTGCTATCTCTTCTTCGTACACCCTTATGACAAGCTCATCTATTCTCTTTAGCATTTGATAAAATGAGTTTAGCAAATTTCCTATTTCATCCTTGCGGGCAATTTTGATGTTATTTTTAAGCTTTGAATGTTCCAAATTTCTCATTTGGTAAATGAGCCTTGTTATAGGAGCTGTAATATTTTCGGAAATAAAAATTAAAAACAAAATTGCAAAAATGGCAAGAAAAGAAAAACTTAATATCAAAAGCCGTTTTGTGTACGAAAAGTTATTCAGAAGAGAACTTTCTGAAACTATGTAAATTATTTCCCAATTAAGATCTGGTATAGTTTCTTCAAAGAAAATTGTCTTTGGAACAAGCTTAGTCTCATCTTTTAAAATCAATTTTTCAATGATACTTTCAAACTTGTCTGTTGTCTTAAATATTACTTGATTGGAACTTCTATCGGCAACATAAAATCCACCCTCTGTCAGATGATATTTTTCTATTACATCTTTCAAAAAGTCCAAACTGAAACTTACTATCATCTCACCAACAGGCTGAATCTTATCTCTTGAGAAAAGCTCACATCCAACTACATATACACCTCTGCTTTTGTCATAACCGCCATTTACATACTTTCCTTCTTGCTTTACTATTTCATCGAAAAAACCTTCTTTGATTTGTTTATCATTCTCATATGGCACATCACCCTGGAGCTTTGAGAAAAAGTATATTTCTTTGCTCTTGTTTATAATTTGAACTGACTGAACAATTTCTTTTGTTGAGATATACTGGCTTATCTTTGTCAAGATGTTAGTGTACAGAAAAGAATCTTGGGGATCTGTATATCTTGCAAAGGTCTTTCCAATGTCTGACATGAGGCCATCGTCCATGATAAAGTCATATTTTATGCTGTTGAGCTCTTCAAGAAAATTTTGAACCTCTTTGGCAGCATTTTCAAAGAGAACTTGGTTATAAATGGTGAATTTGCTCAATGTTGAGTTTTTCAGGGAGGTATAAGATAGAACAAATATCAAAGACATTGGAACAAGTACTAAAACCACGAAGGCTATCAAAAGTTTGTTTTTAAGTTTTATATCGTTCCACTTTCCCAAAAGCTTTTTAATCATTTTCATCTCTCTCCTGACACCAAATGTCAAAAAGACTACACTACCGTCTTCTTCAAAAATAGACGGCAGTGTAGTCTTCTTATTGATCTACAAAAGAACCTCTATTTTCTTGCACAAGCCTTTTCTTATCTCATGCGAGTATGGTTTATGCACCATTTCACCTTCAACCTCAACCACTTTATCATCAAAATGCAGAATATACTTTGAAACTTTTACATCTTTGTCATATGTGTTAAGCCTGTGCGGATTGTGATAAATAACCAGTGTTCTGCCAAATAGAACTGCTGCTAATTGATTTTTACCTAAAACTATGGTTTGCCTGTTGCCATTTACTATAATCTCAAATTCTTTTTTATCTTCTGTAAACATCCAGCCCGGAAGTTTTGGAGACAGTTTAAAAATTAGATCTCCATTTTTGTATTCAAATGGTTTTTCACCAAACAGCATAATCAGCTCCATATTTAAAAACTCTGTTGTGGTGCCAGAAAGCCTTGCAACAAAACCTGTGCCCCAGATACTTTTGTCAGGATTGCTTGAGCTTGCAATAAACGACGAATTCTCAAATATTGATCTTCCATAAACCGCTGGGTCCATATATGGTGGCAAAACCATTTTGAAGTCTTCAAAAAACTCTGTATAAAGTCCACCTTTTAAAAGCTCCAGTAAGTATTTATACTCCATGTGCATAAATATGGATTCATTTTCAAGCCAGCCAGGTGTGAAGGCTTTTATCCTTCCAAGCTGATTTGGTTCATTTTTGAGGCTTTCGTTTGTCTTGTACATTTTGAGCACTTTGTCGTAAAGGTCACTTTCTTTAACGCTTTGATAAATCTTTCTTTTTGTTTCTACATCGTCAATTATTTTCATTGCCCTTACCTGTGACTCCAAGAAGAATGCCACCTTTTTCTGTTCAAATTTCTTAATTTTAACCTCTTGCTTTTTCTCATCATACTCATATTCAACTGGCTGGTTTATAAAGTAGGTATAAAAAAGTCCTTTTTGACTATCAAAAGCCTTTTCTTTTGCCTTTGAAAGTTTTCTTTCACAAAGATCCAAAAATTCCAAAAGATCTTTTCTATATATTTTGGCCATGTTGCCGCTTATGCCAAACCTTGTCTTGATCCTGTACTCCTCTTTGATAGCGTTGCTTTCCTCCCAGTACAAAAGCGTGTTTTCATGGTGATCTGTATCAGCAAGAAGATTTTTAAGTTTTACAAAGAACTCGAAAAGTTCTTCAAAAACATCAATTTCCTTGACATCTTCAAGATAAACCTCAAAATATTTCTTGAGCATTCTCACAAGCCTCAAAAGCTCAAACGTCTCACACACAGACGAACCAAAAATTCCTGGAAGCCCGTTTAGTGCATCGTTCCAGCCAGGCTTTGATGCCTCCATCTCCACTCCAACACCAAATGGGTCCAAAGTTGCCATTCTGTTCAGAAGTATTACTAAAAGCTTTTCAATGAGGCTGCCTGTGTAAACATCACCTTGGCCACTGTAGGTTCTTACATATCTTTTCCTGTCAGCACGAGAGTTTATGAGCTCTTGTTTTTCTTTGTCAAGCGCATATGCGCCGTGCTGTTTCACTTTTCCATCTATAATTTTTATTCTTTCTCTTCTTGGTTTTACATAATGTTCATTGTCATAGTAATAATATTTTCTTTGCAAAAGTAGCTGTTTCATTTTATCAGGATATACGCTTTCGAAGTTTTCAATTAAATCTAAGTTGTAAGTAAAATGGTCTATCCAATAACCTTCACCGGGGTCTGCTTCAATTATTTTCTCTGAATTTACAAGACAGCAGTTTACAAATTCTTCTTTTGATATGTTGATTTTTATATTATGGATTTCTAAAAACTTTATAAGTTCATATGGCAAATAGTCTCTTTCAAAAAACCTTTTTAACTCTTCTTTGCCATTTACTATATACTTCTCCAGATGTTCAAGGTTATTTAACCTGTACTTTATACCTTTTACAACCAGAGGATTATAGCTATCAAGCTGAATGAGGCTGATGAAGTACCATACATTAAAGTCAAAAATGTCTGGGTTGAACAGAATATCGTTTCGCCTGTTCTGGTTGATGTCTCTGAAGTTTCCATTACCCTGGGAATAATATGTGTCTTGAATTTCAAAAAAGTTATAATCTCTCTCCAAATCCCCATGTTTTCGTGAAAACAGATATATAACATCCTTTTTGTCATCATGATCAATTGTGAAAGGCACACCGCCGCGCAAGATATTGTCAAGATAGCACATTTTGGCATACTCATCTAATTTTTTGTCTGAAGTCACAATTGTATTGTTTGTAACAATAGCATCGATTATAGCTTTGTTCTCTTCAAACGCTCTGTCAAAAAACTCAGAAGAGCAAATAGAATCAACAAAGCAGTTTAGTTCATCAATGCTTTTTGCATGTCCTATGATACTGCATAAAATCAAAGTCTGCTGTGGATCTAAAGTCCTCTTTGCATACACAAAAGCGCAGCATGTCTTGTTCGCAAAAACCTGATTTGATATGTCAAGCCTATCTGCAAAGATAAATTCATATGGCTTTGCTATTTCTGAGCTTATTCCAAAAATAATTTTTGGGTCAATTATAACATCGCATCTTTCAAAGCTGCCCTGCGTATTGTCAAAACTTACAAAGAAATTGCCCTCTTTTATTTCAACAACTTCTGTTGTGTCCTCAGAAGATGAATGAAATCTAAAGTATGGAGCTTTTTTGTCTAAATTCTCAACAAAATTCCATGCCTCACTTGTCCTGCTCATGTTCTTCAGTGCAAAGTCACTTTTACCGTATGGAACAATCAAGGCAAGCCCATCTAAAGCTTCAATATCCACAGGCTTTTGTGAAATATTTGTTACTTTTATCTCCCTCACAAGAGAAGCCACATTCTTGGTTGGAAGTGTGTAATACCTTACTTCTGTCTTGATACCAATATTTGGATTTTCTTCGTAAATCTCAAGATGGTCAGCAAAAATGGACATCTTGCTTTTTGCAAAATTGAGTAGATTCTCTGTTTGAAAAGGCTCATAAAAGAGGTTTCTGTTTAGTTTCAAAAAGGTTCTAAACCCGTGTGTTGATGCAAGCCTGTAAGCCTTGTCGGCCGGCAAAAATTCTAAAATTGCCCCGTCTTTGTTCTTTGTCCCGAACGACACTATACACTGTCCTCTGTTCACATAAAAGCACCAAAGTGGAATTCCAAATATGCCTGCAATCCCGGGCAAAAAACTCGAAAATGGTTTTGAAAGCTGATAGTTCTCTATGCAAAATGAGTTTGTTTTCTCATCATAATAGTACTTAGGATTTGCCTGCAATTTTCTTAACCCCCTTCTTTTTAATTTAAAATACAGGGTTGCAAGACCACTCATTGTCTTGCAACCCTTTCTTACAAAATCACAATATCATATTAGATTCTATTTTTACTGATCACTTACAACAGTCAGTGTTACATCATCAAGATATATGTCAAGTGGAAGAGGAGGAGCCACATTGTTTATCGGCCCAAACTCAAATACAACCTTTGTCACATCTGTTGGCTGTGTAACTTTAAATCTGAGAGTATACTCTTGCTGTTGAGTTCCGATATCAAATACAGTTGTTGGTGCATATGGTATAAACCATGGGGCAGATGTCAGTGACTTGTCAATTGCAATATTGATGTCGCAATCTACCTTTTGCACCCCTCAAAATTTTTTATGCTTTTCTACTTTAGATTTATCAAAATTATATAAACAAAAAAAGGCATTATTTTTTAGTTATAGTCACTGCTTTTAAGTATTTTTTATCGTTATTGTTTTACAAACAATCTTCTATTCCTGCAAGCTCTTTTGGACATCTCTGTATTCATTTGGCGTAAGCCCTGTTATTTCCTTAAAAATTCTTGCAAAGTGTTTTGGGCTTTTGTAACCAACTTTGGATGCTATTTCCCACACTTTTAAGTCTGTTTTGGCAAGCAGCTCTTTTGCCTTCTCAACCCTGACTTTGTTTAGGTAATCTAAAAAACTCATTCCTGTTTTTTCTTTGAAGATGCTTGAAAAATAATAGTAATTGAGCGAAACGTGGTTTGCTACCATTGCCATATTGATCTCTTTGTGATAGTTCAAATTGATAAACTTAATTGCTTCATCAATTTCATCTTTTACACTGAGAATACCTTTCAAAGAAATTACTATTTCAGTTGCTTCGTGTACAAATTTCTTTATGTAATTAACATATTCTAAAATTGATGAGAAATTGAATATATCAGATAATTTCTGATATTCATGAAAATCAAGTACCTTTTTAGGAACGTGATGACAAAGCCACTCTACAACATTGCTGTAAAGTGTTTTTGTGACATTTAAAATATCTTCAGCAGCACTTTTCATGAAAAATTCATTGCACAAAATGCTTTCCAAGCAGGAAATCGCTTCTTTTTGTTTGCCTGCAAGAATCAGTTCTTTTAGCTTCTCAATATTGTTAAACTTGTTTATTTTTTCTGTCTCACGCCATTTGACTGACAACCAGAATTCAATGTTTTTATTAGATGCAAAAGCATAAATAGCTGTTTTGAAAGAATTTTCATAAAGCTTTTTTATCTCATCAAAAGACTGGGGCAGATCGCAAATTCCGATATATACCCGCTTATCTATAGTATTCAAGTATATTTTCCCAATATTCTCAAAACAATTCGCGTCTTCTGATAATACAAGAATATCTTTCCTATGATTATATATTGTAGAAATATAACTTTCTCCTGATAGAATCTTAGAAAGCTTTACTCTTTCCTCTTCTGTCTCAAAACCGGTTTGTTCAGAAACATCACCACATCTTAAAATGTAGATGCTGTATACCTTTTTTTCAATCGGAATCTCTAACTCTTTAAGCCTTTCTTTGAATCTTTCAATCTCCAAACCGGAAAATATTATATTGTTTATCTCTGCTTCCAACATCTTTAACTTCATTATTCTTTGAAAGGAAATCAAACGCAAATTATTTTCTTCTTGTGCAATCTCTTCCTTTACTTTTTCTATAATTTCAATCAACTCTTTCTTATCAATGGGCTTTAAAATATATCCTTTAGCACCGTATTGCATGCATTCCTTGGCATAATTAAATTCATCATAGCCACTTATTATAACCACTTTGGGTTTGTGTTGTAAATTCTGTATCTTTTTAAGCACAGAAATACCATCAATTTGGGGTAATCTTATGTCGAGTATTAAGATATCAACTTTTTCCGAAAACAGAATATCCAGTGCCTCTTTGCCATTTGAAGCTTCTTTGATTTCATCTAAATCATTAAAATTTCTCTCCAAGATGGTTCTGATACCTTTTCTGATAAGTTTTTCATCATCCACAATTAAAACCTTTCTCATATTCTTTCTCGCCTCTTTTGAAATAGAATACAAATCCTATATTTTTTTATATGGCAAAGTTATTGTAACTTTTGTAAACTCACCGTGTTTGCTCTCTATTTTTATTCCATATTCTCTTCCATAGGCAAGTTTTATCCTCTCATTTACATTTTTTAATGCAATCCCTTGGCCTTGGCAAAATTCAGTTTCAGTGTCATTTTCCAAAGCTGACTGCAAAGCTGTGAGTTTTTCAAGCTCTATTCCAAGTCCATCATCTAAAATTGAAATTACAACAAACTCTCCAATTATACTTGCATCTATGAAAATATTGCCACCTTCACCTTTTGGCTCTATTCCATAATTTATTGCGTTTTCAATTATTGGCTGTAAAATCAATTTAGGAACCTCATAATTCAAAATCTCATCATCTACACTTACAAGCAACTTTATCTCGTTGTCATACCTGATATTCATAAGTGCTATATAATTCTGAATATTTTCAATCTCTTCCTTTAACGTAACAAACTTTCTTTTCCAGTTCATATTGTATCTCATCATTTTACCAAGCTTTGTAATTGCATCAGAAACGTCGTAGTTTTCAGCATATTCAGCCATCATTTTTATATTTTCAAGAACATTGTAAATAAAATGTGCATTTATCTGGGATTGCAATGCTTTTATCTGGGCATCTTTTTGGGCAACCTCTCTTCTCACAGTTTCACCTATTAATATCTTTAATCTTTCAACCATGTTTAAAAAGTGCAGAGCAAGTTCATCTATCTCGTCATCGCCTTTAACATCGATAGAAACATCAAAATTGCCATTTTCAACAGCTCTCATGCTGAGAATAACCTGTCTTAATTTTTTAAGAATCAAAGTAATCAGAATAAAAATAAGGACAGAAGAGGTAATAATCAGCACAAGTACCTGAGCAAGCATCTGAAAAGTTATTCTATTTATCTTATTTGAAAGTTCATCAAACAAAATTAGCTTATAAAGGGTTACTCCTAATACAGGAATATGAGAATATACAAAAGCAGCAGAATTTTTGTTAATCTTCAAATGAACTATTCCATCTTCTGCACCGGCCTTGCTTTTTTGCTTCAAAATTTGTATAAGTTTTTTTGTGTCTATATTCAGCCTTTTGAGAAAAATTGGCGTTTGTTTGCTCAAAATTACCTCGCCACTTTGTGACAACGCAATTGTGACTGAATTGCTGTTTTCTCTTGTAAGTTCATTTGCAAAAAATTCATCAACCTTCATGTTAACCTCAATTATTCCTATCAAATTACCTACCAAATCTGTTACTTTAGTATATAATGATACAACTTTTTCTTCATTATTCAGAGGTGGACCAAGTATATCCACATTATCAATTTTCCAAAGCGAGATTTGGTTTTGATCTGATAAAAATTTGTCTATGAATCTGAAGTCCTTGAGTCTATCAATTTGGTATAGAGTTGGCCAAACTTCTGGGAGAAAACTGTTATTTGTAAAAAATCTAATTCTGTTTATGTTGAAATTTACATATTGAAGATATTCTATCTTGTCAAGGACATTTATTTTGAATGAAAAGATTTCATCAACGCTCCTTTCCTGATATACCGAAACAAATTCAATAAACTCCTGATTGTTTAAAATGAACTGTGTCGCCTTTATATATTGCTCAACATTTTTGATAATGTCGTTTCTTAATTTATTCATTTCAAAAGTTATATTACTCACATACTCTTTTTCTGTAAAAACTCTAACCTTGTGAAAAGCATTAACCTGAAGTATTGAAAGTGGTATGGCCACTATGAGAACGTATGTGAGAATAAGCTTCTGTCGAATATTCAATTTCAATATTTTACTCAGGAATTTAGTGATTGCTGTCTTGAACATACAAAACTCATCCTCAGTTTTTTATTTAATTTTCATTATAACAAAGTTAAAATCCCCTTCAATAAAAACAAAAAAGATTATTTTTAAAAAAGGCTGATGGCATTTACCAAAATACCATCAGCCTCTTTAAAAGTTGAACTAAATTACTTAAGTCCAAGTTTCTTTTTGTTCTCTTCTAACTTCTTTTGCTGCCATGCAAGTAATTTATCAAAGCCAATCTGTTTTTTGTAGTTCTGGAACTCTTTGAAAATCCTATCAAACTCAGCTGGTGATTTAGCCATAATGAGTTTTGGCAAAGTCTGACCCCATTTGAGAGCAATCTTTCGTGCGATAATACCCTCTGGGCTGTCAGCAGGTGGATTTAGATTGTCATACTGTGCATAGCTAACAGTTTTGCCAAGTGTCCAATCAGCCATCTGCTGCAGGTATGGTGGCATGCCAGGGTCCCACTGGGATACATATGGCCAGTCGCCAAGCATCCAGTAAGTGAGCTCTGCACCGTACTTCTTGTCAAATGTTGGTCTGTCTGTCTGCATAAGTTTTACAACCTCTGGTTTGAACTGTTCTTTGCCTTTGATTACATCCCATGTAACACCCTTTGGTCCAAGATAGAAATCCTTCTGACCCTCTGGGCTTAGCCAGTAGCTCATAAATCTTATAGCTCTCTTTGGATCCTTGTTATTTTTCGAAATCATAGTAAGTGTCCAACCTGCAATGCCAGGACCTGCAAGCTTTGGTTTTTCAAGTTTTGAGTTTGCTGGACCATCAACTGCTATATAAATCATGTTTGGATTTTTCTTGTAAAGTTCTTGCTGCTGAGCAACGAAATCTGTTCTCTGGTAAATCATGCTAAAATATCTTCCTTGAGCAATCTTCTCTTCCATCTGAGCTCTTTTGTCAATGAATACATCCTTTGCAATTAGTCCTCTCCTGTATGCTTCATTGAAAGTTTTGAGCCACCTGATATACTCTGGATGTGCCACAATGTCATAAAGCTTCCCATTTTTCTCGCGTGGAAGTGCTAAGAAATTCCACAGATAACTCTCTAATGAATAGCAACCTGTGTCGGTAAATTCATGGAATCCAATTGGGATAAGAGGTTGACCATTTACTTTTGGGAATTTCTTTTTAGCGTCAGCTAAAGCTTTCAAGAATGTATCTGGTTTTCTCATGTCAGGCTTGCCAAGAGCTTCGTACATATCTTTTCGTACAAGGAATGTTTGGTTGGAATAAATTTTTAACTTTGGATTCTGATAATCACTCGGTGTATAAGATGCGTTTGGATAGCCATAGACATGTCCATCTGGTTCTGTATACCAGCCAAGTCTTTGCTTGTTTGCAACTGTGAAGAAGTATGGATCATATTTCTTGGCAAGTTCATCTAAAGCATACACAAGCTTTCCTGCAATCATCTTTTTGACAGCTTCTTCCCACCAACCGAGAGTTATGAAGTCTGGAAGTGTGTTAGATGCAATCATAACATTGAGTTTTTCGTTTTCATTTCCAGCTGGAACTATGAAATTGATTTTTACACCTGTCTTTTTGGTGATGTAATCAGAAACTGCATTTCCGCCCCATTTTGTGCCGAACCATGAAAAGTTAATGTACCAGTCAAACGTGATAGGTTTTTTGCTATCTTCTTTCCAGCCTGGCTTGACAGAGCTTGCTGCACTGCCAATTGCAAATGGAATAATTGAAATAGCAAAAGCTACAACTACAATGACAGCAAACAGTTTTTTGAAATTAAACCCCTTCATACATCAAAACCTCCTTTTTGCAGTTCTTTATTTTTATCAACTGCACCCCTCGCAATTTTGAGTGCAGTCAATGCCCAAAATTTAATCACACCAAATCTTTTATCCTTTTATAGCACCAATCAAGAGTCCTTTGACAAAATACTTTTGCAAGAACGGATATACACATACAATTGGTAATGTGGTTATAACCATTGTAGCCATCTTAAGAGATTGTGAAGTTACATTCCTTGTTGCAATCCCCCCAGGTGCATATGCAAGCATCTGGTTCGATGTTACCTGAGCTATGACCTTGTACAAAAATGTTTGTATAGGCTGAAGCTTTGGATTGTTAATGAATATAACTCCCATGAAATAGTCATTCCAGTTGTAAACACCAACAAAGAGTGCAATTGTTGCTAAAACTGGTGTTGACAAGGGAAGTATTATACGCGTAAATATTACAAAGTCATTTGCTCCGTCAATTTTTGCAGACTCTTCAAGTTCAATTGGAAGTTCTCTGAAAAAGGCTTGGAAGATTATAAGATTATAAAAGTTGAACATCCCAGGTATTACATACACCCAGAAAGTATTGTAAAGTCCCAAACTTTTGATCAATAGAAAGTATGGTATGAGACCCCCTCCAAAAAAGAGGGTAATTGTCCCCATTGCCATGTAAATCTTTCTTCCCATAAGTTCTTTTCTCAAAAATGCGTATGCAACCATTGCAGTGAAAAACACATGCAGTGTTGTTGTTATAACTGTTCTTGCCACTGTTACCATAAATGCTGTTGTGATGTCGCTGTTGCTAAAAACAGTTTTGTAGTTGTCCAGGGTAAACTTTCGCGGCCAAAAGTAGATGCCGCCAAGCATGGCATCTTTTCCTTCATTAAATGAATACACTATGATGTACCACACTGGATATAGAGTTAGAAAACATATAATAAGCATCAATGTTACGTTAAACACGTTAAATATCTTATCTCCGAATGAAGATTTGATTTTCATTTTTCTGTGCACCTCTTTTCACAGCTCAAATTTACAGTATAAAGAAATTAGAATAATGATTTATCAGTAAGTTTCTTAGTTACACCATTTGCAGTAAGAAGCAATATTAGCGCTATTATCGACTTGAAAAGTCCTATTGCAGTTGCATACGAAAATCTAAAAGCTTCTATTCCCATTCGGTAAACATAAATATCAATTACATCCGAAGCATCTGCATTAAGCGGATTTCTGAGAACAAATATCTGGTCAAAGTTTGAATTCATAAGCCCACTTACTGCTAAAATAAACATAATAGCAATTGTACCAGAAATACAGGGTATGGTTATCTTGAACATCTTTGTAAATCTTCCTGCCCCATCTACAGTTGCTGCTTCATAAAGCTCTGGATCAATTCCAGCGATTGCAGCTAAGTATATTATCGCGTTCCAACCAAGTTCTTTCCAAACTTCAGATATAACCGCAATCCCCCAAAAATATTTTGGTTCTGCCAAGAAAGCTATAGGTTGCTTTAATATTCCTATTTTTGTTAAAATTATATTTATAAGACCTGTTTCTGATAGCCAGTTCATAAGTATTCCACCAAGCACAACCCAAGATATAAAATGAGGCAGGTAAGATATTGTTTGTACGGCTCTCTTAAACCGCACTGATGCAAGTTCATTTAAGAGTACAGCAAACAATATTGGTAAAGGAAATCCTACAAGAAGTTTGAAAAAGCTAATTCCCACAGTGTTTTTTATTATCAACCAGAATCTCTCATCAGAAAAGAATTCTTTAAAATTAGTAAGACCTATCCATGGTGATTTATTAAACCCCAATGTGATGTCGTATTCTTTAAATGCAATTATTATTCCATACATTGGTATGTAGTTAAAAATAATCATCCAAATTACACCTGGTATTGCCATTGCCTGAAGATATTTTTGTTCATTTAACTTGTGCAAAAATCTTCTAAAGCCATTTTGGCGGCTATGCTGCCTATTTGCTGAAATAGCTGATTCCATGAGATATCGCCTTCCTTCTGTAGAGGTTATACTTTTTATATTACATAAGCTACAATTTATCTTTCTGATTTTATTATAAAATGGGGCAAAGTCTATAAAAAAGATGGCTTTTTTAAGAAGTGGTATCTAAATTTAAGGTTTTTCGCAAAAAAATAAGCAGGGGACTATAAATTTTTCCCAATCCCCTGCTGGTACTCATTTACTTTTATCATTTCTCATTCCAACATCCCCGTAAACCCATTTATATAATAAACCTCGCCATCTGCAACAATTCGCCAAACTGGGACTGCCTGGCCTTGGATAACGTTGAAGTCTTTTAGATAGTAGCCAAACTTTATGTTCTGTATCTCTTTTATGTTTTTTTGCTGGTTTAAGAGATTGAAGATAGCCTCTAACGCTGAGATTGCCCTGCTTCTTTTGAATTCAAAACCCTGTGGAATAACCTTTGTGAAGATATAAAGAGTTGTATTTTTTTGCTTCTGTATTTTGAGCTTTCCATCAAATATTGGATAGCCTTTATAAACCTGAATATAGCTGCCATCATAATCCTTTATATAATCACTTTTATTTATATCGAAAAGCTCAAACGGGTCTTGGCTGTACTTTGATTCTAAAAAAAGTGTTTGATTTACTATCTTCAAATGATAGATGCTACTTTCAAACTCCTTTTGATATTTATCAACTCTTTTGCCAAAGAGCTTTATCAAGACATTGTCATACGCAGATTCAGTTTTTACGTTGAGTTTTGAAACATAATAAATTTTTTTATCAATCGTACAAGAAAGCTTTATAGAATTCTGAGCAAGTATATTTTGTGCTGTCTTGATTTGTTTATCTGTAAGGCTCTCTTCCTTTGGCAGTAAGTTTAAGTATTTTACAGCAAGGAAAAGTACCAAAGCCGCAAAAACCACAATTGCTATTGTTTTTACTTTTGACCAGTTCATTTTCCAAACAAAACTCCTTTTTTATTTAATTGTTTCAACATAGACTGTCCCGTTGTCTGTGTCAATTTGCCAATAGGGATAAGATGTATTTCCTGTTGCGATATATCTTAAACTTATATTTCTTATAAATATATCTCCTTTTCTCTCCTTTATAGTATCAATAGCTGCAATTCCACTGACCTTTATCTTAGCAGTTCTGACCGACATTGCATCAAAAAGATGACCAGAAATCTTTTTAAGCCTGCCATTAGAAATTTCTATATAACTGCAGTATTCGTTATCTGAAGGCATCAAGTCAATTCCATCAACTCTTGTTATGAGGTAAATCTTAGTTGTATTTTTGGAATTCTCAATTTTGTATACTCTAATGTCCTCATTTGTATAAAAATTTTTCATATAATTCATAAGAGCTTCTGTAATTGATTCTATTTTGTCACAAAATATATCTTTTGTAAACCTAAAAATGTAACTTCCATCAGATTTTATTACAAACTCTCGTCTCTCATCTGTTATCACAATCTCACCACATTTGAGTACATTCCTTTTGGTAAGTATTGTATCAGGAAAAAGACGCCTTATTATAAGTTCTTTTTTATAATCACTTTCCTTTATTTTAACCTCAGAAAACTGAATATTTGAAAACTCAACAGGAATTAGTGAATCTTTGCTCACAAGTTCTGTAAAACCAAGTCCATCTGACCAAGAAAATACAAGATAAGAGCTTTGCTCAATTCTATTCTCAAACTGAGAAAATCCATACTTCGGACAAGTTAATATTGCGGCTTCTTCTGTATTTGAGTTGAAAAAATAAACTTCAGTATTTGAATTTGACTCTTTTATAAAAACTTTGTCAAACTCAAAGGTCTTTTTGGAAGGCAAAATACTTCTTCTTGAAAGCTCATAAACAAACATATGAAAATCTATAAAATAGCCATAGTTAAAAAATATACTCTTGCTTGATTTAAACTCATCAATTTTCATTTTTTTAAATTTCAAACTATAATTCTTTTTCACAATGTTTTCTTTGAGGTTACTTACAAACTTAGAAATTACATCAAAGTATTCTTTTTGTGTACGCAAAACTCCAATGACTACATTCTTAGAGATATTCAAGTACATATCCTTTGGCGTTGCAAGGATAATATGAACTCTTTCCAAAAGCTCATCTTCTGAAAGTCTGTTTTCCCTAACATTTAGTGCATTTGCAAAGTCATCAAGGTTGTAATTAAAATACACCTTATAATACAAATAAATGCTGAGTATAACAAGTATACCCAGCACTATGCTCTTTATAGCTTCTTTTTTGATTCTGTTCATAAACCTACCCTCTTGTTATTTTGTAATTGAGTTTATCAAATTTGAAATGGCCTTTTCTACCTTTGCCAAAAAGCCTTCTTTCTTTTCATAATATACTTTAAGAATTGCAAGTTGCGTGTCACTGTCTTTTGTTGCAACAACTAAGATATAGGTATAGCCTTCACTCACATCAATCTTTTTTGCGAAATAACCAGACTTTCCCACTGTGATTTTGTCAACCAAATTATTCTGGCCAAAAGACTCTTTTTTGTCGTTTTTTGTATATATGCTAATCTCCGTGCCTTCGCTTCCTTTACCTGAGAGTACAAATGTTGATGTACTCAAGTTCTGCTCATAATCTGTAATCTCTATAAGAGTCTTTGTAGTAGAGCTTATTTTATTCCCATCTATCTCAATTGAATCTATATATCTTGCCTTGTGAAGGCTTTTTCCCTCAGCAAATGCTACTCCTATATTAAATAAAAGAAAAATTATAGTCAGCATAAACGCAAACGCTCGTTTCATTTTTATCACCAGCAACCAATGTATTACTCCTACTTATCATTATACAATTAAATTATTACAAAAGTGTTACAAAGCTATTAAGAGCACATTACAAAAGCTTTTTCTATAATGATTTTGCTGGAAGAACAACTGTAAATGTTGTACCGCTGCCTACTTTGCTCTCAACCAAAATCGTGCCGCCGTGAGCTTTTACAATCTCATCGGCAATTGAAAGCCCTAAGCCAGAACCGCCAAGTTCACGTGAGCGGGCCTTGTCAACCCTGTAAAACCTTTCGAATATCCGCGGTAGATCTTCTTCTGGAATACCAGGCCCGTTGTCTTTTACAATTATTTTTATTTTATCTTCTTCCTTTTGCAAGACAACATTTATCTGGCCACTTTCTTGAACATAGGTGACTGCATTGCTAATTAGGTTTATTAAAACCTGTTCTATCTTATCTCTGTCGACCATTGCAACAACATCTTGCAAGATACTGCAGCTCAAGGTTTGGTTCTTCTTCTTGGCATGAATTTTGAGCTTTTCACAGACAAACCTGACAAGCTCGCTCAAATTAACCTCTTCTAAATTCAAAATGTTCTCACCACTGTCAAGTCGCGACAAGTACAAAAGATCACTTACAAGCCTTGTCATCCTGTCACACTCTTTTATAATGACACTTAAGAACTGTTTTTTTGTCTCTTCATCGTCAACATCCAAAAGAGTTTCTGAATATGTCTTTATTGTTGTGATTGGAGTTCTGAGCTCATGTGAAACATTTGCCACAAACTGTTTTCTCATACTGTCAAGTCTTGCCTGCTGGGTTATATCATGAATTATGAAAATAAGTCCATGGTTCATATACGAATCTATAAAGGTTGCCTTGCTGACCTCTAATGTAAGGTCATCTGTTGTGTAAATTGTAACCTCTGTATCTGAGTTGCTTTCCTTCCCCATTTTGTTTATAAACTCTTCTACTCTGCCATTTAAAAACTTATTAGCACTTTCATTTATGTGAATTATTTCATTCTTTGAATTTATTGCAACAACTCCATCAGACATGTTCTGAAGGATTCTTTCCAACTTTTGTTTTTCAAACTCAAGCTCTGAGATATACATTTTGATATTCCTTGCCATCTTTGCAAAAGCATCTGCAAGCTTTCCTATCTCATCTTTGGAATTTATATCTATCTTAACATCAAGGTTGCCATTTGCCATCTCAAGCGCCTGTTTTGTAAGTTTTCTTAAAGGGGTTGAAAGTGTCTTGGCAAACAAAAAACCAATCAAAAGCGAAAAGGTTATAGCAACTACATATGCCATAAGAAGGATATTTTTTATGTCTCTAACTGTGCCAAGGACATTTTGGCTAGATACCTCTAAATACAAAGCTCTTTGAACCACTTTACCATCTTTGATGGGAAAGGAAAATATTAAAACCTGTCTTTCATTATCTTGTTTGACAACTTTATAACCTGCTAAACTATTTAAAATCTCATCAGATGGAAAAAAATCAATAGTTAGCCTTGGAAATGAAGCAATCAAGCGCCCTTGTGAATCTGTCACAATGAGCTTACTAATCATAAATCCAAACTGGCTTTCTTTCATTGTCTGGTCAATTATATCCTGGATTTCTGAACTCTTTAGGCGCTTGTCCTGCAAAAGTTTAAGCAGTGAAGACTGTGCCATGAACTCTATCTTTTTTTGCACATCCTCAAAAAAATAATTCTTCACCCTGTCGATGATAAAAAAGCTTGAGATAAACATCACCATCAAAATCAAAAGCCCAAAGACAATAATAAGTCTACTTTCTATACTTTTTGTCATCTTTTTCTATATTCCCCTTTAAATCTTTAATTTAAAACCTTTACATTATACATTTGGATTGAAATAGTACCCAATTCCTCTTTTTGTCAGAATAAAAACTGGCTCTGACGGGTTGTCTTCTATCTTTTCGCGAAGTCTTCTCACTGTCACATCAACTGTTCTAACATCGCCATAGTATTCATAATCCCATACCTTTTCTAAAAGCTCTTCTCTTGAAAAAACTTGACCTTTCTGAGACATCAAAAACTTCAAAAGTTCATACTCCCGAACAGTAAGCTCAATAATCTTCCCGTCTTTTTTTACCTCAAATGTCTCAGGATTTAAAGTGAGTTTTCCTGCTTTTAACACTTTCCCATCACTATTTGACTGCTGAGAAGTGCGCCTTAAATTTGCCCTGATTCTTGCAATAAGCTCTCTTATGCCAAACGGCTTTGTTATGTAATCATCAGCGCCAAGCTCCAAACCCAAAACCTTGTCAACCTCGTCTGCTTTGGCTGTTATCATTATAATTGGCACTTCGGAAAACTCTCTAACCTTTTTGCATACTGTAAAACCGTCCATTTTGGGAAGCATCACATCAAGCAAGATCATATCAAAGCTCTCATTCTTAATTTTATTTAGCGCATCCTCTCCATCGTATGAGGTTGTGATCTTATATCCTTCCTTTTCTAAGTTGAACTTGATTATATCAACAATAGGTTTTTCATCATCAACAACCAAAATATGTGCTTTAGACATCTTTTAGAAGATCCCCCTTTGAATATTCTACATTATGATAATTTAATTATACAACAACCACACTTTTTATTGTATAATTGTTTTGGAACATCTTCTTTGA
The DNA here is from genome assembly GCF_003999255.1 of Caldicellulosiruptor changbaiensis. Lineage (GTDB taxonomy): Bacteria > Bacillota > Thermoanaerobacteria > Caldicellulosiruptorales > Caldicellulosiruptoraceae > Caldicellulosiruptor > Caldicellulosiruptor changbaiensis. The sequence goes on from NZ_CP034791.1 coordinate 2,812,075, forward strand.
GAAACAAAAGTGCAAAAAGGAGGGAAAAAAGCTCTTAAAATACATTTTTAAGAGCTATAAATGCTATGGAAAATAGAAATTTAGCTCTTGAGGTTTTTTTGTGGCTTGTCATATACCTTTGCTTTTTTGCAGGTGTAAATTTATTTTTGTCTGACAAAGTGCTTCTTTTTATTTGGTCCATTATATGTACATTGACAATCTTTTTAATTACCATTCTTCTTAGATTTTACATAACATCAACACTTTTACTTTTACCAGGCTTTTTAATCTCATGCCTTCTTGCGATCTTTTTCATGTTCAATGTACAATATGCAGCCTTCTACAATCTTTTGCTTCAGATTTTCTCCATACATCTGATGGGATTTGTTGAATACTCAAGAGAAACCCTTACAAAGATAATCTTACAGCGGCCAGCTTATATCTATATCCATGTTGGACTAAATCTTGTGCTGTTTTTAATCCATATTGTTGTAATGTACCTTGTTTCAGAAACTTCCCGTACAAAAACCTCATATTCTCGCAAGCTTGATTTTACATACACACGCCGTCGAAGAAGATAAGTTGAGTACTTTGTGAAGTAAAAAAATGGGGACCCCTCACTCTCTAAGAGTGTGTCCCCTCTTTTTTACTCCTATTTTCCAAAGATGCTCTTATGAAGTCTGTAAAGATTGGATGTGGCTTTTGTGGTCGTGACTTGAACTCAGGATGAAATTGTACACCCACAAACCACGGATGGTCTTTCAGTTCAATTATCTCAACAAGCCTTCTGTCTGGAGATATTCCTGAAAATACCACTCCTGCTTGTCTGAATCTCTCTTTAAATTCGTTGTTGAACTCATATCTGTGCCTGTGACGTTCATATACAAGCTCATCGTTGTAAATTCTGTGTGCAAGCGTTCCTTCTTCAAGCTTGCACGGATAAAGTCCAAGCCGCATTGTACCACCTTTTGTAAAAATCTCCTTTTGTTCCGGCATGATGTCAATCACAGGGTATGGAGTGTTCTCGTCAAACTCTGTAGAGTTTGCTTTTTCAAGCCCAAGTACATTTCTTGCAAACTCTATCACAGCACACTGCATCCCAAGACATATTCCAAAAAACGGAATCTTGTTTTCCCTTGCATATCTTATAGCTGCAATCTTGCCTTCAATTCCTCTGTCGCCAAATCCGCCCGGCACCAAAATCCCATCTGCCTCTTTTAAGAGTTCATGCGCATTTTCATAAGTAACATGCTCTGCGTTGATCCACAAAATTTCAACGTGACTATCATTTGCAATTCCTGCATGTTTTAGTGCCTCTGCAACAGACAAATACGCATCGTGGAGCTCAACATATTTTCCAACAAGCGCAATGTTGACAGTATTTTTGAGGTTCTTTTCCTTGTTGACTATCTCTATCCAATCAGAAAGGTCTGGCTTTGTACATGCAAAACCAAGCTTTTCGCAGATAATCTCCCCAAGTCCTTCCTCTTCCAGCATAAGTGGCACTTCATAAAGACTTTCTGCGTCTATATTCTGGATTACATATTCAGGCTTGAGATTGCAAAATAGGGCAATTTTTGCTTTGAGCTCAGGTGAAAGAGGCTTTTCTGTCCTGCAGACAATTATATCTGGCTGAATACCAATTGACCGAAGCTCTTTTACAGAGTGCTGTGTGGGTTTTGTCTTAAGCTCACCAGACTTTGAAAGATATGGCACAAGCGTCACATGAACGTACAGAACATTTTCTTTTCCAATGTCTGTTGCAACCTGTCTTATTGCCTCCAAAAATGGAAGGCTTTCAATGTCGCCTACTGTTCCGCCAATCTCTGTTATTACAACATCTGTTGAGTTGCTCTTGCCAAGCCTGTAGATTCTCTCTTTTATCTCATTTGTAATATGAGGTATTACCTGAACCGTGCCACCAAGAAAATCGCCACGTCTCTCCCTTTGAATTACAGACCAGTAAATTTTCCCTGTTGTGACATTGCTATTTTTTGTAAGGTTTTCATCAATGAACCTTTCATAGTGACCAAGATCTAAGTCGGTCTCTGCACCATCGTCTGTGACAAAGACCTCTCCGTGCTGATATGGACTCATAGTACCTGGGTCAACGTTTATATATGGGTCAAATTTCTGCATGGTAACTTTTAAGCCCCGAGCTTTCAAAAGCCTTCCAATTGACGCAGCAGTTATGCCTTTTCCAAGTCCGGACACTACCCCGCCTGTGACAAAGATGTATTTTACTTGCTTTTCCATTTTTAAGATGACCTCCGCCAATCTATGTTAATTTATTTTCTTTTCATTACATCCACATTAACTTTAATATTTTAATTTATTTACATCAGGTTATCAATGGAGTTATTTTGTTTGAAATACAAAAATAAGGCTATCCTCTCGTTTCCTTCCCGAGGATAGCCACTTTTCAATTATCTTTTACTCTCTTTTCTGATAAGCTGTGTGTTGATTATTTGATTGTAAATCTTAGCCTTTTGAATATATGACTCTTTTCGCAAACCACCTGATCCTGCAGTAAGTGGGTAAATTGTAATTTCTTTGTCGATAATAACATCAATGTCATACGGTGATAGTGGTAATACTATTCTAAATGTTGAATTTAGATCACCTACTACATCAAGTACAATTATACGCCAACTATTAGTATTGTCAATAAAACCAAGATGTCCTGTAAACAATTCATATGGAGTACTATTTGAAATAGTATACGTTCTAATTGGATAAATGCCAGCAATACCCATCCATATAATATGCATATCTCCATTATTTTCTATAAGCTGCTGAGGTACAGTATCCCCACCCACAACGTAGTTCTGACTATTGGTTGGAATATAAATATCAATTATAATGTCATCCTTTTCATATACCATATCAAGCGTTGTTGGAATAAAATCCCAGCTTCCTTCTGGTCGACGTTCACAGTTCAAGACTATTTTGCTTCTGTCAACTCTCAAATCAACAGTATATTGCTGAGGCGTACCTTCTGGAATAATTAGTTTTTGCAAAGGTTTGTACACTAATGATGCTGCAACATCATCTTCTATATCATACGGGTTATGGGCCAAAATCCATACCCAACCATAATCACCCGGTGCAAAATAAGCCTTTCTCGAGTGCCCCATCGATGACACAACAAATTCTCCATCATAGTCAAAGTCGAAACCAAGTAACAGCTTGTCTCCCATTCCAACGCCGCCTTCGGTAAATCCTGGTATATATTGAATCTGATTAAACTGAGACAAATCAATTGAAGTTACACTATCTTGTGTTACCTGTAAAATCGAATAGTAAAAATCTTGAGAATTTGTTTCTGAATTATAATTAGCAACTTTTAAAATGTATTCTCCGTTTGTAAGAACAAGCGGAAGATTTCCTTCTGAGTTTGTGCTGCCTACAAACAGCTCCTTGAAGGTATCTTTGTCAATCACATAAACGTCTGCACCGACAACTGCATAAGCACTGTTACACACACTTAAAAGTACATAAGAATCGTATGCATCGTTACAAACTGTAAGTTGGATCGGGTCATAGCTGTCAAATGTTAAACTTTTCTTTATTACAAAACCTAAACCATAGAAAATTAGATCATTCTCGCGCCACCTGCTAAGTCCAACCTGTCGCTGACCACCCGTGACTTTCAAGAAGTTCAAACCATCTGAGATATAAAATTCATCAATTGGTTGATTGTCAATATTTAAACTTATTGTCACCGGCTTCAGTTTTTCAACAACTTTAATGTATCCTTTGTCTTCCATAAAAGAGGTTATATAAATCTGGTAAGATATCATCTCAGTAGGCTTTAAATTGAATGTTATTGTACCATCAGCAGAAGTATAGCCAGTAAATACAATATCTTCAACTCCTGCTTGGTTGAATTTCGTTATTGTAATAAGTTTATTGGCTTGTAGTTCACCTTTATAGTTTTTGACAACTATTGTTACAATATTGTCTTCGTTGTAATAAACATCCTGTGGAATGGTTTCAACATTGTAATAGTTGCCATAACTGTAATCTGTAGCCGTAGCAGCAGGATAAAGGTTTCTTTCCTACTCATGCGTTAACTCAATTTTACTATCTGGAACATTGAAAAAGGCATGTTCAACATAATTGCCCCAGTCTGGGTCATCCCATGTTGCATCTAAATGATACCAATTATTTTCTAAGCTTACCATATTCCATGCATGGGCTTCTTTTGAATTACCTACACCTGCCATACCATAGATCTCTTTTGAGTCTATGCTTGCATCCTCTAAAAGCGCAAGCATAGCTGTTGCATAACCGTTGCAAACCGCAATACCATTAATTAGTGCACCATAAGCTGTATGTGACTCATAAGGTATGTTGTTGTTAAGATACCCTTCCAAATCGTACTGGGTGTGCAAAACAAGCCAGTCATGCAAACCTAAAACTTTATCATAGTCATTGTAAGTCTGGTCTACAACTGTAGATACTATTTGCAATGCCTTTTGTTCAGCCGCTTGTCTTCTTGTAAGACCCTCGTCTTTGCTGAAAAGGTAAACAGGCCATATCATGTAGAGGTTTTCACTGGTGAGATTAAAGCTCAGTCCAAACATTCCATTCAATCCGTATTCAAAAGTAAGCGGCCTTTCTGTCATGAGTTCAAAATATATTTTGTTGGCAAGAAGATTGAGGTCACAAGTTTCACTTGCCGGAAGACTGAGTGCTAAAAAGTCACTTGCTTCACTGTCAATTTTATCACACACAAAGTATACAGCACTTGTAGTTGTATTTTGTGGATATACATAACCTCTACTGTCACCATTTTGATTGTCTATAGAAAGCGAAATACTGCTTGTAATAGAACTTCCATAAAGCAAACCTATTTCTGCCGTAAATACTACACTAACGGTACCATCTTGAAGATTTCTTGGCAAATACCCGAGCACATGCGAAATATTATTATCTTCTATTGTTGTACAAAGAAGTTCAATATTATTCTTTACATCTCCACTTGATATATATGCTACAATATCACTTGCTTTAAACAATAGTGCTGTATCTGACATCTTTTCAGATGGCTTTAACAAAGCTAAGTTCAGCCCACTTTTCGTCTTTAAAATCACTACAAAATCTACAAGAGAACCTGCCTTTATAGAAGCAAATTCATTTCCATCTATATTAGTAGCATATACACTGCTTGAGACATTATCTATTGAAAGGTCTACATTCACAAAGCACTGTTCGTCGCTTCCTGTCGCATCAACTACAATTGGACTACTGCCTGTTGGTACTTTATACGAATAATCAACCTCTTTACTGTTTTCATCGTATGTCTTTATAAAAACTTCTTCCAGATTATAAACTCCTCTTTGCAGATATATATCATTTTCCCCAGAGAGTTCAAACCAGCTACCGTTTAATTTTACAGATACACTTTTTTGTAAAGTGCCAATACCAGAAAAATTGAATATAACTCTTTTAAAAGAGCTGAAATTAAATGAAAAAGCTTGTCCTGACTGTTGGAGATTAAAATCTCTCATAAAATATAGCTTACCATCCTGAGTATCTTTTGCTACCTTGATTGAATAACTGCCCGCATCTGCTGTAATTTTTAGCTGACTTGAAGAAATATTTAACTTTACATCATCAATTGTAAAAACATCAGTTTTTGAGCTATTGATAATTGAAAACTCATAGTTATTGAGGGGTTGGTTATTTATGCTAAAATCCAGTGTAGCTTGTATATAATTTGGTAATGTTGTGTCTGCAACAAGTCTCACAATACCGTTTCCAACTGACAGATTATCTAAGATGGTATATATAAGCCCATTTTGATTATCATATGACCATATTAAAGCTTTGTATCCATCAACAGCAGGTACAATGAATGAAACTTGTTCAGCTGTGGCAGATTTAATCTCAGAAAATTGCTTAGCTTGATTTACTAATTTTACATTAAATCCACTTAAAAAGTTACCATTTGCCGACTTTAACTTAAAGGTCAAAACTCCTTCAGTTGGTTTAATTGCGTACAAAAGACCATAATAGTCTTTGCCATCTACATTTATAACTATTTCTTTGCTATCCTGAACTGATAAAGTAAATGTTGCACTACCTAAGGAATTTGTATAAGCAGACCGCCCTTCAATCCTTACAACCTTGTTTGGCAACAAATTCCCCGCTGTATCCTTCACTGTAACTGTTACTTGGACGTTCTGACCAACAGGGATGGTTTCTTTGTCAACTAACACTACATTTACAGGTCCATATTGAATACTTGTTCCAGAACCCGAAGAACCACCACCATATACACTTCCTCCACCTGTATAGCCACCAGTTGAGGTGCCTGAAGATATATTTCCAGTTGACGTTCCAGTATTTGTTTGCACACCTGAAGTATTATTAGATGTTTGAGATGTAGTGCCACTTTGTGTTGACTCCTGCGAAGTATTGGTATTTGTAGATTGAGTCTTTTTCTCATTTTCATTGGTATTGGTAATTGTTAGTATAGCGCCTTGCTGGACCTCCTTATCATTTACTTTTACATCTTTTGCATTTACTGCTATCCTCTCTATTTTGCCTTCTGCCTTCAAAATTGTTTTGTCAGCTCTGATATCTATTGTGTTCACCTCTGCAGTCTTTTCAACTAAAATATAAGCTGGCTTCTCAATCACAACTTTGACTATCCTTGAATTTCCGCTAATGTTTATTTTTGTAGTTGCTTGTTTGTTCTCAACTATAACTGCAGAAGCTTTAACATCTTTCAAAACAACACTGTGTTCTCCTCCGCCACGAACAATGATATTACCGTTTACCTGCGTATTAGTAATGGTAACATCTCCATCTTTTGTCCCCTCTGTTATCAAGCAGTTTTTACTCACACTAAATCCTGACACCCTAACACCCGGACTGCTAATAATCAAATTTTCTCTGACTTCTCTTCCTACATATACACCTTTTTTTGATAGCAAAAGCCCAACAATGTTATCTAAAATAGTTAATGTCTCAGCTCTTGTAATGTAATTCTTAGGCTTTATTGAATTGTCAGCATAGCCCCTCATATATCCGTTTTCAACCATTGCGGATAAATACTCTTTTGCCCACTCTGCCACTTGGTTATAATCGGAAAACTTCGAAAGAACATTGCTCTGTGATTTGTTAATACCAAATACCTTTGCCAAAAGACATGCTGCTTCTTCTCTTGTTATATTATTTTTAGGCTTAAATGTACCATCAGGATACCCACTTATATAATCAGCAAGATTTTTAACAGCAGAGTAAAACCAATCATTTTCTTTTACATCTATAAAATTAATTTCGGGCTTGACTAAAGCATCACCAATTACTCTGCTCACAAGCTGAGCAAATTCAGCCCTTGTAATAGCATTTGAGGGTTTAAAAGTGCCATCAGAATAACCATTTGCCACATTGTATGTATTTGCCCATCTCTCAATTACATCTTTTGCCCAGTGATTTGATGTGTCTTTAAAACCTTTTGCAAAAACAGCTGGGTTTATAAAACCCAATACAAAAGATATTATCACTACCCATGATAGCAGTCTAAAAGCTTTCTTTGAATTCAAATCTACTCCCTTCCCTCCAGGTAAGATTTGTATTTAATTTTGCTCTCTACAGACATCTTTAGCAAATATTATAATGTTTAACCCTATTTATGTCAATCTTTCAGATAGTAGTTAATTGCCCTGTAGATAAATATGCCTCCCCTTTGGTTATATTCTCAAATATTAACTTAAATATTCCACTGCGCTTTCTTCTTTCTTTTCTTTATCTTTTAATTCACTTCCTAATATATCATCTTTTTGATCTCTTTTATTGTAATATTGTTGAATTAAATAATCCAAAATTATATAAGCTGAAAATACTATTATAATTCCAAATGCCAATTGAATATGACCTTCTTTTGAAGAAACTTCCTCAAATAATAAGGCATTCAAACCAAAATGGATACCAACTGACCACCATATTGTTTTGGTTTTTTCCAACATGTAAATAAGAAGAAGTGAAATTATTACATTTCTTAGCATTAAAACTCCTGTTTCGAAAGGATATATGTGGTAAAGAGCAAAAATTATAGATGTAATCATTGCCGACCATAACTTTGTCGTTATTTTTGAAAATCCTTTATAAATTATTCCTCTGAAAATTGACTCTTCCATTATTGCTATTATAAGCATTTGTATTAGCCAAAAAATATTTGCATATGCACTGCCTTTAGCCCACATAATATAATGTTGCAATTTGCTTAAGTTTACCTTTACATCACTTTTTATAGGAAACATTACTACAATATAGGTTAGAACTAACGTTATAACTATACCTTCTAAAAAAAGAAGAAAGAAAAATTTAGTCTTATAAATTTTTGTTAAATCGTTATAAAAATCTTTTAGCCCTTCTTTCTTTTTAAAAAAGCCTACAGTTAAACTTAATATGACAAAAGCCATCAAAAAACTAAAAATGTAACCTAAGAATTCATCTACAGTAACCTTAAAATTTGTGGTTATATCAGGACCACCAATAATTGATGGTACTCTCAAAAGTTCTCTTAGAAATTTTTCTATATATTGTCTGTTAATAATCTGACATATTATTAAAGCAATACCCGCAATAATAGCAATAATAATTATTAAAACATTTTGCGCGATTTTGTTTTTTAATTTTATTCCATTTTCTAACATATAATTTGTCTCCTTTCAAATTGATTTTAAACTCTTCTCTTTATCTGTTATCATCTATAATTTGTTAACCTTCATTTAGCAACTTTTTTTGTTAAATTTTCAGGGTTGTCAATTGCTTTGTAACAATCTATCCCTGTCGAGGTCTCAGGATAAGCTATTTTCAAGTATTTTTCATTTTCTTTTTGGTAGAGTATTCTGGGAGATAATGTTAAAACATGATAAACTTCAGGGTAATTCTTAGGTATGAAAATTTTAAACTCTATTTTCTCTTTTGGTTTTAGTAAATATCCACCTGAAGGTATATTGTCTGTCATTTGAATTTTAACCGTAGGATATATTTTAGAAGGCACATCTATCTTTATCACCTTTAGATTTTTATCTGTAGCATTTTCAAAAATATATTCCCATTCTTCACCTAAGTACCCCTTCTCTCTATTATTTATTATCTCTTCCACACTTTGATTAGCTATAAATTTTTGTTGTTGAGAACCCCCAACCCATAAAAAATCATATTTGGCGCTCTCTTTTAGAACTTCTACATAGCATAAAATTTCTTTTTCTTCTGTTTTTCCATTTAATGTATATTTGAGCTTGTTAAATATGTAAATCCCTTTCTGTAGATCATCTACTGATAAATAAAGGTTAAAAACATAATAATTAAAACCACCTATTATAAACGGTTTCTTTGATTCAATTTGAACTTTATTTATCTTAACCTTACTATTATTTGCACCCTCTAACATTGTGAACTTAAGTTTTTTTATAATCTCTTCTGTTGCCACAACACCAACTCTCAAGCTTGGATACTCATATCTGCCTTTTGAAACTATATGCATACTCTCTGTTCCCAAAGGAATGTATCCACTCTTTACAATTGATTTTATATCTCCCTGAATATTAGCTATGGTTTTCAATATATATGCTTTATCTTTACCTAAATGGAAGAAAACCACTTTTTCAGAAGCAATGCCTTTTATAGATGATATTGTTATGTTGATTAAAAACAGAATTGTGAAAATGAAAAGTGTTATTCTTTGTTTTAAAAAAAAATTCATCATTTATTTAATCTCCTCTCTCTGTTTACTTGTATTTTTAAATAAGGGCTGCTTATTTTTTTTGCTCAGCAGCCCTTATTGAATAACATTTAAAGGTTTACAATTTAAAGTATTAATAATTAATAATGTCCCCAAAATGCAATACCTGTATAGTTTTTAACCCATCCAGAACCTACATAGTCGTAACCAGAATCAAATGCATGCGGGATATATACATCATAATAAATATTGCTTCCTTCACCTGCAGCTTCAAGATAAAATGTTGTGTAACCTGGTATCTCTGTTTCCTTTGTATATGTTCTTGTCACGGAAGCATTAACATTAACCCCTAATTGTGCTTGAATCAATTGTGGTGAAAGCGTAACACTACCACCAGTTGAATTTGTAACTGTATATGTCTGGGTTATTGTTACTTTTACTTTATTAGGCGTATCATTTCTGTAAGAGAAAATACGTTTCCAAGGGTCTCGAAAAGAAACTGTCTTCGTTCTTACAACTTTAATTGGATCCCAAAACCACTTATATTGTGTAATATCATAAACACTGCCTCCCACAGTTTCACATACAGCTGCCTGTTTTATCTGTGAAACCACCGATGACGTCGAAGAGTTACCGCTTGACTGCGCCTCATCTGCAAATACTACACTAAAACTAAGTACACACGCAAAAATTAACAAAATACTCAAAGCTTTTTTAAACATACTCACACACCCCTTCACCTTCTTTGTTTTTTTATTGCAACCCCTCTACCCCATTGGCGCCAAAGGTTTGTATCAGAGGGTTGTTGCCCCTCTTCATTCTGCTTTTTTCTTAACTGGTCATTTGCATATCTTTGCTTTTCTTATTAGCTTTTCATTTAAATTAACCCTGTTCTGGCAACTTAGTTACATGCAAAATTTTACTATTCACTTTCTAATCATGTCAACTTTTTTTTTTTCAAAATCGCAATTTTTCAAGGAAAAATTTAATGTTTCCTTGTGTTTTCTTTAATTTTCTCTTTTTATCTCTGTTTTTTTGCTGTTTTTAAATGAAAATATATTTTTAGTAAGGTACTCAGATGTCTCACAATTTTATAATCTTATTACCTAAAAACATCAAATTCAGTTTAGTCTTATTTAAAAGTTTTTATTTGGATTTTTGCTATTTCAACTTATTAGTTAACTTTGCTGCTACAATAAAAACATGCGTATACTTTTTGGCAAGCTGTTCTAAATATTTACTATCACATTCAAGATAATTAAATTCAGTTATTACCAGACTGCTGTTTTTATTTTTTGCCCCTTCAACCATCAAAAGCAAACCAAAGGATTGGTCATTTTTAACCTTTGCTGTTGATGCAGTTATTATTCTGTCGTCTTTTCTCGACAATGCTAATATTTTTATTGGTTCAATTCTTGAAGTACCGTTTCTATCAATTCTATACATAATATCTATACATAATATATCTATCATTTTTTAAATTTAAAATCCCTACCTCAATTTCATTTGAATCCTTTACTATTTTACTCATATTTATCCCACCCATTTTTTACCATTGGCATATTCCTCAGTCCAAACTATTAAATGCTGAGACCTCAGTTTATTTAGATAGATCTTAAATGACTTTTTCTCTTCACAATTGAGAATATCAAACAGCAATTGCTCCCGCTTCGACAAACTATTTAATTCAAAAGGAACTACTTCGGCATATTCTTTAACATTTCTGCTTTCAGTTTTCAAAGATTTTGACGACATCATTTTAATAGCTAAAATGGTTACTAATAATAATGTAAAAAATACCAGGAAAATTCTTAATCCTTTTTTCATTGAAAAACCTCTTTTTGTTTTCTATTAAACTAATTTATTTCTTGTCATTAATATTTTTTAATCACCGTATATCAACACTTTTTTCTAAAGACTTTGTAATCTTTTTGTTATTAGTATTGTCAACTTCCCTTCTTTTGAAATATTTAATGATTAAATAATCCAGTACCATGTATAGCAAAAATACAAATATTATGGCTATAGCAAGCTTTTTTTGTCCCTCTACTGTTGTAACTACATCAAATAAAAATGCATTTAATCCAAAATGAGCCCCAACTGACCACCATATACTTTTAGTTTTTTCTAAAGCATATATGAGAAATAATGAAGTTATAATATTTCTTATAATAAATATACCATTATAAATTGAATAATCATGATAAAGGGCAAATAAAGTTGAGGTTAGAATCGCTGAAAACACTCTAAATGTAACCGAAGAAAAAACATGGTAAATTACTACTCTATAAATTGTCTCTTCAATAAAAGCAAATATAAAAATACCTATAAAATAAAAAACATTTAAACAACCACTTTCTTTCATCCATGAGGAAGTAAGTTGATAATTAACTAAATCAATTTTTATACTTTTTTGCATTGGAAATAAAATTACACTGTAACACAATATAATTACTCCAAAAAAGCCTTCAAGTAAAAGAAATAAAAAGTATTTTGTTTTGTATCTATTATATATTTCTATTGATAATTGTATTAATTTGTGTTTTCCTGCAGTAAATAATAACATTAAGCCAAGTATCAAAAAAGTAAAAAAAGTAAATGGAAGATAACTAATAAGAGCAATCAATAATTTATTCAAGTACACTAAAGAAACATTTTGACTTGAATTGAAAAATGACAATTTCCCAATATAGTTATTTATGTACGTATCTGCTCTTCTAAATGCAAATAAACAGAATATTACTATACCAACAATTGTTGCATTCCATGTATTATCTGAAAATTTCCCTTTTATTTTTTCTATCATTTTAATACCCCCAAAGTACTTATTCACTTTTAACTTTTTTCAATGTACATTTATTCTACAGGCTTTCATAAAAAAACACTGCGGTTTTTCAATCGGATAAACTGGCGTTTTATTATCAGTAAAAGATAATGGATAACTTATTCTAAAGCTTTTGTTGTCATCTTCATACTTATAAACTACTTTTGGAGATACAGTGATTATATGGTATTCTTGAGCATATTCCTTTGAAACAAAAATTCTTATCTTTATTTCTTCACCAGGTTTAATCAATGATTTATTTGAAAGTACTGTCACAGAAACAGAAGAGTATACTTTTTTAGGTACTTCTATCTTTAAAATTTTTATTTTTTTGCTACTTTCATTTTTAATTGTGCAAATGGTTTCATCTCCAATATATTCTTTCCTATAATCAAACAATACATCTTCTAAACTTTCCCCTTTTTCATTGAATCTGAGCCCACTTCTTAGTTCCGTCATTTTCCAATCATATGTTTTTGCTTTTTGTACGTCTACATAACATTTAAGAGCATTTACTTCGTAAATTTTCCCTTTGATTGAGCATTTTAACTTCTCAAATATAAAAGTACCTTTAGGTATTTCATTTGATGGTAAATAAATTGCAAATAAATAATAATTTGCTGAATTAACAAAAGGCTTTTTAACCAAAAGTTTTACATCTCTAATCTTAAACTCTTTTCCGTCTTCTGTTTTTAAACTAATAAATTTTAAACCATTAAATAGCCTTTGTGAACAAACAATTGCAATTTCAATATCAGGATATTGAAATTTACTTGTATACTTTCCTTTTATACTATCCTTTATATCAACTCCCCAAAAAGCATCTCCTTGGATATTTGCTACAGTTTTTAAAAAATATATGCTGTTACTATATAAGTTGAAAAAATAAATTTTTTCATGAATACTTTCGTCTTTTGCAGATACAAAAACATTAACAAGAAAAAATAAAAAAAATATTAACAAAACAATTCTTTTCACAAGAAAGCTTTTCATAAGCTTAATCATCTCCTCATCTGTTTCTACTCTTTAACCATTTATTGCAAACTACTATAGTCAAAAGAGAGGACTGTCTTTTATATAACAGTCCTCTCTTTATAGGATTTATACTAATTACTTCTTGTTCTTGTAATAAAATCTTGTGGCTCTTTTACCCACGCCGTTCCTTGTTCTACTTTTTCAATTACCCAATTTCCATTATACTCTGAAGTATTTGGTGAACTGTAAATAAATTTTTTGTAAACTTTTGTTATTTTAAAATAATGATTTTTTCCTATAGGTGTAATATCTATAAATATTTGTTCATTTGGTTTTATGTCTACCTTAATTTCTTTTTTGATCTCAACTGTTCCTGACACTTTAATTCCAAATTTAGCCGAATTTTGCTTCCAATCAAAACTAATATCAGAGCCGTTTTCTATTGAAAAAGTCTTTGCAATAGTAAACGTATATGTTATAGCTTTATTGCTTACATTCACATGTCCTCCTGCTGGAATCCAAGGACCTTGAAAAGATACTGTCTTTATTTTGTCTATAAAAACTTCAACTTGAGGTATCATTATTGGAATTGGAATATAGTTATATTTTGTTAAATCATTATAAACACTACTACTTACAGTTTGCCCTGCCTGAATCAAAGCCGATGTTGCTGAACTACCTACATCTGACTGCACCTCATCTGCAAATACTATACTAAAACTAAATATACACGCAAAAATTAACAAAATACTCAAAGCTTTTTTAAACATGCTCACACACCCCTCCATCTTCTTTGTTTTTTTATTGCAACCCCTCTACCCCATTGGCGCCAAAGGTTTGTATCAGAGGGTTGTTGCCCCTCTTCATTCTGCTTTTTTCTTAACTGGTCATTTGCATATCTTTGCTTTTCTTATTAGCTTTTCATTTAAATTAACCCTGTTCTGGCAACTTAGTTACATGCAAAATTTTACTATTCCTTTTCTAAGCATGTCAATCTTTTTTTTTCAAAATCGCGATTTTTTCAAGGGAAATTTAATGTTTTCTCGAATTCTCTTCTTGCATCTCTGTTTTTCTACTTAAATTGTTTATGTACAATGAATTGTGATTCACTTGCACTCCTGAACACAATTAAATTAAAATGAAATAAGGAAATAAAAAAAGGGATGTGTTAAAAATGACAAATCATTTTGGGTCGGTGGTTGAAAGAGTTGTTATCAAAAAAGGCGATATCACAAAAGAAAATGTTGATGCAATTGTAAATGCAGCAAACAGCCACCTGCGCCATGGTGGTGGAGTTGCTCTTGCAATTGTAAAAGCAGGTGGGATTGAGATTCAAAAAGAGTCTGATGAGATTATAAAAAAGATTGGGATGGTTCCAACTGGGCATGCTGTTATTACAAATGCATATAGGCTGCCTTGCAAGTTTGTAATCCATACTGTTGGTCCAATCTATGGTGAAGGCAATGAGGATGAAAAGCTTCATAAAGCGATCTATAATAGCTTGTATCTTGCACACCTTTATAATTTAAAAAGCATTGCCTTTCCTGCTGTATCAAGCGGTATCTTTGGATTTCCCAAAGATAGGTGCGCAAAGGTTTTGATTGACACTGCAATTGAATTTTTAGAAAGTTTTCAGACAAGCATTGAAAAGGTTGTGTTTTGCCTATTTGATGATGAGACCTATGGGTATTTTGAAGAGTATTATAAAAATTTATTAAAAGAATAATTAGCTTGTTGAATAAAACAGATTAACAGAAAAGACAATAAATAGATATATATAAAAAGCCATCCTCCTTAAGGTAAAATTATAGCAAGAGAAGACTAAAAACACCTAACTAAGGAGGATGGCAATGTCTAATTTTATTAAAACACAAAAACAAAAATTTTTAAAGATACTTATGACAATTGAGAAAGTAATAAAAGCCTTGGGATTAAAGATAAAAAGCAGCAGGAGAGGAAGACCGGAGAAATTTAAGCTAAGCCATATAATAGCTTGTTTTGTTTACAAAGTCAAAAGCAAGATAAACAGCTTCAGGGAATTAGAATACAAGATAAATGAAGATGAAGAATTTAAAAAGGCTATAGGGATAGAGAAGAGCCCTGATCATTCATATTTTTCGAAATGGGCAAAAGTAATTGAAGAAGAATATATAGAAGGAATAGCAAGAATTTTAGTGAGAGAAATAGATCCGCAGACAAAAGTTTGTGCTATAGATTCTACACCTTTGAGAAGCTCGAGGGATGACAAAGAGGCAGAAGTAGGAGTATGTGTTAGTTTAGGTTTTTACAATGGGTATAAATTACATGTGTTAGCAACAGTTGAAGATGAGGTTATACCTATGGTATGGTGGTTGACACGTGCAAATATCCATGACAGTAAAGTAGTAGAACTTTTGTATGAAGCTAAGATATTTGGCTTGAGGTAATATTGGCAGATGCAGGTTATGATTGTGCGAAGTTGTTTGAGGTGGCAGATAGACTTGAGGTAAAGTTTGTAGCGGCGGTAAATAAGAGAAATAGTAAGGATTTTAGTAATGTAAAAAATATTTTGAGGGTAAAAAATATGGAATTTTTAAGAAGTGAGGAAGGACAAAGGCTATATAAGCAAAGGACAAAAATTGAAAGATTATTTGGAAAGTTAAAAGGAGAGTACAATTTAGAACAAGTAAGGCTAAGAGGTTTTAGAACATATAAGAAGCATGTAGACTGGATTATGATTACTTATTTGATAGAGGTCTATATTCAAAAAAATTGAAAACTGTAAATTTTCTTTTAAATACACGTGGAGTAATTTATAGTTCTATATAATAACATTAATGGTATAATTATTTATTCAACAACTTGATTAAATTACATAAAATTGGTGCTAAATTTGATGAAGTTCCAATAATTCTCAGATATGACCTTAAAAAAGGAATAAGTAAAATGAAAGTCATAGGAACAATTATTCAAAGTTTGCGGCTTATTTTTAAACTTAAATTTAAATTGCGATACTAATTTTTGGTTATTTTCCAACTGTTAACACAAATTACTTGTGATAAAAAATAAAACAATTATCTTTTTTGCTTATTTCGCAACAAAATTATTTTACAAAGCTTTTTATAATTGGAAATTCATTTATCAAGTTTAACTAAAACGAATAAAACAGTTGCAAGTTTCAAAAATAATAAAAAGGAAAAATCTTGATACAAGATATACCGAAAGAGTAAGGAAATTGAAAAATATGGATTGCGAGATTGAGATAACATTAAAAAGTACATAAAAGGGGAGAAGCAGGATGGGAAAGGAAAAGAAATTTTGTTTAGTTGCAAGATATAATATTACCAGAGTAATGATAGTACTCTTAGTTATCATATCTGTGTTAACTGATTGGTTTAATTATTTTAGTTATAATGTGAGGTTGTTGAATAAAAGAAATAACCATATAAAGTAAACATAGTAACAAATGAAAAAAACCCCTTGTGTTATAATTTAATTTAAGAGAAAACCACAACAAAACACAAGGGGGAAAAGATATACTCATGAATATTAAAGCACAAAATAAGAAATTTTTAAAGCTACTTTTTGTAGTGAAAAAGGTTACTGAAGCTCTGACAAGGAGAATAAAGCACAATAGAAGAGGACGCCCAAGGAAATTTAATTTGTTTCAAATAATAGCTTGTCTGGTTTACAAAGTTAAGAAGGGGATAAAGAGTTTCAGAGAATTAGAATATCGAATAAATCAAGACACAGAGTTTAAGCAAGTAGTAGGTATAGAAGAAAGTCCGGACTATTCATATTTTGCAAAGTTGTCAAGAAAAATAGAAAAAGAATACATGCAAGATATAAAAGACATATTAATAGCTAAGATAGAACCTGATATGAGTATAGCGATAGTAGATTCTACACCTTTGAGAAGTGCCAAAAATGATTCAGAAGCAAAAATAGGTATACATATTACAATAGGATTTTACAGGGGATACAAATTACATCTTTTGTGTACAGGTAAAGAAGAAGTAATACCACTTTTCTGGATTTTAACAGGGGCAAATGAACATGACTCAAGACAAGAAGAGCTTTTATATAGGGCATGGGGCTTTGGCTGTGAGATTGTATTAGCAGATGCGGGATACGATTGTAGCAGATGGTTTAATATAGCAAATGAGCTTAAGGTTAAATTTGTTGCTGGGATAAACAAAAGAAACATGAAAGATAAAAACAATGTTAAGAATGTTTTTAGAAGAAATAACATAAGATTTTTAGAAACTGAAGAGGGCAAAAAGCTATACAAGCATAGAACAAAGATTGAAAGACTATTTAGTAAATTAAAAGGTGAATATAATCTTGAGAATGTAAGGCTCAGGAGGTTTAAGAATTATAAAAGGTATATTGATTGGATACTAATTACTTTTTTGTTTGAGCAACTTCTCAGAAAAGTAGAAGGTAAGAAGTTTTCTTTCGCATATGAATGGAATCAATAACTTTTGCTCATTTTATGTATTATTGGTAATAATTTTTATTCAACAACCTAAAAAGAATAATTAAAAGGGGCTTTAAACCTGAACTGCCCCTTTTTTTCTTGAAAAATACAAAAACAATTTATTTATGTAGTTTATATCAAAATTCCTATTTTTTCTTTCATAATTCTAAGATCTATATCATGTCTACCATACTCTTCTTTTATTTTGTTAGTAACTTCGACAAGATTTTCTATTTTAGCTGAAGCTTCATCTTTAAATTTATTTATATCAGCTTTAAAATTTTCTATATCTGTTTTAAATTGTATAACTCCTCCAAATGCATTAAATAGCGTATCTATGCATCCTGTATTTTCTAATATGGCTTGTTTCAAACTTTGCATTTCTGTTTGCATACTTCTGATATCACTTTTGACAACAGAAATTTCTCTTTCTAAGGTATTAACTCTTTCCTCAACCCTACCAAGCCTTTCCTCAAGCTTATCAAGTCTTTCTTCAACCCTGTCAAGTCTTTCTTCAACCCTGTCAAGCCTAACTTTTACCTCTCTTACATCGCTTTTTAGTTCCTCAATACCTAAGACAATTTTCTCTAACAGTTCTCTTTCTGACATAGAACAAACCTCCAAAAAATTTCCCTTTTTCTATTGTAGCAAACTAAATTGTGAAAATTCAATCAATATTTTATAGCAGCTCAGTAAGCATTCTCCATAAACTTGCCGTCAAAAATGGTTGCCAGAATTATTTTTATATCAAGCCAGAAAGACCAATTCTCTATGTACCAGATATCGTATTTTATCCTCTCTTCAATTGAAGTATCTCCCCTGAGCCCATGAATCTGAGCCCATTCGGTAATGCCAGGTCGGACTTTGTGTTTTATTGCATATTTTGAAACTTCTTCTTTAAACCTCTCAACAAAGTAAGGTCTCTCTGGACGTGGGCAGAATGATAAATATTTATTAATGCTCTATTGAAGTTGCTTACAAAATTCAATATGCTCCATCCTTTTTTAGGACGGCAGGAATTGTTTTTATAAGAATCTCTATATCTAACCAAAAACTCCAATTCATTATGTAGTACTCATCCATTTTAAGTCGTGTTGAAAAATCTGTTGAGGCTCGTCCACTTATTTGCCAAAGTCCCGTAAGCCCTGGTGGAACTCTCCACAGTATTTCTTCATATCCTTCACATTCTTTGATTTCCTTCGGCATATATGGACGTGGTCCAACTAAACTCATATCACCCTTTATTATATTAAGCAACTGCGGTAATTCATCCAAACTGAATTTCCTTAAGATTTTCCCTACTCTTGTGATTCTCGGATCATTCTTAAGTTTATGATTTATACGATACTCCCTTTCTAATTCTGGATTTTGCTTAAACAATTCTTCTAATAACTTATCGGCATTTACTACCATTGTCCTGAATTTATAGAGTTTAAATAATTTGCCGTGCAATCCAATCCTATCTTGTATATAAAATATTGGACCCTTAGAATCAATTTTTATTGCAATGGCAATAATTAGGAATAATGGTAATGCAATTATAAAAGCTATCGTGCTTACGAAAAGGTCTATTAGTCTTTTAACCCTCCCCCAGTTTGTGTCTGTAAATACCTCCCTCAGCCTAAAAAATACTTCATTCCCTATTACTTCAATCTCATAAGGATATTCAGATCTTCCAAATGGATACATTGATAAAAAGCCGATATATTTCTTGATACAAAAGTTTATAGCAAGCTCTTGATATTTTTCCGCAGCAACTATTATTTCGTCAACTTTATGCTTTTCAACACACTCTTCTAATACCTGCGATCCTCCCAAGTATTGAATTTTATCAACTTCAACTACTTGATCATTTATGTATCCAATAACATTTCTTCCCAACTCTCTATTTGATAAACTGTTTAAAAATTTCAAAGGTAATTTGTTAGGGTCGCCAATGATAATGACGTTTTTCAGTCCTATTCCTTTTTTAAATTTTTTACTTTGAGCGTAGTTTATCAAAATTTTATCGCAAATGAGAAGAATATAACCAGCTATAATTACATAGAATAAAAGCAACCTCGAAACTTGCTCCATTTTAAATGCAAATGTGATCAAGAGATAGACAAACATTGCTGCTTCAAATGCTTCTGTAATCATTTTAAGATCTTTAAAAAATGAATAGTATCGTTGATGGTAGAGACCTCTTATATAAAAATAAATAATCACAGCAACATCAAATAAGAAAATTCGCCAAATGTAATGTTTGGGAAAATTCATTCCTCCAAATCTTAAGAAAATACCAATCAGAAAAGCTAAAATTAAGGCTATAATGTCGATAAAAATTGGTATTTTTTTTAACTTCATATGTCAGAACCTCCTGCTTTACTACAATATATCACTAATCCTTCTTTTATTCCTTTAATAATAGCTCTTGTTTTTTCCCGTTCTCCTTTTAATAAAAACTGAATCATCCTTATGCAACGCGTAACAAAAAAGAACAGAAGAGAGAAAACAAATTTTCTTTTCCCTACTTTTGATTTATATTTTTTCATAAACAATATTCTGTTTCTATTATTCCACTTCAAAGCAAATGGTGATTCTTCCCCGCCACTTGAAAAACCAACTTTATGATAAATCTTTGCTTTTGGTTCGTAGATAATTCTAAACCCTTCTTCTAATACTCTTACACAAAAATCAACATCTTCAAAATACATAAAATATTCTTCTGGAAGTAATCCAACTTTTTCAAATACTTTTCTTCTTATTAACATGCAGCAACCCGTCATAAAAGTTATATCAGTCTTTTTATCATACTGGCCTCTATCAATTTCCTTCTGTCCTATATGTTTTATTCTAAATTTAAACCAGTCTATTTTTCCCCCTGCAAACCAAATATAATCTCTCTTTTCATAGTAGTTTATTTTACAACCAACAATTCCTATTCTCTCATCTTCTTCGGCAGTTTTTACCATATGAGTCAAGAAATCCTTTTCTACAATTGTATCATTGTTAAGTAATAAGATATAATCTGCTCCATTTGCAAGTGCATATTTTATTCCCACGTTGTTTCCGCCAGCAAACCATAAATTTCGCTCAGATCTGATTATTACACAATTTAAACACTTTTCTTTTAATTTATTGTAAGAATCACTGAAGGAGCCATCATCTACAATAACTATTCGATAATTTTCATATTCAATGTCTTTCAAACTCTCAACACACTCAACAGTATTAGTATAATTGCTGCAATTTACTATTAATATAAATATCTCTCTCTCATCCATTTTTTAGTAATTTTCTTTTGTTTTATCAAAAAGTTTTAAAGTTTCTTATATTGCTTTGTCCATGTTTGTAACTTTTATGTATAAGTTAAGCTAAACATTTACCATAACTACAGTCTACAACAAACCTTTTAATAACAGAATTTGAATCAGAACTTACAACATCAAGAAAAGCGCTTGCATTTCCCTGATTTTGAGAAATAGTCTCGGATAAAGCATTGTGTATAATCCTTTTTTCAAGTCACTTCCATAGCTATTAATTCGAATCCGGACTATAAAAAGGTAATTACAATAATTGGTTCCAATGCAATTTGTATTCATTCATCAAACTAACATTATAAAAACATTATAAAAAATTTTGCTCCAATTCAATTTAGTTTTAAAATATATGATATCATCTCCACATTTTTAACTAAACATTTCTAACTAAATGAACATACTCAGTTTAGATAAATAAAGTCATATAAATGAATCTTTTTGCTTTCTCCACTTTTTGGCTTCTGCATTAGCGTAATCATCTGCTCCCATAAACTTTATCATAATACTCCATATACTTCCCAGTTGTCACTCTATTCAACCAATCCCTATTATTCAAATACCAATTTATCGTCTTAACTATTCCATCTTCAAATTTTGTCTCTGGAACCCATCCCAATTCCCTCATTATCTTCGAAGGGTCAATAGCATACCTTCTATCGTGCCCTTTTCTGTCTTCTACAAACCTTATTAATTCTTCTGAAATAGACTCGTCAAAATTCTTCTTTAGATAATTAATTATCATCTTTACAATCTCTATATTAGTTCTCTCATTGTGACCTCCAATATTGTAAATTTCACCTATTACACCTTTTTCTATCACCAAATCAATTGCTTTGCAATGGTCTTCAACATATAACCAGTCCCTAATGTTTAATCCATCTCCATAAACAGGAATTGGCCTTTTGTTTAAGCAATTATTAATAACAAGTGGAATTAACTTTTCAGGAAATTGATAAGGACCATAATTATTAGAACATCTCGTAATGTTAACAGGCATTTTATACGTATCAAAATATGCTTTTACAATTAAATCTGCCGCTGCCTTGCTTGCTGAATAAGGGCTATGCGGATCAAGAGGCGTTTTCTCAGTAAAATATCCCGTTTTACCTAACGAACCATATACTTCATCGGTAGATATTTGGATAAATCTTTTACCATCTATCCATTTGCCGCTTTTGTACCAAAAATTCTTTGCAACATCCAAAAGTATCTGTGTCCCTAATACATTTGTTTTTACAAAAACGTGTGGATCAATAATAGATCTGTCAACATGGGATTCAGCAGCAAAATTTATGACAACATCTATCTCGAATTCTTCAAAGATGTGTTCTATAAGTTCTCTATTTGTTATATCTCCCTTAACAAATACAAACCTCTTTTTTTGCTCTGGTGTTAATTTTGCTAAATTTTCTAAATTACCTGCATAAGTTAATTTATCCAAACCAATTATTTTTCTGTCTTTATATTTGTCAAGGTAATAATATACAAAGTTGCTTCCGATAAAACCTGCACACCCCGTCACCAATAAATTCATACCCATTCTCTCTCCTCTTATATCAAATTTATCTGCCTTAAGTACCTGTCAGTAGCATCTTGCCATGTTGGCATCTCAAAATTTACAGTCTCCTTTAAACCAAAATTATCTAACACTGAATACCCAGGTCTTTTAGCAGGTAGCTTAAAATCATCTTTTTTTGCTCTTTCAATTTTCCCTTTCCAACCAACTTTTCTTAGTACATATTCCACCCATTCAAATCTTGAAGCAGGAGTGTTAGTTATGTGATATAACCCAAAAGCTCTTTCTTTTAATAACAAATATGTAGCATATACTAAATCATCTGTATAAGTAGGTGCACTTATTTCATCATCAGCTATCTTTAATATATGTCTTTCCTTGCTCCAATCAAAAACCCTTTTCAAAAAGTTTGTATTACCTATACCAAAAACCCAGCTAACTCGTATTAGATAGTAATATTCGGTCAAAGTTATAAACCTCTCTCCTAATAGTTTACTTTCTCCATACTTATTTAATGGAGAAGGCGTATCAAAGATAGTATAAGGAGTTGATTTTTTGCCATCAAAAACATAATCAGTAGAGTAATGTACTAATTCAATCTTATTCTCAAGTGAAATAATAGCAAGATTTCTTACACCTAATCCATTCACTAAATAAGCTGTTTTCCAATCTTCTTCAGCTTTATCAACTGCATTATAAGCTGCACAATTTATTATGTGTGTTACATCTTTCCCTTTTACAAACTCCCTAAGCTGGCTTAAATTTGTTATATCAAGCATACTATGGTCAGCAGCTATATAGTCAATACCTCTTTTTGTGAAAAATCTTTGAAACGCTTGGCCCAACTGCCCAGCCGCACCTGTAATCAAAACTTTCACAGCTTTCTTCTCTCCTTTTTCATTTTCAGCCATTGCTTAAAAGTAGGTAATTGACTATCTTTCTCCGACAAAATTACTTTGTCTATTCCATATTCTTCAAAAGGCCATTCTATCTTTAAGTCAGGATCATTCCAGATTATTCCTCTATCATATTCTTTATAATAGTATTCTGTAGTTTTATACAACACATCTGCCCATTCACTAAGTGTTAAAAAACCATGTAAAAATCCTTCAGGAATGTATAACATTCTTCTATTGTGTTCATCAAGGACAATTCCAAACCACTTTTTAAACGTTGGGGAATCTTCTCTTATATCTACTGCTACATCAAAAATGGCACCCCTTATTACTCTTACAAGCTTGCCTTGTGGATATGGTTCTTGAAAATGTAGCCCCCTCAATACCCCCTTCTTAGATCTTGAATGATTATCTTGTACAAACTTTATCTTTAATCCAATTTCGTTGAATTCTTTCTCATTCCAACTCTCCATAAAAAAACCTCTATTGTCTTCAAAAATTGTGGGTTCTATTATAAATAAATCTTTTATTGGCGTCTCTATTTTTTTGAATTTAGCCACTTAACTTTCACCTGCCAATTCCATAAGATACCTTCCATATTCACTGTTTCTCATTTTGTATCCTAATTTATATAACTGTTCTTTATCGATATATCCCATTCTATAAGCCACTTCTTCTATACATCCTATGTAAAACCCTTGTCTTTTTTGAATTGTTTCAACAAAATTCGAGGCTTCAAGAAGTCCATCAAAAGTTCCCATATCTAACCACATAAACCCTCGCCCAAATAGTTCAACTTTTAGCTCTCCTAATTCTAAATATTTTTTTATCAAATCTGTTATTTCTAACTCACCTCTTTTAGAGGGTCTGAGGGTTTTTGTCAGTTCAACTACTTTGTCATCAAAAAAGTAAATACCAGGTATTGCATAATTCGATTTTGGCTTTTCGGGCTTTTCTTCAATTGAAATAACATTCATGTTAGAATCAAACTCAACCACACCATATGCTCGAGGGTCCTTGACATAATATCCGAAGATAAGCGCCCCTTTTTCTAATTTAACAGCTTTTTTTAACAAGTTACTAAAGCCTTGTCCATAAAATATGTTGTCCCCCAGTATGAGCATACATTTGTCAGAATTAATAAACTTTTCACCAATGATAAATGCATCAGGTAATCCACGTGGAATTTCTTGAACCGCATATTGAATATGTACTCCTATTTGTGAACCATCTTGTAATAAATTTCTATACAGCTCTACATATTCAGGATTTGTAATCAAAAGAATCTCTCTTATTCCTGCAAGTAAAACAGTCGAAAGTGGATAATAAATCATAGGTTTATCATACACAGGTAGCAGCTGTTTACTTATTGCCTTTGTGAGAGGATATAATCTTGTGCCACTTCCACCGGCTAAAATTATTGCCTTCATTTTATCATCTTCCTTCAAAATATAAGCATCTATAGAAAGTCGATTTAAACAATAAACAATAATTGCTCTTATAAGTTTTATTTCTTTCTTGCAACTATCAGAAATTGAGGCGTAAAAAATTCATGGAAAAAATTAAATGTTAATTTATTTAGCCAATATCGTTTGCCTCTGGTTTCCCAAAAAAGAAATGAGGGTTTTATCTGTTCTACTTCTAAGTCTGCATTCTTAAATAGTTGCAAAACATTTTTTTTACAAAAAAATCGTAAATGAGTTTTATCTAAAATTCCACTATCTTCATATTTAAAGTCACCTTTAATAACTATCTTATAAATTGTACTTATTTCTCTAATATTTGGTATACTAGCAACTAAAATGCCATTTGGCTTCAAACAGTTTGCTAATTTTTTTGTAGTCTCCCACGGGTCTTTTAAGTGTTCTAAGACATCAGCACAAATTATTACATCAAAATAATCCTGATAATTACTAACGTCTATAGTTTCAATATCACCCATAATAAATTTATCTAATTTTTTCTGTTCTTCAAACTCGATAATATCTATCCCCATAATAAAATTAGCTTTACCTATCTCTTTTAATCTTAAAAGCGTAGCACCTGAGCCACAACCCACTTCTAATATGCGACTTTCGCCTTCAGGTATAATATTAATTACATCATATCTTACGCCTTTAAAATATTTGTCCTCCTTAGTATGATACATATTGGTAATGTTCATTTAATATATCATCTCCTTGTTCCTATTACTATCTTTAATAATTATTTGACATATAATAGTTAATGTTTAAATTATTGCTATAATTGTAGTATTATCACCAACATTTCTGTAATAATACTGAATGATCCGGTATTTTTGTTAAGATAACTTTGCTCTCCAGCAAAATTATGAACTAATATAATTTTATTTCCGCTTAAAATAATGGCAAAACTTTTTATCCCCAGGTCATTCACTAAATAAGCTGTTTTCCAATCTTCTTCAACTCTATCAACAGCAAGGATAGATAAATTTTTATTGATATTTCAACTTTTTTGAATTTTACCTCCCATTTTTAAATCTCTACGTATCCCATTTTATTATTTCTATAATCCCTAATTGCTTTCAAAACAATCCTTATTTTATCTTTTTGTCCTTTGATTAGCCAAATTAAAAACTTTACCATTCGAGTTACAAAAAAATAGGATAAATAATAAAACTTGTTCTTTTTGTTAAACTTATTATTAAAATAAAGCCTATTTCTATTGCAATAATACAGACTTATTAATGATTCTTCCCCTCCGGTGGTACCACTAACTTTATGCCAAAGCTTTGCAGAAGGCTCATATAAAATTTTAATACCTGCTTTTTTAGCTCTTACACAGAAATCAGTATCCTCAAAGTAAAGAAAATACTCTTCTGCTAAAAAACCTATTTTATCAAAAACTGATTTATGTATTAAAATGCAACATCCCGTAGCAAAATCTATTTCTTTTTGTACATCAAACTGTCCTTTATCTATTTTATTAACTCCATAATGAAAGCTTAGCCCTTTTTTCCAGTTCAAACTTCCCCCCGCCGACCAAATTTTATTTGGACTATCATAGTAATATATTTTAGGTGAAATAATTGCATTATTATTTTCTATGGATGCCTTAACCATATTTTTTATTAAATCTTTATCTATTTCTGTATCATTGTTAAGTAAAAGTACATATTCACATCCATTTTCCAATGCATATTTTATACCAATATTATTAGCAGCCGAAAACCCTAAATTCTTTTCATTTTTTATTATAACAATTTTAGGTTGTTGAATAAAAATTATTACCAATAATACATAAAATGAGCAAAAGTTATTGATTCCATTCATATGCGAAAGAAAACTTCTTACCTTCTACTTTTCTGAGAAGTTGCTCAAACAAAAAAGTAATTAGTATCCAATCAATATACCTTTTATAATTCTTAAACCTCCTGAGCCTTACATTCTCAAGATTATATTCACCTTTTAATTTACTAAATAGTCTTTCAATCTTTGTTCTATGCTTGTATAGCTTTTTGCCCTCTTCAGTTTCTAAAAATCTTATGTTATTTCTTCTAAAAACATTCTTAACATTGTTTTTATCTTTCATGTTTCTTTTGTTTATCCCAGCAACAAATTTAACCTTAAGCTCATTTGCTATATTAAACCATCTGCTACAATCGTATCCCGCATCTGCTAATACAATCTCACAGCCAAAGCCCCATGCCCTATATAAAAGCTCTTCTTGTCTTGAGTCATGTTCATTTGCCCCTGTTAAAATCCAGAAAAGTGGTATTACTTCTTCTTTACCTGTACACAAAAGATGTAATTTGTATCCCCTGTAAAATCCTATTGTAATATGTATACCTATTTTTGCTTCTGAATCATTTTTGGCACTTCTCAAAGGTGTAGAATCTACTATCGCTATACTCATATCAGGTTCTATCTTAGCTATTAATATGTCTTTTATATCTTGCATGTATTCTTTTTCTATTTTTCTTGACAACTTTGCAAAATATGAATAGTCCGGACTTTCTTCTATACCTACTACTTGCTTAAACTCTGTGTCTTGATTTATTCGATATTCTAATTCTCTGAAACTCTTTATCCCCTTCTTAACTTTGTAAACCAGACAAGCTATTATTTGAAACAAATTAAATTTCCTTGGGCGTCCTCTTCTATTGTGCTTTATTCTCCTTGTCAGAGCTTCAGTAACCTTTTTCACTACAAAAAGTAGCTTTAAAAATTTCTTATTTTGTGCTTTAATATTCATGAGTATATCTTTTCCCCCTTGTGTTTTGTTGTGGTTTTCTCTTAAATTAAATTATAACACAAGGGGTTTTTTTCATTTGTTACTATGTTTACTTTATATGGTTATTTCTTTTATTCAACAACCTCATAACAATTTTATTATTAAATTCTTCCTCAAGTAATCTGACAGAATTATCCCTTGATGCATTATCAACTACAATCACTAAATAATTTTCATAAGATGATTTCAATACACTTCTAACACAAGTGCTTATATATCTTTCACCATTATAATTTACAATTACAACCCCGACTTTCGGACTTGTCATTTTATAATTCTCCTTTTTATTCCTGATATAATAATCTGACCACATCTGGGCCTCTTAAAAGTATTTAATCTCTCAACCCCAACTCATAGTAAAGTGATTTATGTTTGTTAGCTATTTTCTCCCAATCGAATAAATTCTTGATTTGATTTGTTTTTGCAATTAGCCTGTTCCTATATTCCATATCATAGAAAAATTTATCAATATTTCTTGACAACCCTACCACATCATTAGGTTTTACAAGATAATCTTTGAAAATCTCTAACAAATCCGGAGATGTCAATTTTGTATAAGTTGATAAAACTGGAACATTATGAACAACAGAAGCTATAAAACTTCCTCTTCTATATGTTAAACCGTCTCTAAAGGGTAACACACATAAATTTGATGCTTTTAAATATTCTGATACTTGAGATTCTGTTAAATATCCAGTTATTTCTATCTTGTTTTTGTCAATGTTTAATTGTTTTAACAATTTTTTTATTTTACAATGATATTCATCACTATCATCTAATTCAGCTAAAATATTTAACTTAAAATCATCTTCAGTATATACTTTTGTCAAAACGATTGCTCTTAATAATATTTCTAAGCCTTTGTCAGGCCTAATAAAACCAAAATAACTAATTGTATGATTATTGGTACATAATTTATTTTCATTATTTTCAGAAGATTTATCTGGCAAAATATTTGAACCTATATTTATTACTTCAAATTTATCTTTTTTAAGGAAAAGAAAAAATTTAAGAATTATTTTCTTCTCTTCGTTATTGGTTAAAATAATTTTATCACTAAATAACACAAGTGGAATAATCGATATTTTTCTCAAAATGTGCGACTGACTAAATTCATGTAATGTTGTAATAATCCTTGTTTTCTTTTGGAAAACCATATCTTTCATCTTTATATATAATGGTAACAAATTTATGCCAATTTTGTATCCATATCCTTTTGTGGGGTACTGTATATGAATCACATCAATATTATTTTTATTGACATAATCATATATCTCTTTAATGCACTGCAAATTCCAATCTAAAATTATAGGCTCACAAATTCCATCTAATACCACTTTTTCGTTTTTTGTAGTTAAAACTTTTAATTCAACGCCAGTTTTGTTTACGAAATTCGCTAAGATCTTAGTATAATCTCCAACTCCACACTTCATGTTAGGGTATGAACCCGATACCATCAATACTCTCATTAGAGGCCCCTCTCAAATTTATGATTAAATACAAAAAACTTTTCGCTTATCTTATTAATATATCTACTAAGAAGCAAATCTTTTTTTATGTATTATTTTTCGTCAATGTTTTAAAAATTATCTGCTTTATAAAAGAAAAGACTCCCTGTAATTTAACAGAAGATATATCTATATTAGATTGACTTAAAATGATTATATTTAATGCATATATTATCCAAAATTGTGATTCTATAGGAAATAACCCCCACGCAATATCAGAAATAGCAGCAATTTGTACAGATAAAAATGATAAGATAAATACTCCATATAACTCACTACTATTTTTACTCTTTAAAATCTTAACTAATTTATAATCAATAAAAAGCAATGTAAATAAAAATAAGCTCCCTATTAAAATTCCTAACGAAAACAAAACCTCAGCATAAAGAGACTCATGTCCAAAATTAGGATTACCAAGTAATAAATTTCCTAACGAAGGACTATTAAGTAAACCAGGTGTAATTCTGTTATTCATGGTTATTATCTCTTCAGATTTATTATTGAATAACCTCATTATAATAGGCTTTATCAGCTCTTCTTTTGAAATTGTTGAAAGAACAATAAATATTACGATGGTTAATGTAGTCTTGTGAATAAACTCTTTTATTGTAATATTAAACTTCTTAAAGACTATTCTGACAAAGTTCAAAACAACAATCAACATAACAAATGCAATAATTGCTGTTCTTGATAAACTTCTGAAAATGCATATTATTGTTAGTGATTGCAATAAATATGAAATATTCCTCAATTTCGTTTTTTCCCAATAAAGTAATAAGGGATAATATAATACCAAAAAAATTCCAAACATATTTCCATTTTGATAAGTAGATATTAACTTATAATATTCTCCAACTCTATTACATTTAGCTGTTAAAAGCTTGTATACATCAAAGTTGAAGTTCTTCAATTGTGTATAATTTGCAGTTAATCCTGGAATAACTGTATTTTCAATACCAAACATTATTTGAATTACTCCATATATTACTGGTATAGCACCTACAATTGTTATAACTTTCAATGTATCTTCTATCGACAATTTTTTCCTGGCAATTATGTTAAACAAAAATGGTAAGACAATAAATCCTAATATATATCTTATAACTGTTTCCTTATTATTAAGATCATGCATTAATAAGTAAATTAATAGTGATATAAAACCCCAATATGGGATTAGATCAATTAAAACTAAAGGTTTATAATACTTCAAATTCAGTGCTATATATATTACAACAACTATTATGCCAACATAAAATGGTATATTATGGATGTTAAATCCACTCTTGGGTATTGCAAATACAAACAGAAATAAAATAGAAAGTAATATACAATCAACTTTATTGTTTTCCCTTTCCAATAGAAATTCACCTCTTACTTCAAAATTCACCTTTAAATACGGTTGCAAATACTGTCTTAATATCTAATCCAAATATCCGATTTTTTATATATCAATATATATTTAACTCTTTCTTCAATTGATGTATCTCCTCTCAACCCATGGAGCTGAGCCAAGCTTGTCATTCCAAAGCTTATACGACGCTCTCTCATGTATTTGGAAATCTCACTTTTACACTTCTCAACAAATTGTGAGTGTTTTGACCTTAATCCAACATGGCTAATTTTTCTAACCAAAATATTATATAACTCGAGAAACTCATCAAGTTAGAGCCTTATTAAAATCTTCTTAATTGGAGTTCTTATTTGATCATCTTTGGTTATCCATTTGCTTTTTTCCTTGGGGGTCTTGAACAAACATGGCTTTAAATTTATGCATTTAGAATATTTACCTAATATTATAGCCTATCCTCTTTTCCCCTTAATTCATTCATTATTTTCCAAAGCCTTTTTCATTAATAACCTCTAAAATAAATCTTTCAAACTCTTCACGAAATCTTTGAGCACTGAACTTTTCAGCATGCAATCTAATATATCTTGAATCAAAATTTTGGATATTTGTTTCAAACTTAATAACTGCATTTCTCAAGCTCTCAACATTTTGCCTCTCAAAAAAAATCCCCGTTTTGTTTTCTTCCACCGTTTCTGTTGCTCCACCCATTTTATATGCTATCACGGGTCTTCCACACGCTTGAACCTCAACAGGAACTATTCCAAAATCCTCAACCCCAGCAAAAATCAATGCTTTACAATGCTGATAAAGTTCTTTTATGACTTCATCAGATTGATAACCTAAGAATTCTATATTGTTCTTTGCTAAACCTTTTAATTTTTTAAACTCAGGTCCATCACCAACGATTATAAGTCTTTTTGAAAGCTGGTTAAAAGCCTCAATTGCAAGATCAACTCTTTTATATGCCACAAGCCTTGAAACAATTAGATAATAATCCTCGATTTTACCATCTTTCGATGGAGTAAAATACTCAGTATCAACTGGTGGATAAATTACTCTACTTTCTCGTTTATAAAATTTTTTAATCCTTTTAGCAACATAGAAAGAATTTGCAATAAAATAGTCCACCCTATTTGCTGCTATACTATCCCACATTCTAAGGTAGTGAAATTTTTTCTCTAAATACTTCCTAACAAGAAAATTATAGTCTTTTAGATATTCATGAGTCAAATCCCAAATATATCTTGGTGGTGTATGACAATAGCAAACATGAATACTGTTTGGTGACGTAATAACCCCCTTAGCAAAAGCTGATGATGAACTAATTATTAAGTCAAACTCACTTAAGTCAAATTCTTCAAATGCTCTTGGCATATATTTAAAAAATAACTGATGTTTTTTCTTAGCCAATGGATTTTTTTGCAGATAAGAGGTTTTGATTTTACATTTATCAAAGTATGCACCTAATTTTTTCTCGTTATATACCAATGTGTATATTGGTGCCTCAGGAAAAATTTTCTTTAACTCTAAAATAACTTTTTCTGCACCACCCACAGTAGTTAACCAATCATGAACTATTGCAACTCGCATATAAACCTCCTATTTATCCATTTTTTATTTATAGCGTTTCGCATAAGCGCTCAAAATAAGCGTTATTAAATATTCTGGGACTTTTGTTTTGTCCGAACTCACTCCTTGTAAATATAGTAAAATATACTTATATAAAACAACTCTGACTTTATGAGGAGAAAACCAAAATGTTCATAAACAAACCTCAACAACTTTCATCCTTAGAACTCTGCTCCCTCACAAAGTCCACTGCTCTCCAAAAGATATAGAGCTGATTTGGCTTGCTCGAAAAATTTGTGGACATATTCTCAATTTATACTTACTCTTTCTATGAGATCTAATACTAAAATTCCTTTTTTTGATTTTTTGTACTTTTTGAGGTCTATTTATTATTCATCTCATGCTAAATACCATTAAGTTTTTTCTGAACATCCTTCACAATTTGTTTTGTTTTATCAGTAATTTCAAAATCGTTATGTGGACTCATCTTTACTACTTCTGGCATCCTCTCTCTTTCTTTTTTCACCCTTTCAATCTCTTGTGGTATCCTTAACACAACCTCATAATACTTCCTTGCTTTCTCCTTATCACCTTTTCCCAGGTAATAATCCCCAACCTTTGCATATGCATCTGCCTTGACTTCATAGTTATTTGGTTGAAGAGGCTGAAGCTTTATCCCCTCTTCTATCTGTTTTAGACCCTCATCTATTGCACCGTGGGAGAGTAAATACACAGCATACTTAAACCTTATCTTAGCGTTAAATCTATCATTTGTAATTGCCTGTTTGAAGTAATCATTTGCCTTCGCAATCAAGCTTGCATCCTTGTTCTGGTCACCAATTTTATATAGCGTAACTGCATAGTCGCTCAACGCAGCAGCATTTAGAGAATCGTATTCTACTGCTTTTGACAAAAATGAATATGCAGCAGTCAAGTTATTCATCTGCAATGCTTGCTGACCAATGTTTGCGTTGTAATTCCCAATCCTAAAGTTTATAGAAATAATTATCACAAAAAGATAAAAGACCAAAAGTGCAGGGATTAATACCTTTGATTTTTTTGGTACAAATAATTTTTCATCCTCTTTGCTCTTTTGAAGCACTTCCTGCGTTATTGCTATAAGTACCCCAAGGCTTGCAAAAAGCAGAACCTGAACAGAGGCAAGTGAAAAGTCAAAATCCAAAATTGAATGAAAATAAAGCTGCACAGCCGCTGCCACAATTCCACCAATCAAAATATTCTTCTCTTTGTCCTTCTTGCTCCATGCCCTCAAAGCTGTGGAGAAAAGCATATACAAAAAC
This sequence comes from Caldicellulosiruptor changbaiensis, assembly GCF_003999255.1. Classification (GTDB taxonomy): domain Bacteria; phylum Bacillota; class Thermoanaerobacteria; order Caldicellulosiruptorales; family Caldicellulosiruptoraceae; genus Caldicellulosiruptor; species Caldicellulosiruptor changbaiensis. The sequence goes on from NZ_CP034791.1 coordinate 2,845,712, forward strand.
ACCATCAAAATGGCAAATCCAAAAAGCCCTGTGTCAAGAAGCACCTGCAAGAAGTAGTTGTGAGACTGTGTTGTGAAGTATAAGTACGACTGATACATAAAATAAAGTGATACCCACGTTCCACCGCCATAGCCGAAGATTGGACTTTTCAAAAAGATTTTAAGCCCATCTTTGTAAAACACAAGCCTTTCAACAAAGTTCCTATCCTTTAAGCTGATTGATTTTATCTTGTCGGCAATCGACGCTGGAAGAAGATGCATATCCAGCGCAACTATAAAGCCAACTATCCCAAGTATCACAATTGTTACTGCCGAAACGATATAAACCTCGTTTTTAAGAGCATATAGCCTTTTTTCGGCAAAACTGAATACATAGGTAATTGCCCAAATAACTACAAGCTGCATAAGCAAAATCAACCACAGTTTTTCTTTACCATTAGGATTTAGCTGGGTCCCTACCTTGTTCAAAAAGGCTACCACAAACCCACCTATTATCACAAGGTTAAATACAAACGAAATCCTCTTTTCCCTTGGAAGTAGTAAAAAGAACACAAAAAGCGCAAGTGGTAATGTCACATAGCATCCTCTTGAATATGTAAAGAAAAAGGCTGTCAGCACAAAGGAAGATGCAGCAAAGTAAAATGCTCTTAAAAACTTATTTTCAGTATATAGCCCCAGCATAAGACCAATTATAAGCCCAAATGCAAGCACAGTTCCTGCGGTGTTGTGGTATTGCAAGGTTGAGTTTATCATATTTCCTGCCCAAAGACCATTCATTGCCATACCTAAAGGGCGAGCAGTCTCAGGTATCAACCCTACTGCTGCTTGATATCCAAAAAATGCAACACCAATTGTTGAGATAAAAAGAGCATTTAATATGGTGAGCCTTTCGAACCTGCCAGTTGCAAGCCTTATTGCCATTGCAAATATAGCAAAGTAGAATGCATATTTCAAAAACTCACCTATTGCCAGTCTTCTGTTTGCTGCAAAGAAAAATGGCACAATATATGCTACCATAAACAGCAAAAGGATATATTCAAGCTTGTACTTAACCTCAAATCCTATTTTAGATGCATACAGATAAAGAACCAATAAGATGAAAATTACAGCTGCTATAGTCTGAAATACCATAAGCTCATAGTCAAAGTAAAGCCCTCTGTAGTAAGGTGTCATCATGACAAGTACTGAAAATGCAAAAAGCAAAATAAGTCTTATGGGATAAAGATTTAGAGCTTCTTGTTGTGTATCTTTGAAAGAAGAAGTTTGCTTTTTCTTTTCCTTTTTCGCCATTGTGTTTTCTCCTTTTTTGTAAGTTTAGTTTCAACCAAAGCCTCATTTAAAGCATTTTAACCCTTGTGTGAAAGCACAATAACCTTTCGTGCCTCAGGAAGCTCTTTTATCTCAAGCTCAAAAGAGTTTGCATATTCTACATTGTCAAAAAGCTTTGTAAATTCCTCCAGCCTGCCCAAATCAAATTTCAGTTTTTCTGTTTTATAGTGCATAGGAATTATAATCTTTGGATTTATAGCCTTTGCAACGTTGTAAGCTGCTTTTGCATCAATTGTATACACTCCACCAACAGGAATGAGCAGAATATCTACCTTGCCAATCTTGTCAAGATGGTCTTTTTCAAGCTCATGGCCCAAATCACCCAAATGTGCTACAACAAACTCATTCTCTATAACAAACACAATATTTTCCCCTCTTTTTTGACCAGCTTCTTGGTCATGAAACGTCTTTATACCTCTTATCTTTACACCTTTGACGTTGTACTCCTCAGGCTTGTCCACAAGAGTAAAATTACCCTTTAATGCGCCGGTATAGCCGTGGTCAAAGTGTTTATGAGAGGTCAAAACAATATCAGGTGATAATTCAAACACTGCGTATCCAACAGAGTTATCGTATGGATCTGTTAAAATCTTTACCCCTGTTTTTGTCTCTATCAAAAAACTTGCGTGCGCAAGATAGGTTATTTTCATGTTTCAAACTTCCCCCTTTTCTTTTACTATCAACAATATTATATACTAAACTGAGGAAATGTTAATTAAAAATTTGTGAAAATCTTTCCTGCTTGCATTGGTTTACAAAAAAGAACCAATTTGTTATGATTTTAAATAGCTCTACAAACCTTTTTAAGGAGGCTTTGAAATTGAACTTTAGTTTTTTGGTTGAAACTTTAAGAAAAGAAAAAAGACTCATTTTAATTTGTCTTGGTATTTTTGTTCTTTTTTTGATCTTGGGTATATTGGCTGGAATATATTTTGGCGATATGATAAGCAAATATGTTGATATGTATCTTAAAAAGATGTTCCAGCAGATTTTGAAAAATGTGGATAACAAATTTGAGCTTTTCTTGGCAATACTCAAAAATAACATGAGAGTTTATCTTATTTTGATTGTAGCAGGAACGCTCACTTTTGGCCTTGTTTCGCTTTTTGTTTTGATGTCAAATGGAGTTATTGTAGGGGCTGTGGCTGCACTTTCGGCAAAACACACTTCAGTTGAAAAAACTCTGCTATTGCTTTTGCCCCATGGAGTAATTGAGATTTTTGCATTTTTAATTGGAGCTGTCGCATCCGCCATTTTTCTTGAAAATCTTATTCTGGAAAAGAAAAAAGAAGATATAAAGACTGTGTTTAAAAGATTTTGTATCTTGAGTATACTTGGTGCAGTTTTGGTTGTGGTTGCTGCATTCATTGAAGCGTATGTCACATCAAGCTTTGCAAGATGAAAACCAAAAAAGATGAAGCCTCATTGCACCAAAGATAAGGGCTGAGATTAAAACTCCTGTGTTTCTAATCCTTCTGTAAAGCAAGCTCCTTTTCCCTTTCAAAAATTATGTAATCGTTTACTTTGCCATTTTAGGGCTATGCCTTATGAGATGTGAGTATTTACGAAAAGAAAACATTAGCCTTAGAGATTTTGACTATAGAATAAAGAAAAGCAACTTTTTAAAGAAGAAAAATAAAAAGGCAGGGATTCTGTCCCCGCCTTCTTGATTTGTAAAGTGTTTCTTTTTCTATTTGTAAAATATTTAGCATATCCCAGTTGCCATCTGGCAAGCAGGATATGCCTGGAGCCTTTCAACTCCCTACTTCTGGAAGGTACTTGGCTCCTTTTTTAATTGATATTGATATGCTTCCACTATTATTATAAAATATAGTTGCTCCTTTGTCAATAGCATTTAAAGGGAGGTATCTGACTTGACATCATGTAAAGTTAAAATTTTTCTTGATGAAAGTGGTATAGTTAGAGAACAAAAACTTGGAATTATGGGCGCACTATTAATTCCTGAAAAAGTTTATAATAGCAGAAAATTTAAAGAATTAATGGATAAATTTAAAATAAACAACATTACTTTTCATTGGAATGAATTATCAATACATAATCAAGACAAGTATTTCGACTTATTAAGTAGTTTAACCCCTTTTTATAAGTTTATACATGCAAATTTTTTGTTGTATCATTATCAAAATTTCAGAAACATTAATGATAATGAATTCAAACAGATGATTTACTCAAAATTTCCTGAAAGAGTAATATATGGCCTTTGCGAGATAATATTTCTTTTTCAAATATAGTAGCAGATATAGAAATAGAACACTCTAGCAATTACGAAAAAATAGAATTAGACAAATTCATTCATCAACAGTTAAACGCACACAGCATCTACAGAGGTGAGCCTTTCAGAATAGAAAGTTGCACACTTATCCACAAACAATGTTCTTTTGGCTTACAGATTACAGACTGTCTCATTGGAGTTCTGAGAGATATATTTTTACTACTGAATAAAGAATCAAAAAGAAGTAAAGAAAAGTTAGAATTTATTTACGATTTATTCAAGAATATCAACAAATTCCAGAGCTTTTTAGAATCTCTGACTATATTCGAATGGAAAAACTCTAGTAAGTTACATTCGGTTGATATTAAAAAGTATATACGCTTCTTTCTTTCTAATGAACTATAAAAAACTTATTAGTGTGAATAAAATGGTGACCCCGAGGGGATTCGAACCCCTGTTACAGGCGTGAAAGGCCTGTGTCTTAACCACTTGACCACGGGGCCACCTGTGAACTTTTAAATTAAAATGGTGAGCCATCCGCGACTCGAACGCGGGACACCCAGCTTAAAAGGCTGGTGCTCTGCCTACTGAGCTAATGGCCCACACAACAATAGCCGCAGTTTTGTATTATAAAGCACAAAAGCGAGTTTGTAAATAACGAAAATTTGTTTGCTTTTCTCTTATCACCCCGCTTTTACAAACCTTATTTGACTTGTGCAAAGCTCGTAATATACACCTTTCTTAGAAACTAAGCTGTCATGTGTTCCCATCTCAACTATTTGGCCTTTGTCAAGCACAATGATCAAGTCTGCATCTCTTATGGTTGAGAGCCTGTGAGCAATTACAATTGAGGTTCTGTTTTTCATCACCTTGTTCAATGCACTTTGGACCATCAGCTCGCTCTGTGTATCTAAAGCCGATGTTGCCTCATCAAGGATTAAAATTTCCGGATTTTGAAGCAAAAGCCGTGCAAGGCATATTAGCTGCTTTTGCCCAGTTGAAAGTCTTGTTCCCCTTTCGTTTACCTGAGTATAATACCCATCCTCAAGCTGGGAAATAAACTCATGTGCGCCTAAGAATTTGCACACCTCTACCGCCTCATCTAAGGAAGCATTCGGCCTTCCATAGAGTATATTATCTAAGATTGTACCTGAGAACAAAAATGGCTCTTGCTGGACAATTCCAATAAGTTTCCTGAGACTTCTAAAACTTATTTTTCTCAAATCAATTCCATCTATGAGTATACTCCCTTTTTGTGGATCGTAAAATCTTGCAAGAAGGTTTACAATTGTTGTCTTACCTGAACCAGTTGCCCCAACCAAGGCTATCATCTGTCCTTTTTTGACCTTAAAAGATATATCCTTTAGAACATAATTTTCATCTTTATAAGAAAACCATACATTTTTGAACTCAATCGTATCTTTAAATGTAGAAAGGTCAACTGGATTTTCGTCTTCCTTAATCTCTGGCTCAATACTCAAAACCTCAAAAATCCTCTCTGACGAGCTGCTTGCAACAAGAAGTTGGTTGTAAAAATTGCTCAAGGTCACAACCGGTCGCCAAAATCTATCTAAGTAGCTCACAAACGCAATTAATGTACCAACAGTAACACCATTTATTTTTAAAAGTTTTACACCGTACCAGTAGATTATTAGTGTCCCTATCATTGAACAAATCTCAACAAATGGGCCAAATAAATTATTTATTTTTATTGCCTTCATCCATGAAACAAAGACATCGTCAATGACATCTTTGAATATTGCTTTGTTTACTTTTTGTCTTACAAATGCCTGAATTACTCTAATCCCACTTATATTCTCGTGTATGTACGCATTTAGATTTGCAATCTTCCTTCGAACTTTCCTCCAGTTTTTCTTTATAGCATTCCTTGTTGCAAAAAGTATTGCTAAAAAAAGCGGAACAACTGTAAATGTCACAGCTGCCAATTTTGGATGAATTGAAAACATTATAACCGTCGCAAGAACTAAACTCGACATGTCTGTTATCACATTTACTATCCCGTTCGTAAAGAGGTTGTTTAGAGTATTTACGTCATTTACAATTCTTACAATAATCCTTCCTGTTGAATTTCTGTCAAAATAGCTAAATGAAAGGCTCTGTACATGGTCAAAAAGTGCCTTTCTTATGTCAAATAGAACCATCTGGCCTGTTCTGTTTGCAAGTTTTATCTTGTTTTTTGAACATTCTTTGTTTATAAAAAGTGTCAAAACAAGAAGAACACCAATTGCTAAAATTCCTTTAAAATCTTTTTTGGGAATAAAATCGTCTACTGCCTTTTTTAAAAGGTATGGAGATACAAGGTCGGCAACTGTTGCAATAAACATAAAAATGATGGTAAGAAAAAGCCATTTTCTGTACGGCAACAAAAATCTAAATAGCTTTTTCAAATAGGGCACTTTTAATTCGTATGAAGTCTCTTCCTGACTGAATATTGGCCTTTTTGTATTGGTTTCTGCCATTTTTTAAAAACCCCCATCATCAATATAACAATTTTTATATACTCTCAAGCCTTTTTCCTTGAATTAATTCTTATGCAGGAAGCGAATTTAACCTTTCAAGAAGCTGTTTTTTGAATGCTGCATAATACCTTCCTTTCAACTTCATAAGTTCCTCATGTGTACCCTCCTCGACTATTCTACCATCTGACATGTAAATAATTCTGTCTGCATTTACAACAAGCTGAGATATCCTGTGAGTTATGATAATAGTTGTCCTTCCTTTTATAACATCTTGCAGAGTCTTTTGAATCTCAGCTTCTGTCTCAAAGTCAAGGCTTGATGTGGCATCGTCTAATATAAGTATCTTTGGATTGTAAATGAGAGCCCGTGCAATAGCTATTCTCTGCTTTTGCCCACCGGAAAGCCCAACTCCTCTCTCACCAACAACTGTGTCATATCCCTGAGGCAGTCTTTCAATGAACTCATCTGCCTGGGCAAGTTTTGCCGCCCATTTTATCTCATCTAAGGTGGCATCCGGCTTTCCAAAAGCTATGTTTGCTGCGATGGTATCAGAGAATATAAAGGTTTCTTGCATAATTATTCCAATGTTTTTCCTAAGTGAACACAGCCTTATATCTTTGACATTTATATCATCAATCAATATGCTGCCTTTGGTACAGTCATAGAACCTTGCAAGAAGGTTAATCAAAGATGACTTGCCAGAGCCAGTTGAACCTAAGATCGCTACAACCTCACCTGGCTTTATGTGAAGGTTGATACCCTTTAATACATAATGCTGGTTGTATTTGAAATACACATCAATAAATTTAATGTCACCCTTGACATCTTTGAGTCTAATTCCATTTTTTGGACTTTTTATCGCTATATCACTATCTAATACTTCAAATATTTTTTCCAGCGATGCAAATGCGTTTTGCCACTGGTTGACCAAGTTCTGGATGTTGCCAATTGGTGTACTAAAGATGTTGACATAGCTCACAAATGCAAACAGTGTACCTATGCTAAGTTTCCCTTTTATTGCTAAATATCCACCTACAACTAAAATTATTACAGAGTTAAGACCGTTTAAAAAGTTTGCAAGAGGGTTATGGTATGAGCGAATATCTGCTGCTTCAATATTTTTCTCTGTAAACTCATATGCAACCTTTTCAAAGCTCTTTTTCTCAAAGTCTTCGTTTCCAAACGCTTTTACAACCCTGATTCCAGTTATATTTTCTTGTACTTTGGACGTGAGTTTTTCAAATGCAATTCTTATACTCTTAAAAGTAGGATGAAGCTTTTTGGCAAGGCTTCTTACATTGAGGTAAATCAAAGGGGCTGTTGAAATGGTCAAAACTGATAACAAAACGTTCATCGAAAACATTATGCTCAGGGCTGAGACAATTGTAATTGTTATGGTTATCACCTGAACAAAACTCTGGTTCAAAAACACTCTAATTGCCTCTAAATCCCCCACCATTCTGTTCATAATTGCACCTGTGGAGGCCTTGTCAAAGTATTCAAAAGACTGATATTGAAGTTTTGTGTAGATTTGGTCTCTCAGAAGATATATGACCTTTTGAGATGTGTACTCAAATATGTACCCCTGAAAATAGTTGCAAAAAGCCCTTATCAAAACAAGACCTGCAACAAGCACCGCTAAATTTGACAGCTCATCAAAGTGCTTTGCTATCAGAACATCATCAATGATATGCTTAGATACTTTTGGAACTGTCATATTACAAAATATAGAAATTAGAGAAAAAATTAAACTCAGTACTACCAGAAATTTGTATTCATCAAGGTATTTAAGGATGCGCTTAAGATAGTCCAATTTTCGTTCATCCTCTTTCTATAAAAGTTTAATTTATATTATACACCCAAACACAAAAAAAGTTAATACATTGCCACAAAAATAGAATAAAATCAATAGCTCAAAGTACACAAAAAGCCACCCATTTCAATATTATTCCTCGGGTGGCCTTTTTATTTCCATAAAAGATTTTTAATTCTCTTTTATAATGATATCCTCACGGCTTGCACCTGTGCCAATCAAAAATACCTTTGCACCTGTCTCTTTTTCTATAAACTCAATGTACTTTTTAGCACTTTTTGGTAGCTGGTCATACTCTTTTGCCTTCTTTATTTCGTCCTCGCTCCAACCTTCAAACTCTTCATAAATTGGTTCACATTCCATTGCAACCTTCAATGATGCTGGGAACAAATCAAGGATTTTACCAGCGTACCTGTACCCCACACACACCTTCACTTTTGGCAGATTTGAAAGAGTGTCAAGCTTTGTGAGTGCAATCTTGTCAATTCCGTTAATTAAAACTGCATATCTTACAACCACAAGGTCAAGCCAGCCGCACCTTCTTGGCCTTCCAGTGGTGGTACCGTATTCCTTGCCTCTTTCTCGAATTGTATCTCCTACTCTGTCTAAAAGCTCTGTGGGAAATGGTCCTTTGCCAACTCTTGTTGTATATGATTTAACAACTCCTATAACCTCTTGGATGTGTTTTGGTGCAATTCCAGCCCCTATACAAAATCCGCCAACTGTCGGGTGTGATGATGTAACATATGGATATGTGCCATAATCGAGGTCTAACATTGTTGCCTGGGCACCTTCTAAAAGGATTTTTTTGCCTTCTTTTATAGCGTCATTCAAAAGCTTTATCGTATCTGTTATATATGGCTTTAGAATCTCACCATACTTCATAAACTGCTCCAAAAGTTCACCAAATTTCATAGGTGTTTTGTGATACACCTCTGTAAGTATCCGATTTTTTCTCTCATATACAATTCTTAGCTTATGCACAAACTCATCCTCGTCAAGCATGTCACAAACTCTTAAGTTTGTCCTCTCTGTTTTGTCAGTGTAAGCAGGGCCTATTCCTCTTTTCGTTGTGCCAAGTGACTCTTCCCCTCTTTGCTTTTCCTGCTCTTCGTCAAGTATCTTATGATACGGCATAACCAAATGTGCTCTGTCGCTAATTCGCAGGTTCTCAGTTGATATACCTTCTTTTTGCAGGCTCCCTATCTCTTCAATGAGCGATTCTGGATCAATTACAACTCCATTTCCTATGATGTTTATCTTGTCTTTATAAAGTATCCCTGATGGTATTAAGTGAAGTTTAAAAATCTTGCCAAATGCTTCAACTGTATGCCCAGCGTTACTCCCTCCCTGGGCACGGACAACAACGTCAGCTTCTTTTGCTAAGAAGTCAACTATCTTGCCCTTGCCTTCGTCACCCCATTGGGTGCCAACTATTGCTCGGATTTGTGACATTTCATCATACTCCTTCTTAAATCTTTGTTTAGAAAATCCTTCTTTATTATATCAGAATGAAGCGAGTTTTTTAAGTATTCAGCTTTATTTTAATAATTGAAGAAATGAGTATTGACTGGTATTATTTATATTGATAATGAAATTCAAACAATCTTAAAGGAGATGAACTTAAAAATGGTTGAATATCTATTCAACGTCTTCAAAGATGTCACAAAGCTAAAATGGTATACAATTGCTATTGTATCTGTTTTGTTTATCTTATCTTTATTTTTGATGGTCACTCGAAAACGACAGAATTTATCAACAAAGGCAATCGTTTATGGCGGACTTAGTATTGCTCTTTCATTTACTCTTTCGTTTATTAAACTCTACAGAATGCCACAGGGCGGAACAATAACGCCTGCAAGCATGCTGCCACTTTTCGTATACGCTTATATGTTTGGACCTTTTGCAGGAATTGTTGCAGGAATGGCTTATGGAATACTGCAGCTGATACAAGACCCTTATGTTGTTCACTGGGCACAGCTTCTTTTGGACTATCCATTGGCGTTTGGTGCTCTCGGATTTGCAGGATTTTTTAGAAAAAATTTACCCTTGGGAATTTTAGCAGGCGGCTTTGGAAGATTTGTGTTTCATGTTATATCTGGAGTTGTGTTTTTTGCATCATACGCGCCAAAAGGAACAAGCCCGCTTGTGTACTCTGCCATCTACAATGCAACATATATAGCGCCTGACCTTGCTGTGTGTTTAGTATTAGCTCTTATTCCTTCTGTTAAAAAGGCCATAGAAAGACTTTCAAAAGAAGCCTATATACAAAAATAGGGCTGTCTTGTTGAAGTAGTCTGACAGCCCTGGGGTTCTCCCAATAAAACCTATTATATTTTTTGCCTAATATCTTACTTATTGCAACTCTTAACAATAATCCGTTGCATCAGTCCAAAATCTTAACCTTCATCTCAATAATCTTCTCATATTTCTTTCCGCCTTCTTCCCATATTATTTTTGTTTTATTGTATTTTGAAACTATCTCTTTTACCTTTTGCGGATTTCCTTCAGTTAAATAGTAATATCTTACTGGCACATCAAGTATTTTGCCTTTTTTGGGTGGATTTAAATTAATTATAAAATCCCTGCCACCTTTTAATACGTATTTCTTTTCAAATTCCTTAGGAACTATTGGAATTAATAAAACACTATTTTTGTATCGTGGTCCTGTATTGGCTGCATCAACATAATACTCAATTATCCTATGTTTTTTGTAATCAGGTTTGTTACCATTGTAATCATTATCTCCATAAAATGGTTCTCTCTCGTTGGATGAAAAATAAATCTTTATTGTAGGGTCGCTTATTTTTAAAGTTTTCACGGGATCATATAAAGTATATTTTACTATATAGTAGCAAGCCCCAACTCCTGCAAAAATGACTAACACTATAATCAAAATTGAAAGTATTTTTTTCATTTTTATAGCCACCATTCCTATCCTTGCATTTTTAATTAATATATTATGTGGATATATCTAAACTGGGCTTTCGGATATTTAGCTTTTAGGTCTGAAAGTGGTACATCCTTTTTATCTTCAGTATGATAAGTCAAATAAATCTTTGTCTTAGTAGCTGTCCTTTCAACTTTTGTGACAATCATAGAATGATCATACACGCCATCTGGTCCAAAATCCATCTGAATAATATCGCCTATTTCTAAGTTATCAACTGAAGGCACAACCTGCCCTATTCCTCTGTTTGTTAGATGTTCATACAGAGACTCCACCTTTACCCAACTCCAAGACCATGAATCATCATTTTTACTGTCATAGTCATCAGAACCGTTTCTATAATAAAACCAATCATCTGAATCCCAGTATCCATTCCACCACTCGTCCACCATCGGTATGCCCCCGCCTTCTTTTAAACACTGTGATACAAAATTTGTACAATCAGCTGAAAACTTGTGATATGCTTTATTATAGTTGTATACATACGTGTATGCATAATTTACTGCTCCATCTCTGTTGTATGCACCACCCCCTCCACCAGGAAAAGGCGTTGTACTTTTTGTACCTATTGAACCATCTTTATCTTCTTGTTTATCCTTTGTTGTTTTTTTACCATATTTCAAACTATATTCATATGCATACTCATATATTTTTTCCCACTTTTCTGGATCCTGCTTCCTCAATTCTCCTGCAGGGTCTGCAAGCTCAATAAGTTTTTTCCAATACTCTTCACTCCCATATTTTGCTTTTATCCCACTGTCTTTCAAAATTGTTTCAAATATTTTTTTGCCTTCCTGTGCTTTTTTTACCTCTTCAAGATGAACCTTCATAATTTCATCCGCATAATTTTCTGCTTGTGTACCTAAATTTGTCGATACTTCATCCGCTCTTGAGTTTGGAATAACAAACAATATTGATGATAATAACATAGTAATTACAACAAGTAACATGTAAATTTTTCTAACATTGTTTTTATACTTCTCTTCTTTATTATTTGCTATTTTTTAAGCTCAGCTTTATATAGCTTTATTTCTTTTAATCTTTCTTTTATTTTCTGTATAATTTACTGAAAAAAGTGAATCTTTTTGTTTTGTACATCCATGATATAAACAGTCTGTTGCATGAATTTTTAAGAATATAAACCTCCTCGTATAATATGATTATCAAATCACTTAAAACTTCATATCTCAATTGGTACATTTAATTATCAGTACCAATTGATTACTGGAAATTCATTTTGATAATGCACCTTTCTTAAAACACTCATTTCTCAAAAATTGAATATTAAAATTGACTGCTACAGTTTAAATTTGCCCTTTATCTTTGGTAAACTAAAATCAGAAAAAGTTTAAGCCTGATTTAGTTTATTTGGATATATTTTGAACACCTCCTGCTGGACGTGCTTTGACATCTGCACGCCACAGCTTGCGAAAGACTGAACCCCAAAGGATTACATGAGTAATGTTTACTCGTTTGCTGTGCACGGTCAGGTTACCACATCTGATTTGAGCATATCAGATGTGTGCACCCTGTAAACTGCTCCGTAGCTCTAATATCGGCGAGGCTGCATTACATGTAATCCCCAAGGATAAAGGGCTTAACACTTTTTCTTACCACTACTTGCAAAAAGGAGGTCTTCAAATTGCCAAATACTTTAATCGTGGGCATTGATATCAGTAGTCAGTCAAATTCTATCTTCTTCATCGATGATGCCGGTAATCACTTGATTAAAAAACCTTTTTCCTTGCCTAATGATCAAGAAGGCGCTAACGAATTAATCAAAAGAGTTATTGACTGCCTCAGCCAGTATAATCTATCCTGTATTAAGTTTGGCATGGAAGCAACTTCACATTACGCTTGGCATCTGCACTTGTATCTTGCTTCTTCATCTGAACTGCTGCCATATAAACCAACTTTTTATGTTCTCAACCCAAGCATAGTCAAAGGCTTCAAAAAAATCTACACTTTCTTGCCTAAAACAGATAGCATCGATGCAATTATCATCGCTGAATGTGTCAGGTTCAGCAAACTCAACCCAACACCTTTGCCTGATTTTAAATATGCTGCACTACAACGCCTTACCAGAATGCGCTATCATCTTGTTCACAATCTAACTCGCGAAAAAAACAGAGCTCTCAATCTCATATACCTTAAATTCTCTACTTATTCTCAAGACTGTCCATTTTCAGATATCTTCGGTAAAGCTTCTTGTGCTATCATCGAAAACTTTACACCTGATGATATCGCTTCTATGCCTTTAGAAGACTTAATTAAATTCGTATCCGATAACGGCAACAATAGACTCTCAGATGTCAATAAAATCGCTGAAATACTTAAAACCGAGGCTCAAGCGTTCATACAGATTACATCCTCTGTTGGCTGAGGCAAATGACTTAGCTTTGTCTATGACCCTTGAAAACATTAGATTTATGCAAGAACAACTTAAAAAACTCGACAAAGAAATCTCAAAACTTCTTAAAGCTTTCTCTCAAACATTAACAACCGTCCCTGGCATAGGAGATGTTCTTGCAGCCGGCATCATCGCTGAAATCGGTGATATCAAGCGCTTCAAAAATGAAGCTGCTTTGGCAAAGTATTCTGGCCTTGTTTGGACTCAGTACCAATCAGGCAACTTCAATGCCCAAGATGTCTCATTAGCTAAGTGTGGTAACCAATACCTGAGATACTATCTTGTTGAAGCTGCTAACTGTGTAAGGGTGCACACAGTACGCTACAAAGCCTTCTACAACAAGAAGTTCTCAGAGGTTACCAAGCATCAGCATAAACGTGCCCTCGTCCTAACCGCAAGACGCTTAATTCCTTTGATCTTTGCCATGCTCAGCAAAGGTCAAATATATCAAGAAAGAGGTGATGTTTACAATACTTAGTTAGTCCCAATTTTTTAATTTAATAATCTTTCCCAAACAAGCTGCCAGTTAAATTTTTCCATGCTGAGCGGCTCGGTATTTTATTGTCTTTTTTGCCCTAATTATCTAAAAAAATTTTTTAAAAAACCCCCTTGACATTATACCGTTTGTCTTTCTTAGCTCTGAAATTTACAATTAAAATGATTTAAAATTCCTCTCTTGTTATAAAAAAATTTTGGGTAGGATGGCTTTTTTCCCTCCCTACCCACTTGTTATATTTCAAAAATCTCATTCACATGTATTTCTAAATCAGGAAAAGTAGCAACCTTTATTATGTCCCCTTCTGAAAAAATCTTTGGTCTTCCATAGCGACCATCTGACTGCAATACAAAGCAAGTGATTATTTTATTTTCCGGTTCTAAAACCCAGTATTCTTTTACACCTGCCTCTTCATATTTGTTGAACTTCAAAACTCTATCAAGTCTGACTGTAGAAGGCGAAGTTATCTCTATTATCATCTTAGGTGCTCCTATATACCCTGTTTTTGCAAGTTTTGATTTGTCACAGATTATAGTCAAATCCGGTTGAACAACCGTTGTGGCGTTTTCAACATCAATCTCATCTTTTGCTTCTAAAAAAACATCAAAAGGTGCAGAAAATATTTCGCAGTCTTTATCTTTTAAATAGTTGCCAAATATGAGCATGAGATTTTTTAAAATTTTCTGATGCTGCCAGCTTGGCGCAGCATGTAAAAACAAAGTCCCATCAATTAGGGTATAAACTTTATTTTCAGAAATTTCTTTTAAATTTGAATAAGTTTTAATATTGCTTTTTTGTATTTCTTCCATATCAATCACCTTCCAAATCTCTATTTACTCTTCAAGAAGCTGCATGAGCTCATCTTCAGAAAGCTCTGTGATGAATGTCTGGGCTGAAGAAACCACTTGATCAAAAAGATCTTTTTTCTTCTGCTGGAGTTCAAAGATTCTCTCTTCAATGGTGTTTTTGGTAATGAGCCTGAAAACCTGAACAGAATTTTCTTGACCAATCCTGTGCGCTCTGTCCATCGCCTGGTTTTCTACAGCCGGGTTCCACCACAGGTCATACAGTATCACAACATCTGCACCGGTAAGATTTAGCCCAAATCCGCCTGCTTTGAGCGATACTAAAAATACCTGTTTTTCTCCACCATTGAACCTGTTTACCATATCAATCCTCTCTTCTGATTTTGTTGACCCGTCCAGGTAAAAATACTCAAAACCCCTCTCTTTTATTCTTTCTTCTAAAATCTTCAGCATCTCTACCCATTGAGAAAAAACAACTACTCTATGATTGCTTTCCAAAACATCTTCTAAAATCTCTTCAAACAGCTCAAGCTTTCCAGATGAGCCTTCATAGTTTTGCAAAAACAGTTTCGGATGACAGCATATCTGTCTAAGTCTTGTTAATACCGAAAATATTTTAATCTTACTCTTTTCAAACCCTTTTTGGTCTATCTCTTTTTTGATATCCTCCCTTGCCTTTAAAAGATACAGCTTGTAGGTTATGAATAGTGTTTAAAGTATTAAAAACTATTCAAAATTTTATTAAACACTATTCTTTGTTAGGCTATATTCAGCCTAACCGGGTGTAACCCCACACCCTCTATCCCCTCCGCAAATGCTTCGGGGAATACTTTTCTTATAATGTTATATGCGCTGTTTACATCCGCATTTATCAAAATTCCTTTGTTACTCCTAAATAACCCCCTCTTTATCCTTCGACGTGGATTATAGTTTGTTCTATTTACTTCTTCCCCATCTAAAAAACTGCAACCACTGGTATAATTCTCTTCTACAAGTATGAAATTTATCCCTTCTTCTTCGCATTTATATCTGAGCATGTTTATAAACTGATAATAAGGAATACTTACAAAATTTTGATTATTTACTTTGCCTAATTCTATTTCTTTTTTCCACTCCTTGTTATAACCAACTACAAGCGTATCTATATCATATTGCTTACACCAATTAACTACGAATCTGCTCATTTTGTGCATAAGATCTTTTATTTTGTTGTCTCTTTTTATTGATAACTTCTTGATTCTATTGCTGGTACCTCTATTGCCTACATAACTCATCAGTTCTGCTTTTTTCTTGTTGTAATATTGATTTATTGACTTAATAACTTTGCCATTAATAACAATAGGCTTTATGCCTATGTTATTTACCAAAGTTACAAAGTTATTAAGTCCCAAATCTATGCCTCCTATTCTTTTTGAGGGTTTCTTTGTTTCAACTACTTCTTTTTCATAAACTATTTCAACAACATAAACACTTCCTTTTGGTATTATCCTGACTTCTTTTAATTTGCCTTCTATTCTTGTTTTTAACTTTAAATCTGTTTTGGGAAAAGTTAAATATCTATCTTTAATTTTACATTGTTGATTTGTGAATATAGAAACGTTTCTTCCATTTTTCTTTTTATACTTTGGCAAGTTAGGTGTACCATTAAATTTGCTTTTATCTTTTTCCCATTCTTTTATTGCTCTAAAAAACGCTTTCCAGTTTCTATCGAGAAGTCTTAAGGTTTGTTGTGCTGTTTGTGCTGGTAAGTTTTTGTATGTTTTGTGTTCTTTTAACATCTTATTGAGCTTCCTGTACCTTATCCATTTTTTGTTGTTTATAAATTCCTGCCTTGTAATGTAGTTGGCGTAATTGTATAAGTTTTTTGCTGCAAAACACATCTTATCACAATAAGGCCATAATTCATGATTTTTATTTATCTGTATTTGTTCTACTCTTTTTACTATTATCTTCAAACACCTCGCTTTCTAAAAGTTTTCTTATTTTTTGAATTTTTCTTTTGCTGTAGAATTTCATACTGTAACAGTGCAGCAAACTTATAATTTCTTCAATTATTTCCTGAGAATCAAGCTTCTCATCGCCAACTTCTGACACAACAACTATTTCAGTATTAAATTTTCTAAATAAATGTTTAAACAATTCAAATCCTACTCTGCTTAACCTGTCTTTGTAAGCTATAATAACCCTCTCTACTTTACCTGCAAGAACATCATCAAGCATTTTAAAAAATTCATTTCTTTTTTCAAAACTAATTCCACTTGCTATGTCAGAGAATACCCCATGTATTTTATAGCCATTACTAAAGCAAAACTGTTTTAATAATTCAATTTGATTTTCCAAATCCTTCTTTTGTTTTGGGTTCGAAACTCTTGCGTAAATATATGTTTTTCTTTCAATCCCTTTCATAAAAATTTTGTATACGTCTTCTTCATTATAATCATAAAATCCATTTGGCATAACTGTTACTCTTATTTTTCCTTCTTTTACATATTTGGTTAGCGTTGGCCTTGATATTTTTAATAATTCCAGAACCTCTTTTGCTTTCATATTTGTATCACCCATAAATATTGTAGCATAACTCACGAAGCAAAGTAAATATATTTTATTAAAAAACTTTAATATGTTTAAAACCCTTTATTATTTTTTGTCACTATACATTCTCTTGCTCAGGTGTCATATTAACTTCAAGGTTGGTTTCAATCTTTTCTGGAAGCTCAAGCAGAACATCTTTTTTGAGTCTTCTTAGAACAAAAGGTGATATCATCTTCTGAAGAAGCATTAGAGCATTTTCATCATTTTGTTTTACAATTGGTTTTTCAAACCTCTCAGAAAACCTTGTGTGCGTCCCAAGATACCCCGGAAGCACAAAGTCAAATATTGACCACAGCTCAGATAAATTATTCTCTATCGGCGTGCCTGTCAGGGCAAAACAGCATTTTGCGTTTATTCTGCTGACAGACTCTTTGCTTAGCGACTGTGGATTTTTTATGTGCTGAGCTTCATCTACAATGCACACTGAAAACTCTATGTCTTTGTATAGATCAACATCTCTTTTCAAAAGCGTATATGAGGTAATGACTATATCAAAATCTTTTATTCTCTGAATTATCTCGCTTCTTTTGTCAGGTGTTCCGTCAACCACCACTGTTTTCAAATCAGGTGTAAACTTTTGAGCTTCTTGCTGCCAGTTGTAAACAAGAGAAGTTGGTGCAACAACCAAACAAGGTCCTGCTATCTTATCCTTGCATGCTGATATAAACGACAAAACCTGCAGTGTCTTGCCAAGCCCCATGTCATCTGCCAAAATGCCGCCAAAACCATTCAAATAAAGATGCGAAAGCCACCTCACACCAACTTTTTGATATTCTCTTAGCAGTTTGCTGATATGCTTGGGAATTTCAACTGAAGTATCTTCTACATTCTTCATCCTCTGAACGTAAATATCAAAAGCATCATCTCTTGAAACACCAATATTTGACTTCTCAAGCACCTCAGATAAATAAATTGCATGAAACTTGCTAAAAACAGCCTTTCCTTTTTTGAGGTCTTTCTTAAGAATATCAAGATCTTTTACTATATTTTGAATCTTTTCAAGCTCTGGATCATCTAAAAGTAGGATTGTACCATCTTTCAGCCTGTGATATTTCTTTTTCTCTTCTAAAGAAGCCAGAACGTCTGGCACTTCATCCTGTGGAATATCCTCAGCAGAAAGCCAGAATTCTATCGATGCATGATTTAAGCTCACCTTTACATTGAACTTTGTCTTTTTCTTTATTTTGAAACTTTTAAAAGTTTCTGAATAGTACACATCTGCAATATTCATCAGAGTTGAAAGTCCATTTGTGACAAAATTAAAAATCTTTTCTTCATCCTCTAAAATATATTGCTTCTTTTGATTTCTTTCAAATCCATAGGCTGTAAATATATATGCAATTTTAAGCTCTTTTACTAAATCTCTCTTTAATCCTGCTTTTTCAATATCCAAATCAGTTGACCCATCTGTATATTTTATCTGCGCACAAATGCCTTTTTTGTAAGTATCAAATAAAACCTTTAATTTCAGCTCTTCATCCTTTAATTCTAAAAACTCTTTTACTTTTTGTGACATTTCAAATCTGCAATACTCTTTAGCAACAGGATAAACAATTTCTATAAATTCTTTTAAATCTTCTTTATTTAATTTTATCTCTCCCTGCATTTCATCTGCTGCAAATTCAACACAATTGTAGTAAAAAAGAGGATAAATTATGAAATTCTGCGGTTCTTTTAGCACAGTCAGAGTATCTTTGTATATTACAAACCTTGCTCTTTGTTTCCAGTCAAGCACATCTGCTTCTTTTAAAAACTCAGATTTTATGTTGGCTTCTTCTTCATTCATATCCACAAAAATATCAATATCTACTGGTTTGGTAATATCTACCTTTATCTTCTTATAGGTTGTTGAATAAAAAATATTACCAACAATACATAAAATAAACAAAAGTTATTGATTCCATTCATAAGCGAAAGAAAACTTCTTACCTTCTAACTTTCTAAGAAGTTGCTCAAATAGAAAAGTAATTAGTATCCAATCAATATACCTTTTATAATTTCTAAATCCCTTGAGCCTCACATTCTCAAGATTATATTCACCTTTTAATTTGCTAAATAGTCTTTCAATCTTTGTTCTCTGCTTGTATAGCTTTTTACCCTCTTCAGTTTCTAAAAATCTTATGTTCTTGCTTCTAAAACTATTGCTAACATTGTTTTTATTTTTCATGTTTCTTTTGTTTATCCCAGCAACAAATTTAACTTTAAGCTCATTTGCTATATTAAACCATCTGCTACAATCGTATCCCGCATCTGCTAATACAATCTCACAGCCAAAGCCCCATGCCCTATACAAAAGCTCTTCTTGTCTTGAGTCATGTTCATTTGCCCCTGTTAAAATCCAGAAAAGTGGTATTACTTCTTCTTTACCTGTACACAAAAGATGTAATTTGTATCCCCTGAAAAATCCTATTGTAATATGTATACCTATTTTTGCTTCTGAATCATTTTTGGCACTTCTCAGCGGCGTAGAGTCTACTATCGCTATACTCATATCAGGTTCTATCTTAGCTATTAATATGTCTTTTATATCTTGCATGTATTCTTTTTCTATTTTTCTTGACAACTTTGCAAAATATGAATAGTCCGGACTTTCTTCTATACCTACTACTTGCTTAAACTCTGTGTCTTGATTTATTCGATATTCTAATTCTCTGAAACTCTTTATCCCCTTTTTAACTTTATAAACCAAACAAGCTATTATCTGAAACAGATTAAATTTCCTCGGTCGTCCCCTTCTATTTTGCTTTATCTTCCTCGATAAAACTTCAGTAACCTTTTTTATTACAAAAAGCAGCTTTAAAAATTTCTTATTTTGTGCTTTAATATTCTTAGTCATCTTTTTCCCCCTTGTGTTTTGTTGTGGTTTTCTCTTAAATTAAAATTATAACACAAGGGGGCTTTTTTCTTTTGTTACTATGTTTACTCTATATGGTTATTTCTTTTATTCAACAACCTCAAATATCAATATCTACTGGTTTGGTAATATCTACCTTTATCTTCTTATATTCATTTCCTTCGCCGTAAGCTGCAAAGATTTCTTGTCTGTTTATAAGATTGAAAAAGTCTTCCCACAAGGCATAGGGAATACTAAGATATTGGGCTGAGAAAATAACTGGCTTTATATTCTTAAGTTTGTAAATAAACTCTAAAAGTTTTTTGTCTTCTTCCGGAAATACATGTATAAATGGATTATATACAAACTTTTTCCCAAATTGATATTCAATTTTATTAATATAGGCTTCTGAAAAATCACCTATATCTTTGATAAAATATTCCTTCCCTATATCTTCAGAGTATATCTTAAACCTCATATTTAAGGCATCAACAGATACTGACTCTATTATCTTCTTTAAATATACATTCGGTTTTATATCTATTTCTGATATAAGTCTTGTCATTGCATGTGCATAAGTACTTTTTATCTTTTCAAGTCTTTTTTTAAACTCTGTCCTTCTTCTTTGCCTCTCTTCCTCTTCAAACTTCTTTTTCAATTCCAAAAAAATAGGTGTTGGATAATCTACAACTTCAACCTCACCTTTAGAAAGAGCTTTTAAAAGAGCAACCGAATGTTTGCAAAGTCCTTTGTAGGTCTGAGCTGCTTTGCATTCACACCAAAATCCAACTTTATAAATGCTTGCTTTTAAATTATTCTCTTCTCCCTCAGTATCAACGTCAAGATCAAGGATGACATTATATGGATCTGTATCACCTTCTACCTTTGCTTCAGCTATCATAAGCTCTGGATTAAATTTTGGATTCTTTACTCTTCCGTGATTGTAAAGCTGTATTCCTCGAATATAAACATTATCATTTGAAGCGAGTCTTCTTATCATGTAATCTGTTATTGAGGCATATATTTTTTTTGCTAATTCCTGTACCAACGTTCTCAGCTCCTGTGCTTTTTTAAGTTTTGATAATTCTAAAATTTTCTGTACACCTTTCAATTTTATCATATTGAAGAATCAAAATAAAAACAAAAAAAGCAGGCTTTTTACCTGCTTGCACCGCCACCGCCAGAGGATCCTCCGCCAAATCCGCCAAAGCCTCCACCACTTCCAAAGCTGTCAGAATCATCAGAATCATCAAAAAAGCTTCTGTTGTTTTTCCATAAATCATCGTAGCGATATACATAAACTTTTTTCTCCCACTTTCCATTTTTCCATGTCCATTCATACTTTTTACCAGCATATGGTTGATTATATAAAATAACTATTACCATCAAAAAAATAATGAAGAAAAACAAACCAAATCCTACTATTAATCCAGCACCAATTCCTAATCCAAATGGTACATCTACAACATTTTCTGCATTACCATCAGAAGTAACCTCATTTTCATTAACATCTTCCGAAGCACCATACCCTGAAAGCCCATCTATCTTAAGCCCATATTCATTTGCAACCTCGCTCGCAACTGCCAAAAATGTATCCCTTATCCCTTTCGAATACTCGTTTCTCTCAAATGCAGGTATAGCATATTCATCAAGTATCCTGCCTGCCTTGCCATCTGTTATCGCACCTTCCAATCCATACCCAACTTCTATTCTTATTCTTCCTTTTTTGCCTAAAAGCAAATTCTCCTTGTTGACAAGAATCAAAACTCCATTGTTAAGTTCCTTGTCGCCAATCTCCCAGCTTCTGAAAAGCTCATTTGCATACTCCTCTATTGTATAGCTGCCAAGAGTTTCTACTGTAACAACCACTATCTCTGCCTTTGATTTGTCCTCTATTTCCTTTGCCAAAGCCCTCATCTCTTCTTCATCAGAGCTGTCTATCAAATTAGCATAGTCAAAGACATAACTATTTTCTGCTGGCTTTTTAAGAATTTGAGCTTTTGCCAAAACACAAAAGCCAAACACAACGTTTACAACTGCTGCCACAAGAAAAACAGCAATTAATTTTATACCTCTTGCTTTTCTCATCTTCTATTTCCCCTCTTTTAATTCGAAAAATCTACAAAAGCACCTTTTGAGCCTTGCTTTTCGCATTTCAAAATACTCTTTTCTTTAAACCCCAACATCCTTAAAGCATTTTACCTATTTCCTTTTTAATGTCAAGATATATTGACTGAGGTAAAAGTAAAAGCTACAAAATTTCTGAAGAATAAATAGAGTTCTTTGTGTTATAATTTAATTGAAGGAAAGTAACAAAGGGAAGGAGAAGTCTAAAATTTTGAAAAAGTTGAGAGTGTACCTTGACACATCAGTTATCAGCCATTTAGACCAGCAAGATAATCCTGAGTATATGCAGATAACAAAAGAATTCTGGAAAGAAGTTAAAAAAGGAAAGTACGAAATTGTTGTTTCTGATATTGTTTTTGCTGAGTTAAGAAGATGTTCTGAACCTAAAAGAAGCATTTTATTAAGATTTTTAGCTGAAATTGAATATAATACCATTGAAATTTCAAAAGAAATTAGAGAACTTGCTAAAGAATATATAAAAAATGGCATTATTCCTTTAAAGTATATTGATGATGCAATTCATATTGCAGCAGCCACTGTTTCTCAATGCGACGCATTGGTATCATGGAATTTTAAGCATATAGTTAAACTCAAGACAATTCAAGGAATAAATGGAGTCAATAAATTAGTAGGTTATAAAGAAATTCAGCTGGTATCACCTCAAATGATGTTAGAAGAAAAGGAGTGATAAGAAAGATGTTTGAAACAAGTGCAATGGCAGAGCTGCATAAAATAAGAGAGCAAATATACGAAGAAACTAAAAATATGTCAGACGAAGAGTTCATAGAATTTATCCGTAAAGAAGCTGAGAAAGTTAAAGAAGAAATGAGATTGTTAAAAGAAGAAACCAGAAAACAAGTAAACTGATAATTTGCGTTTTTAATCCTAAAAAGGTTTTATGCCGCAAGCAGGCTTTTTACCTGCTTGCACCGCCACCGCCAGAAGAGCCTCCGCCAAATCCGCCAAAGCCTCCGCCACCAGAAGATCCACCACCGCCACCAAATCCACCAAATCCACCAAAGTGGTGATGGTCTTTATCCCAAGGGTCTTGTCCCCACCAGTATGTTCTTCTTCGTCTTCTGTTTATAAGTGAAAAGATTATTATCAGAAATACAACAACAAAAATACCAAGCCCAGATATATCCTTATCTTCATCCCCTACATGGACCGTTGTAGAAGAGCTGTCATTTTGGGTAAAATCTTCAGAAGTACTATGCCCTGAAAGCCTATTTACTTTTAGCCCATATTCATTTGCAACCTCGCTCGCAACTGCTAAAAATGTATCCTTTATCCCCTTTGAATACTCTTTGTTCTCAAATGCAGGTATAGCATACTCATCAAGTATCCTTCCCGCCTTGCCATCCGGAATTGTACCTTCCAATCCATACCCAACTTCTATTCTTATTCTTCCTCTCTTGCCAGATAGCAAATTCTCCTTGTTTACCAAAATCAATACCCCATTGTTAATCTCTTTGTCGCCAATCCCCCAGCTGTTGAAAAGTTCATTTGCATACTCTTCTATTGTGTAGCTGCCAAGAGTTTCTACTGTAACAACCACTATCTCTGCCTTTGATTTGTCCTCTATTTCCTTTGCCAAAGTCCTCATCTCTTCTTCATCAGAGCTATCAATCAAGTTCGCATAGTCAAAAATGTAGACATTTTCAACAGGTTTTTTGGGAATCTGCGTTTTAGCAAGAACAAAAGACGCAAATAAAAAACTTAAAACCGCAATTGCAACTGCCATTGCAAGTATCATAAAAAGCGAACCTGGCTTTGTCTTCATCTTTTATCTTCTCCTTTTATTTCGAAAAGTCAACCGAAGGCACGCTCTTTGCTTGGCTTGATGCCTCAAAATACCTCTTTTCTTCAAACCCAAACATCCTTGCAATAAATACGTTTGGAAATACCTTTATTTTCATGTTGTACTGTTTTACTGCCTCATTGTAATCCTTTCTTGCCACGGCAATTCTGTTTTCTGTACCAGATAGCTCATCCATAAGCTGCACAAATGTCCTGTCGGCCTTGAGATTTGGGTAGTTTTCAACTATCACTAAAAGCCTTGAAATTGCCGACGAAAGCTCATCGTTTGCTTTTGCTTTATCTTCTACTGTTGAGGAATTTAATAGCTTTGACCTTGCCTGAGCAAGAGTTTCAAAAATCTCTTTTTCGTGCTTTGCATAGCCTTTGACTGTATTGACTAAGTTAGGAATTAAGTCTGCTCTTCTTTGCAGCTGATTTTCAACCTGGCTCCATTTGCTATTAACGTTTTCTCTCATGCGCACAAGGCTATTATATGTCGAAAAGGTGTATACAACAAGCACTGCAACCAAAAGCAAAGCAATTAAAAAGATCTTTATGCCCTTTTTCAACTTTTCACTTCTCCTTTCTATATTATATTTTCTGGCTACAAGGATATATATACCCACTATTTTAGTGTACTAAATCTTATGCTAAAAATTAACTATGTACTTTTTACTCTTTGGTTGAATGTATTTGAAAAATTGCTTATAATATCCTTAGAGTTATTTTTTGTTTCAATAGTTTTGATTTAGGTAGATTTGAATGTCAAGCGAAAAAAACTTGGCAAGAAAAATTGTGGAATGGGAGGAGATTTTAGTGAGAAGAATTAAAAGATTTGTTTGCTTCCTGCTGGCAGTTGTTTGGCTCATTGGCACTTTGACCTCGGCATACTCTCAGCAAGCCTCTTCTCAAAAGATTGTGTATATAAAGCCGCAGTTTGAAAATGTTATGTTCTGGGAAAATGGCTGGATTTCTTATCTTCAGGGTGGAAAATGGGGAATTATGAACTCTTTTGGTCAAGTCCTTTTAAAGCCTCAGTTTGACAAAATTGAACCTGTAGTTTATGACGGTCGTGCAATAATGGGAATTGAGGATAAGCTCTACAAAGATATATTTGTTGTCTGGCAAAATGGCAGAGCAGGGTTTGTGGATTCAAATCTTAAAATTCTCGCAAAACCAGAGTTAGACTCTTTTGAAGTTTTAAACCCTTGGCTAAGTTTATATGTTTGCAAAAAAGATGGCAAATACGGTTTTTTAAATCTGGATAAAAAAGTTTATATCACCCCTCAGTTTGACAAAATGTACTTTGTTGTTGTGCTCTCTTACAACCCAAATGGAAAATACTCTAATCCCCATATAAAGTGTACCTTGCCAAATGAAAACAACAAAGAGTTTTGTCTTTATGCTCTTGATTTGAAAGATGGAACTTGGCCAGACTCTTATTTAGAATACATTCTTGTTTCAAAAGATGGAAAGTGTGGCGCTGTTGATACAAACGGAAATGTATTTGTAGATCTAAGCTTTAGCTCTTTTGAAGAGGTTTTAGCAGACAGTAAGTTTGCAGAAGCTCTGCAGGCTATGCTAAATAAATCTGTCTCAGCACCATCTTCAAACAACCAGGAGGCAAAAATACCAGTGTCAGAATACATTTCTTATGAAAAACTTGGCAACAATTATAAGCTCATACTCACCAAAGGTTATAAACTGACAAAAAGCAAAGGAACTTATGAAAATGTAAAATATCTGGGCGTGAACAATTTCATTGCCGTTTGCAAAGACAAAAAGTGGGGAGTTGTTGATATAAACGAAAGATTTGTTGTAAAGCCTCAGCTTGATGATATAAAAGAGTTCAGCGAAGGATTTTTAGCTTTTAAACAAAATGGCAAGTGGGGATTTATGGATAAAAATTTTAAAGTAGTTATAAAACCCCAGTTTGACAAAGTCGAAAACTTTTCTGAAGGATATGCAGCGGTAAATAGGTCAGGCTTGTGGGGATATATAAATTCTTCTGGAAAGCTTGTCATAAAACCTCAATTTAGTCTTGCAGGTACATTTTTTGCTAAGTTAGCTACTGCTTCTACAAAGGATTATGTAGGGCTTATAGATACAAAAGGCAGTTTTGTTTTGAAATTTTCAGCCAAAAACTCTAATTATTCGTTTGTTGATAGCGAAAGCTACAAGTTTAGGTTTATGCCCAGTTACGCAAGAAATTCAACAGATTTTATGATATACATGTCACTATTGAAGTTCCCTAAATTCGGCTATGTTGTGATTGACAAAAAATCAAACAAGGTGGGCCTTGTTTTGAGAGGTCAAGGAAAATAAACTTGCTTTTTGTTTTATTGACCAATTCAAGGAAAAGTAATATAATTTTTATAAACAATTTGGGTATTTTGAAATTTAATTAAAAAGGGGGCTTTCGGTTTGGAAAATAGTCTTTCAAATATCATTCAACAGATGAGTGAAAAATCAATAATTGTTCAAGAGATTGAAAGTATTGTTCAAAATGCTCGCTTTGTGGGTTTTGCAGTTGATGTAACTTACTCTACTTTAACAGTACTTACCAATGATGCATGGAAAGAACGTGCAAATGGAATACCTCATAATAGTTTTCTCTTTGCAGCGTCTCCTAATTGGTTAAAACCAATTTTTGATAACTTTTCTTACCATCAACTAAAAGTAAATGTAAACTCTAATGAAGAACCAGAAATAATTCTCCTGCGTGTTACAGAAGAATATGAACTTCCCAGTAAAGATATATGGTTAGCAACAAAAATTGATAAGTTTAAGAGTTTAGAAACTAAAGAATTATATGACGGGGTTATTTTTGATGAATTGTCACGAAATGAAATACAGTATGCTGGTCTCAAATGTCGCGTTCTTGGTACGTTTTATTTTGATGAATATGGAAATCTTACTTTCGGATCAGATCTCGAAAATTATTATGGGGCCAAAATTCTCTATGTGTATAAACCTTCTACTGAAGGCTTAGAAAACATAGTAAACTTTGAAACTCGAAAAAAGATGCAAGAATTATCTGCCGAAAATAGCATTAACTTGAGTGAACTTGTTCCTTTTGGTTATGTCCGTTATACGTCAACACAACGGTTACAAAAGAAAGAAGGAAAATCAGCCCAAGTTTATATAAATCCAAATGATTTTTTAGCTCGCAGAACGGCACTTTTTGGTATGACGCGAACAGGAAAATCTAATACAGTTAAAATCTTAATTAAATCAATTAAAGAAGCGGCCCAAAAACACGGTAAGAAGGTAGCTCAAGTTATATTTGATGTAAATGGTGAGTATATATACATTAACCCTCAAGATAAAGGAGCTATTTCTACTGATATTGATGATTGTTTTATTCTTACTTTTAATCCCAATATAAATACAAACAATAATTCAATAAGGAGTTTACAGTTTGACTTATTTAAAGACTTAGGAGTAACTCATGAATTAGTTGTGTCACTACTAAGGAGTCAAGGCCTAAGTGCATCTACCGACTTAGAAGCATTTTTAGGTATTGACATGTATGCTTATTGTAACGTCGATTCTAATGATTATGCCGGAGTAAATAGGGCTAATAGAATTAAAGCTCTTTATAAATATATATTGGCTAAAGTACTGGGAATCAATGTTACAATTCCCAACCCATTTGGTGATTTCATTTTAAACCAACTTGAAGGAATAGAAGAGAGTCTTCGTAAAAAAACAACATTTACAATTGAAGAATTCGAGATGATCTTAAATGAAATTCACGAACGAAGAGATACAGTAGTAACATCATCACGGAATAAATTGTACCGAGAAGATTTCGAAACATTACTTAATTTTGCAGTAAAGAAAAACTCCCAAGGAAGACCAATAGCAGGTTATGGACACTTGCGAAGGATACACTTAGAAAGATTCCACTTAGCTGGTGCTGATACCTATTTTGATGAAATTCTAAAAAAGATAAAAAACGGAGAAACTATACTAATTGATATGGTATATGGCAGTGAAGAGGTAAGAAAACTTCTAAGTACAAAAATAGCTACTCTTATATTCTCTGAAAATCAAAAATTGTTTACCGAAGCTAAAGAACCACCATATGTAATTCTATATATTGAAGAAGCTCATAACCTTATAGGGAAAGATATGGAGCCTACTGAAATCTGGCCTCGAATAGCTAAAGAAGGTGCAAAATACAACATAGGTTTGGTTTATTCAACGCAAGAACCATCAACCATTAGTAGAAATATTTTGGCCAATACTGAAAATTGGTTTGTTACACATTTAAACAATGAAGATGAAATAAAGACAGTGATACGTTATTATGATTTTGCAGATTTTAAGGAATCTATTATGGTAGCGAAAGATAAAGGATTTGCAAGAGTAAAAACTTTTTCATCTAATTTTGTTTGTCCAGTACAAATCAATCTTTATCAACCATCTGTTACCCAAAGTGGAAGGGAGGGAGCAGGAGGTTAATATTGAACTCCTGCGAGCAATTATGCCATATATAAATGAATTTTCAAACAAAATTTCCCATGAACGTATTATTAAAAATCCAAAAGTAATAGAAAAACTTAAGGAATTCAAAATATCATATGAAATTCCTGCACTTCAGACAAACGATATAATTAAGTTGTTTCAACAAATAGAAACAAAGGAAGCATCACAAAAAATCAAATTTGTTTTTACAGTAGACAGTTCCTATGTAGAGGTTCCCTTAAATAACAACATTCCTTCTGCTACAGTGGGTATCGTTAACTTTAGCGTTTCTATTGTTGATCTTGAAAAGAAATATTCTCTTAGTAAAAGTGAATTTATTGATCCTCAAAAATTTAATGATATGTTTAATTCTTCTTTACTTACTTTCGTAACTCCGGGTCATAACGTTATATTGAAAGAAGACCTTAGTACAATTCAATCCATAAGATTGTCTATTTTTGAGTTTTTCTCTCAAAAACCTTTTAATAACTTATCGTTACTTGATACACTAAAAGATATCTTAAAATCAAAAGATGATAAAATTTCTTTTTTGTGTCCAAATCCTGACTGCCATACAAATATTGATTGGGATTTGAAAAATTCAAATGACTATATTGACAATTGTCCGAGGTGCGGTGAAAGAATATATCTTTCTGATTGGCTTCGTCTTCATGAAG
Source organism: Caldicellulosiruptor changbaiensis (assembly GCF_003999255.1). GTDB lineage: Bacteria > Bacillota > Thermoanaerobacteria > Caldicellulosiruptorales > Caldicellulosiruptoraceae > Caldicellulosiruptor > Caldicellulosiruptor changbaiensis. Next base: position 2,874,730 of record NZ_CP034791.1, read on the forward strand.
CAGTAGATGAGGAACTAGGAACTGGGTCTATTCTTTCTAGATTTTCACAAGCAAGTGAACATCTGATTGTTTTAAATCTTTTACAAACAATAATGAATAATCAGTTCTTAAATAATCTACTAGAAAATATTGCTTTTATAATAGATGGTCCTCTTGCAATTTATGGTCAGCCTGCTAAACTTCATGCATATATACTTCGATATTTACATCAGCTTAGAGACAAAGGATTTATATATTTCGGTGTAATCAAAAGTGGAAGACTAAAAGACCATTTTACTATTTTAGAAGAAAGACTGAAACAACAGGGTATTAATATTCCTTATAATTCTTTTATGCTTGTAAATGATGAGTATCGCTTTAAATATATTCAAAGGCGCCCAAAACAAAATAAATATTTTGGAATAGAAGTTCTTTATGGACAAGATTTTCTTTTTTACTCGGACAAGGGTAAAAAATATGTTATTTCACTTCCATATCCAGTACCAGAAAAAACAGACTTAGCTTTTAAAGAATATATCTTTAACCATAAAGCTTATGTTACATTACCAATTGTATTAGATTTACTCAATAGAATTAGTATTGACCTTTACGAAGATGCGGTTTTACCAATTGCTTTAGCACATAAATTTGCCTCTATAAGCCTTAATCCTGGTATTAAAATCTTAGAAATATTTACCAAAAATTATATCCAACAACAATGATTTAAAAAATAATATTTTCCGTCCCTTCAATTCTAGAAGGGACTATTATTTTGTTGTAAAACATTATTTCTTTTTTCCTCTTAATAGTTCCCGCAGTATAAATTACATCGATGAGTAAATAAGGTATTCTTTCAGAATAAAACTCCATAACCTCAGTTGCCAAATCATACGTCATTAACCAAGGAATATTTACCATATTGGATAAAATAAATTGGGCTAAATAAGCATGATCTTCTTTTTTGTAAAAATTAGTATAAAGTTCGCTACCTTTCTGATAATATGGTGGATCTAAAAAAACAAAAATTTTTTCTTTCCTATTTATAATTTTATTCAAAAAATCAACAGCATCTAAATTATATATTTCTATTTTATCCCTCATTGCAGATATGTTCTTAATAATCTTAATAATTCGTTCTTTGTTAAAACGGCAATCAATTTTGTATTTTCCGGTTTGAAGATATCCACCTATCGGTCCAGCGTTTAGTATACCTGAGCGATTTGTTCTATTTAAAAAAAGCGTAGAAAAACCTAATTCTAGCACATCAGTTGGTTCTTTAAATTTCCTTTTTATTTCTTTATAAGTTTCAATCGTTATCGGCGTATTTTCTATCATTTTACATAATTCTTCTGGATAATTCAAAATACTAAACCACAAAGCATATATGGACGGATCAATATCATTTAAGATTATCATATCTACTTTCTTATTGAATAACAATGCTAATGCTAAACCGGCACCGCCCGCATACGCTTCAACATAACTATAGTTATTTAATGAATTAAAATCAATTATTTCAGCAACAAAGCGATATAAAAAACTTTTCCCACCTGGATATCGTAAAGGAGAATAAGATCTCATTCATACCTCCGTCCTCATTTTCATCAAAATAAAAAACCTAATTCTTTATAATACTATCTTTAATTATAAACTTTAATTATAAAACAATCATTATAAGAAAAATAGCCGAGCTTGTAAAATTAAAGAATAGTTTGAATTTTATCTCATTCTTATTTAAAATGAAGTCTAAAGAATTAAATCTTCATCAAAATAAAATAAGAAGATATTGAAGACAATACCCTTTCAACCATGGTATGATATTAAACTATGGAAGAAAAACGCATATATTAGGATATTTAAAGCTAAAACTCACAATTAATAATATCACAAAGAAAAAGAAATTTAAACACTCTAGTCAGCTTTATTTTCGGGTGTTAAAGATATTTTTGTGGCTTGCAGTAAAAAACTGGTAAACTATAATTTACAAAAAACCAAAAAGCTTATATTCTAATCAGAGGGGGATTTTACACAAAAATTTGGACTTGACCAACAGTGAAATTATTTTGAAGCCAGATAATAGGTTTTTGACATTAACTTAAAACTGTATTTGGGATTGCAAACATACAATTTTTTATAGTATGATATAACTTAAAGAACGTCTTCCTTAGTGATAGATCCAGCCACAACGGTTAGGAGAAGAGATAAAAATGCGAAAGCCTTGGTCTATTTCCACCACAGTTAGAAACCCCGAAAGATTAAGAGGATTTTTGCAAGTGTTATCTGAGTTTGAAGGAATGAATTTTGATGAGAATGTTCAAATTCAATATCAGATACGATTAATACAATACAAACTCTACAGACCTATGAATTTACCTGAAGACATAAAACGTGAGTTTGACAATCCTGCAATTAAAAAAATAGATTACAAAAAAGCTAAGAAGATTTTTGATTTACAAAATTATGAAGATCCTTCTATGCGTGGTCGTCAGTCTGTAAATCCCTTGAACAAATTAGGATTTGCAATTGCCAAAAAAAGCTTAGGCAAGATTAGAATAACTGAGTTGGGAAGAAAATTTTTAGATGAAAATAATGATATCTCCGAGATACTTTTCAAAAGTCTTCTTAAATTACAGTACCCAAATCCTTTTAGTAACGATTTTAAAAGCAGAGATGGCTTTGATATCATTCCTTTTATAGTAACTTTAAAGTTTTTCTATTTGTTAGAAAAACAAGTACAAATAGATGAAATTTCAAAAAGAGAATTTTGTTTATTTATTCCAACCCTCATTAACTATAAAGAAATAGAAAATCAAATCAATCAGTTACTTGATTATAGAAGATCAAAAAATAAGAGAGATTTTGAAGCACAATTCATCTCTAAGTTTTTTGGTTCAGCTAAAAATATTGAGACCAAAATCAACAATTTGTTTGATTATGGAGACAACATTTTACGATTCTTTCTTCTTACAAAATATTTTACCGCTAAAAAAAGTGAATTTGGACAAGTTGCCAATGTAAAACTTTCACAAGATAGAAAAAAAGAAATTGAAGAATTACTAAATATGTTCGAAGGAAAAGCAATAAGCTTTTCTAATTTAGATGACTACGTCGAATATATGAGTGATATCAAAAAGCCTGAATTGCCGTGGGAAAAAAATAAGAATAAACTTATTGAAATGGCAGAAAGTATCCGGAAAGATATTTCACAACAAATAGAAAGCAGTAAAATTGCAATAAATGAATACTCTAAAATGGTTTTAGGCAAAAACTTATTTGAGTTATCTGAAGAAGAATTGAAAAACCATATCAATGAACTGAGGAAGATAAAATCCAAAATTAACGAAGCTAAAAAGGCTCATATCTTAAAATATAACTTTGCCAAATTAGACGAACATATTAAAATACTAAGGAATAAAGAATATTGGAAGGAATTAGAACCAGCCGATTTAGAACAAATAATATTCGAGCTATTGTTAATTATTGATAGTGCAGAAAAAATTGAATCAAATGCTATTAAAGATGATGAAGGAAATTTTATAAACTTTGCACCAGCTAAAAAACCTGATATTGAATTTTTCTTCAAGGAATTTGCTGGGATTTGTGAAGTAACACTAAACAAAACTCAATATCAATGGATTCAAGAAGGATATCCTGTATTAGACCACGTAGAAAAATTTATAAATCAACACCCCAATTATACTCATTTTGTAAATATTTTTGTTGCTCCAAAAATACATGATAATACCTATTATAATTTTTTCATTGCTTTAAAGCACGGATTTAAGAGTAAGAAGATCAAAATTCTCCCTTTAAATTTTGAACAGTTTACTATATTCACAAAAGTACTTCAAAGTTATTTTGATAAGTTCAATGGTTTAAATTCAAATTTAATTTTGACCCTTTGTAATAACATATTTCACGAAATGGAAAATTTAGATGATCACTCAATGATATGTAGTTTAATTGACAATAAGCTTTATAGTCTATTTTAGGAAGGTGACCTAAATTTGATTTACAATACAATTTTACATGGTGATTGTGTAACGATTATGAAAGAACATATTCCATCGGAAAGCATAGATTTAATTTATGCTGACCCACCTTACAATTTGTCAGGCAGAGATCTTATACTAAAAAATAACAAGACTGGTGGTCCGTTTTATAAAATGAATGAAGAATGGGACAGCTGGGATTATGACAAATACTGTGAATTCACTTATAATTGGCTTTTAGCCTCATATTCTGTCTTGAAAAGTAATGGTAGTTTGTATATTTCTTGTACTTACCATAACATTGGAGAAGTTATATTTTTAGCAAAAAAGATAGGCTTTAAATTAAACAATATATTGACATGGGTCAAGACAAATGCTATGCCAAATATTACTAAACGTACATTTAAACACACAACAGAATTTGTTTGTTGGTTTGTTAAAGGCCCTGGATGGAAATTTAACTATAATGAAATTAAAATGCTTAATCCAAGAAAAACAAAAGATGGCTCTGTTAAGCAAATGGATGACTTTTTTGATTTCTTTGAAATGCCTCTTGTTCAAGGAAAAGAAAGAATTAAGTTAGACAATGGCAGAGCCGCACATCCAAATCAAAAACCTGAAAAATTGTTGGAAATAATAATTACTGCTTCAAGTGATGAAGGAGATATAGTATTAGATCCTTTTTTTGGAACAGGAACAACTGGTGTTGTTGCTGAGCGTATGAATAGAAAATGGATTGGAATTGAAATAAACGAAACCTACATTGAAATTGCTAAAAAGAGAATTGAAGAGGAGAGAAGAAAAAATGTGCAAAATTCTTTTATTTAATGATGATTGTTTGAATATTCTGAGAAAAATAGAAGACAATAGTATTGATCTGATTTTTGCTGATCCTCCTTACAATTTGTCTTCAGAAAATGCTCTAACCACGAGAGCCGGTAAACCAGTAAAATGTTATAAAGGCGAATGGGATAAAATAGATGATATATTTGAGTTTAATCTAAGGTGGATCGAGCAATGTGTCAGAGTACTTAAAGAAACTGGAACTATTTGGATTTCTGGAACATTGCATAATCATCCTATAATTGGAACTATTCTGAAGCAGTTGGGTCTCTGGATTATCAATGACATTATATGGTTTAAGCCTAATGCAACTCCTTTACTATCAAGAAATAGATTTGTTCCATCTACTGAATTGATCTGGGTTGCAAGCAAAAATAAAAAATATTATTTTGACTATGAGATGGCACGGAAGCTTAATGGAGGCAAACAGATGAGAAACTTATGGGAAATTCCTGCTCAAAGGCATAAGACTCCTCATCCTACTGAAAAACCTGAAGCATTGTTAGAAAGGATTATTCTAATAGGCAGTAAAGAAGGAGATGTCGTCTTAGATCCTTTTATGGGCTCTGGAACAACTGGCGTTGTAGCTAAATTGCTTAAACGAAACTTTATTGGAATTGAAATTGATCCAGTATACTTTGAGATTGCAAAAAAACGTATTGAGGAAGAAAAGCCTATTCAGCAAACTTTTTTAAATTTTCTTTAAAAAGGCTGCTTTCCTTTCTTTCGTGGAAAGTAGCCTCTTTTTCTCTGTTAGCTTTTTACAAATGCTGAAATAATTTCCTCACATACGTACCCAAAATTTAGAATATTAAAAAAAACACCTGAAAAGCCTCATGTTCAACTATCACTAACCCATCTTAATAAAAGATGTATGTTATGTATCCTCACCTGCCTTTATAGAAATCGCTGCAAGTTTTACAACTCCTTCGTGCACATCCTTGAACTGCTCAATCAGCTTGTCAACAGAACGAATCTGTTTTTGGAAGACATCTTTAATTGATGAAAGAGTTTTAAAGTACTGCAAAGTAGTTTGAGTTTGCAATTTTAAGGTATTGTTTATATTCAAGATTTTTTCTTGCTGGTTTGAAATTTCAGATGATATCTTTGATATTCTCTCTTTCATGGCTGTGTTTGTCTCCTTGATTTTGCTAAGCGAAACAGTAGATTTTTTGGCAACTTCCACTCCTGCTTTTACAACCTTCATACTCTCTTCAAGCCTCTTGTTTGTTTTGTTGAATGTCAAAAGCGATTTTTCTATTGACTCAGAAATCCGTTTTGCAAATGAATCTGCTGTTTGTGAAAGCCTTGAAATTTCTGAAGCTATGACTCCAAAACTTGGCACATCGCGTTTTGCCGCTTCTATCGAGACATTTAGTGAAATTATCTTTATCTGTTCTGCAAGCTTTGAAATGTACTCACTTGCACTGACAATTGATTTATAATTCTGCATAGCTTCAGACAGATCTGAAGCAACCTGGTTTATGGTCTCGTTCACTGTGTACATGTATTTTATGAGGTTTTGGATAGACTCTTCTTCTTTGTACGTTGTATCAACCACACTTGTTATCCCCTCTTCAATTGTCCTAAACACTTTGAATGTATTTTGTACCTGTTGCTCAATCTCAGTTATATAGCTGCTTACCTCTTCAAACGCCTTTTTTTGCTTTTCAGCCAGCTCTATAATTTCCTTTATCTGAGTGGCTGTGATCTCATTTGTCTTCGCAGAATCTGTTGCAATGCTATTTAGCCTGTCAATATAACTTTGCGTGGTGCTAACTGTCTGGTCAATATTTGTGACAAAGGTATGGATACTCTTTACCATCTTTGAAAATTCTCTTGCCAAAAGTCCTATCTCGTCGCTACTCACAATGCTGTCTTCTACCTGTATATCAAACTTACCAGATGCAACTTTTCTTGCACTGTCAACAAGTTTATTTATTGGCCTTGTGATCCTGTTTGCAATGAACATACTGATGATGATGACCAAAACTAATGTAAGCCCAAACAAGAGTATTGAAAACCTGATGGAAGATGTAACAAAGTTCGAAACAAGAAGGTTGTTTGTAAGTATTGCAAGAGCTGCTACAGGCATTGTGTTATTAGCTTTTCTCACAGGGATCAATACAAAACTATAACTGTCATTTTTTGTACCTGTTTTGCCAATCAAGTACTCATACTCACCTGACATTGCTTTCTGCAAGGTCTCTTTTTCTATAATAGCCCCCAGTTTTTGAGAGTTTGATTGTGAAATATATTTATTAGGCGAATTTGCAGGATACAAAATGACATTCATCTTGGTAAGTCTTGAGAGGTTTTCAACAAACCTCTTGTCAAGTTTGTACCCAACAATTACTGCGCCAATTACCCTCATGTTGTTTGCACTCATCTCTGTGACCACATCTGATACAGACTTTATATAAATGTCATCTCCGCTTTTTTCAATAGTGGTATACCTTAGCCTTGCAAGCCCACACTTTACTAAATAATTTTCTTTCCAGTTATCACCATAACGTGAGAGGATGTCACTTCTTCCGATTAAAATACCATTTGAGTCTGTTACAGCAATCTGGTCAATATTCATCTGGCTTGCCAGCGGCGAAATTACCTGTACAAGTCTTAGATGGTCTTTTTTCAAGATTGCCTCTTTTAGCAGGTTGTTTGATGAAATCAAAGTCGCATAGTCTTGAGATAGTTTTTGATACCTCTCAATCTCTTGAATTGCTACATTATGCGCGGCTTCAAGACGTGAATTTAATTCCTTTTGCGCATTCTTTTCAATAAGGCTCAGTGAAAAGATTAAAAATACTAAAAGTGGAATTAATGAGATTATAATAAACCACAATGTAATTCTTGTCTTGAGTGAACCAGAGATTTTAAAGGAAACTTTTTTAAATTTACGTAGCTGCCTCATTTTCCACTGTCATCTCCTTCTTTCTTTTTTCCACACTTGATTTTACACAAAAATTGTTAAAAGCCTGTTTTGACTATGTTAAATGATTGTTAAAATGTGTTATAATTTTGATATAACCTACCTTAAATTATGCGGGAGAAAAAAGATGAAAAATATTAGAATTTACAAAGCTGCTATTAGAGGTATTATATTACTAATTATAGGGCTACTTGTTTTTGGAAGTTGCCCTATTTACTTGAATAGGTTCTCTGAAAGTAATTCTGCAAAGGCTGCTTCTTATTCTCAGGCAAAGAGGAATGTGAGCTTATTTTGTTCAAAAGCATATTTTAATAAGGTCTATTCAGATACAAAAACAGAAATCTTAAAAAGCCCATTCCCCTTTGACCTTTACGCCTCACTAAACCCAACCGACTTTTTTATTGCAGGCTTTGAAAATGATAAGCTTGTATTTTACTATACCAACTCTGAACAATTTTTAGAGTATGAAAATACCAAAATTGGAAGCAGCCTGCAGGATGTGAAAAGAACCAAATTAAAATTCCTTAAAAGCTTCGAAATATTAAAAGGTATGAAAAAATATAATTTTACAGATGAGAATTTAGGAAAAGAATATGATGTGGCTTTAGTCAATAATAGCTATTATGTTTACTTCTTTTATGACAAACTTGTTTCTCCAAATATTGTAAACGGAATCTTTATGGTCAAAAAAGGTATTTGGGATGATTTTCTTATAAATGATGATGTTTTCAAAAAGCAAAAGGATATAAATCACCTTATTTCTGCATTTGAAAGGCTTTGCTACCTTCACTTAAACTCAATCAGAAGTCAAGAGGAAAAACAGCTTTTTAAGTATTCCGACAAAATCTTGATTGTCGCAAGACTTCATTCACAAAACATGGCAAAGTACAATTTCTTTGGCCACACAGATGTCTTTGGCCAAAGCCCTGCAGATAGGTTTCAAAAGCAAGCAATTTCTTTTAAAAAGATTGGTGAGAACATAGCAATGGGTACAAAACTTCTTCCATTTTTTGCGAACCATCTTCTTTTGAATTCAAAAGGGCATAGGGAAAACATTGAAAGTAATTTTGAATATGCAGCAGTAGGATGTGCTGTGGATTTGAATACAGACAATGTGTATTACACTCAGAACTTTGCCAATTTGATATATTCACAAGATAGCACTTTTGGCCGATAGAAAGGGGATTGATCATGAAAAGAGGAGTTTCAAAAAGAAAAGTAATACTTGTTTTTCTTTCTCTACTTTTTCTATTCATTTTATTTTACTACAATATAAAACTCACTTACATTTTTCAGGAGGGAAACCCTATTTCTCTTTTAAAAGGAATATACAAACTGGAACATTATAAACTTGAAATTGTACCGGTTGCAAAAAACAAGCTTATACAAAAGGTACAAGCGCCAGAAGGCCTTACACCTTTAAATGATTATTTAAAGAAGTATAACTGGAAGTTTGCCGACCAGCTTGGCTCAGTTATCATCTACAAAAGAGGAAACCAGCAGCTTGTAATAAAAATGCGGATGTTTACTCAAAAGTACGTTGTGTATGAACTTTACCAGCACACTCTTGATAGCTTAAAATAGCTTCTTCTATTTAGGTTTTTTAAATGTTGTGAAAACACGGTACAAAAAAGTGGAAAAAATCAAATCTCAATCTTCACATGTCTTGCAACATGGCAAAGAATATTTACCGCAACAGGAAGACCTGCTATGTGTGTTGCACACTCTTCTACAAATACATCCAGTGCAGTTGTCCTGCCGCCAAACCCTTCTGGTCCTATCCCAAGTGAATTTATCTTATCAAGAAGTCTTACCTCAAGTTCTGCGATGTAAGGCTTTGGATGGCGCTTACCAATATTTCTTAAAAGTGCCCTTTTTGAAAGAAGTGCTGCTTTTTCAAATGTTCCACCTATCCCAACACCAACAACAATCGGCGGGCATGGGTCAGATCCTGCTTTTTTCACTGTTTCTATTACAAAGTTCTCAATTCCTTCTGTGCCATCAGCCGGTGTTAACATGCAAAGCGCGCTTTTGTTTTCGCTCCCAAACCCTTTTGGCATAAAGTAGATTGTGATTCTGTCTCCTTTTACAAAGTCAAAATGGATTATTGCAGGTGTGTTATCGCCTGTGTTTTCCCTCTCAATTGGGCTTTTTACCATTGATTTTCTTAAGTAAAAGTCCTTATATCCCCTTGTTACAGCTCTGTTAATGGCATCTTTTATTGAGCCTTCAACAAATACCTCTTCACCAATGTCGACAAAAAACACAGCAGCACCAGTATCTTGACAAACTGGGCGCATCTTCTGCTCTGCCATTCGGATGTTTTTTAAAAGATTTTCCAATGTATACTTTGCAGTACCTTCTTCTGCTTCATACGCCTTTTTTAAAGCCTCTTTTACATCTTCTGGAAGTTTGCAAACAGCTTCGTTTATGGCTTCATACACCTTGCTTTCGATTACGCTTTCTGAAATTATTCTCATCCTTTTTTACTTCTCCTTTGCAATTTTATTTTTGTTTCAAATCTAAATTTTTAGTTTTAAATACTGTCTCATCATCATTATGAGAATATTGTTTTCGTATAAAAACTCAGCAAACATTGAGGTTCTGATGTAGTGCTGGACTGTTTTGAAAATTTGTGCATTGGGGAAAAAGTATATAATGCTAAATGCTATGTAGATTATTATGAGAGCTACTCCAATCCCTGCCAAAAGACCGCCAAAGCCATCAATTGTACCAATCACAGGCACTTTCCTCATAAACCCAAGCGCGTTTTTGACCGCGACTATAACAACCTTTGCTGCAATGAATGTAGCTATCATTGCAATAAAATTAATTAGAACCATTGTGGCAGCATCCTGAAGACTTTTGTTGAGAGCCTGGTGTGCCTCCATAGCAGCACCTCTGAAAAACTCTGGCACAACTGGTGAAATGGTATCCCTTATTACAACCTTGTCTTTTACAAAGTTTTCTATTGCTCCTTTTAAGGCAGAAGAACTTTCAATTGCCCTACCTACATATTTATATCCCCACACCGCCACAAACCATGAGATTATGTATGATCCAACGTCAAAAGCCATTCTTAAAAGTCCTTTTTTGTACCCAATCCACGCACCAATAAGGATAATTGCCAAAACAACCAGGTCTGCTAAATTGGGCATTTTAAAAATTTTACCACCTTTCTTGGTAATATTCTATCCTATCATTATAAATATAGTATAGCTTGTCTGCATTTATTACAGCTTTTACAAAGCCAAAAGAACCTACTTTCAATGTCTTGAGCTTATTCAAATTCAAAGAATAAATCCTCACTTCGTTTCCTTTTGATGTGACAATCTTGTCGCTTGTTGCACAGATTGAATCAAAGTCTTCTATCTGTTTTAAAATGAACCTTCTGAGAAGCCTATTGTAAACTAAAACCCTGTTTTTGGCAAAAAGAACATCTGGATTTCCTATTACATATTCAGGTGCAGTAGCAAATGAGAAAACTTTTATCCTCTTTTGAAGCTTTGAGTCGTAAACTTCAAGACTTTTTCCATTGTACAAAAGTATGTAATTTTCTATGGCATAACATCGCTTTGTATTCTGAAGATTTGGTGTCAGAACCTTTGACATAAAAACTCCTCGATTGTCCACAAAAGATAGTGCCAATTCATTTGAATCTCTTGGTTTTAAAATTGCAATTGCAAAAGAGCTGTTAAAATCACAGTCTATTACCTTTTCCTTATACTTTGCTGAGAACACAATATTTTGGTTTTTATCATACATTATTAAATAGTCTTCCTTTTCGCTTGATAAAAGCACCAAAACACTTCCATTTTTTATTCTTATCTTTTCAATATTCGCCGGATACAATATATCCTTTTGCCACAAGTTAGAGAGTATATGAAGGTACTTGCCACCTTGAACATATGCAGCTGCAATGCTGCCATCTGAAAATGTTTTGTGATTTTGATATGCAATGTTTGTCCACCTTAGATTGTCACCTGTAAGTCTTCCAATCTTTCCTCTGTACACTATGGCAACTCCGTCTTTAATTGGCACGATATCTTCATAGTATCTTATGTTTGGATATGTCTTTTTGTACTCATAGTGAGAAAACATATAGGGATTTATAAATTCCACTCCAAACACATTGAGAGTTAAAATTATAGAGATAAGCAGGGCGAGGCATAATATGAGCTTGTACAAAAAACGAATTAATCTCATAGCTTTTCACGCCTTTTTTGTTTTTTAAAGTCTTTCCACCATCAATATGGCTATGTCGTCGTCTAAATCTGAGACAAAGTTTCTTAGGTCTCTTATCAAAAGTTCTGTGTTGATGTTTTTGATACTAAGTATTCTCTTTATAAGCCTTTTTTTGCCATACATCTCACCGTATTTGTTTTTGCTCTCAATAAGCCCATCTGAATAGAAGATTAGTTTATCATGTTTTTCAAGCACTGTCTCCTTTATCTCAAACCCCTGTTCTAAATCAATTGAAGCAATTGGCTGGCCTTTCATAGAAAACATCTTTATTTTCTTGTTAGCTCTGACCAAGATAGGTTCTGTCACATGCCCTGCACTAATCATGTTCACTTTTCCCGACTTCTTCTCCAATATTCCAAGAACAATTGTTATATACACCTCATTTGGAAAGTTCATTTCAATAAAATCCAAAAGCACACCTTTCATAATCTCTTGAGCACTTGCTTCTATGTATGTATGAGCATTTTTTATTATACTCTGCTTTACAAAGACTGTTACCATTGATGCCAAAAGCCCATGCCCTGCTACATCTGCAACGTAAAATACAATCTTGTCGTCAATGTTTATGACATCTAAAAAGTCTCCTCCAAGCCGTTCACAAGGCTTGTAAGTATATGTGATCCTGTATCCTTCTATTTTAGGGATAACCGGCAAAAGTGATTGCTGAAGCCTCTTTGCAAATTCTAAGTCACGTTTTAGAATCTCGTTCTGGCGTCTAAGTCTTTCTTCTATTCTTCTTTGCTCTGTAATATCTCTGAACACCTCGACTGTGCCAATTACATTTCCATTCTCATCGTGTATAGGAGAGCTTATGACATAGTATACCCTGTCCTTATGAGTGGCATATTTCATAGCCCTTGTATTTTCCTTAATTGACTTTATTGCAATACACTCTTCACAACGCGTATTTTTACAAAAAAGGTCGTAGCATTTTTTGCCTGTCTGGTCGCCAAACTCTTCTTTCATCTTTGAATTGCAAAAGATAACATTCCCATCTATATCAATGACCCTCACCAGGTCTAACATTCCATTCAATATGCTTTCATAAAAGCTCTGTGAAAAATTGATTCTTTGGAAGTCCATCCTCTTACCCCGCCAATGATAAATAAATCTATCATTGGCAGGAAACCCCCTTTCTTTTGTGATGTTTTTATTCTTTTATCTCTTTTGCAAGGTAATTTTTCCTTGCCAAGTCAATTGCCTGCATCTCTTCAGCTGAAAGCGGATACTTCGATAGACCATTTTCAATTGGCTTTGCATATATGCTTGATCCATCTCTTGAATATATGCTATTTAATACAACTCCATTGTCGTACTCATCTAAAAGGGCAATTGCAAAACTGAGTTTGCTCCCAACATTTTCAAATGCATCATACCTCACAACCCCAAGCTTCTTTATATTTAGCTTTGAGTTCTCACTGAGCACTCTGTGACTTTTGTGCAAAGCCTTTAAAACCTCTTCAAAATACTCTATCTTTTCATTCGTCTCTCTCAAAATCTCTTCAATTGTTTTAAAATCATCATTTTTTACAAGGGCTAAAAAACGTCTTTTTAGATTTTTATTCTTTACTGACTGAATAAGCAGTGCTATAAAAAGTATCATATTTATTATAAGAAGTGCAATTATAATCTGGTTTGAGTAGCTACTAAGAAAATCTTTCATTAACTATACTTCCTCCTTCTTTTGCAATGTTCCACGTGGAACATTTTTTATGGCATGAGTATTGAGATGATCTTTTCAAGTTCCTCATCATTGCTGAATTCTATCTCAATCTTTCCTTTTTTCTTTTTCTTATGAATCTTGACCTTTAGCCCAAATAGCTTCATAAGATTTTCCTCTAACTCTTTTAGGACCTCATCCTCAACCTCATCCCTCTTTTGTTTGTCTTTTGCCTTTACAATCTCTTCAAGTTCTCTCACACTTAAATCCTTTTCAACTACAAGCTTTGCCAAGTTCTCTCTTTCAACATCATTTTCAACAGACAAAAGCACTTTCGCATGACCTTCAGAAATCTTGCCTTCAATTATCATCTGCAATATATTCTGACCAATATTTAATATCCTCAAAGTATTTGCAATCTTTGACCTTGAAATCCCAATTCTTTTTGCAAGTTCTTCTTGTGTATAGCCGTGCTCATCAATAAGCTTTTTATAAGCAAGCGCTTCTTCATATGGGTTTAAATCTTTTCGCTGAATATTTTCAATGAGTGCAATCTCAGTTGGATTTGTATAGTTGCGTACAATACAAGGGACCTTTTGAAGCCTTGCAATTTTACAAGCCCTAAGTCTTCTCTCGCCAGCAATGAGTACATATTTATCTCCTTCTCTTCTCACAACAAGAGGTTGAATGAGTCCCACATTTTTAATCGACTGAGCAAGCTCTTCAATTTCATTATCATCAAAAATCTTTCTTGGCTGTTCGTTTGAAGGTAAAATTTTATCAATCTCAATCTCTTCTATTCTCTCATCATTAGCAGACTGTATATCATTAAGACTTTCATCAAAATTCTGGGCACCATCATCAAACAGGGCATCAAGACCCTTTCCAAGCCGCTTTTTCATAAAAATACACCTCTTTTATGTATTCTTCTTCACTTTATTTAGGTACTCATCAGCAAGTTCTATATATGCACGTGCTCCTTTTGAATCCGGGTCATAAAAAATCCCTGGAAGTCCAAACGAAGGTGCTTCAGAAAGTCTTACATTCCTTGGAATAATACTCAAAAAGACCTTCTCACCAAAATATTTTTTTACTTCTTCTACAACCTCAAGTGAAAGATTTGTTCTTGAATCAAACATTGTTAAAACAACACCATCAATCTCAAGATGCTTGTTCAGATGTTTTCTCACAAGGTTAATTGTACTTGAAAGCTGAGAAAGCCCCTCTAAGGCATAGTATTCGCACTGAATAGGTATTATGACAGAATCAGATGCAGCAAGAGCATTTAAGGTCAAAAGTCCTAAGGAAGGTGGACAATCAATAAATATGTAATCATATTCACTTTTGACACTCTCAATAGCACTTTTTAACCTATATTCTCTTGCTATCACAGAGACAAGCTCTATCTCGCTTCCTGCTAAATTCACATTTGAAGGAAGAATATCTAAATTCTCAAATTTATCCTTTATTATAACCTCTTTTATATCAGCACTGCCTATCAGAACATCATAAATAGTCTTTTCTAAAGACTTTTTGTCAATCCCAAAACCACTTGTGAGATTACCCTGTGGATCACAGTCAACAGCTAAAACCTTTTTTCCCTTTTTACTTATTGCAGCAGATAAATTCACACAGGTTGTTGTTTTTCCCACTCCACCTTTTTGATTGACAACTGCCACAACTCTTGCCATTTTTTTAGCGTTTCCTCACCACTTTTTAATTAGATTATATCACAAGAATGTTCCACGTGGAACATTATGTATTTATTATTTAACAATTTTTTAACATTTTCAAAACATAGATTTAACCTAATTTAAACAAAAATTTAACATAAGTTTAATCTAAATTAAACAAATGACTACTATACTGTAAATTGATAAAACCAAACCGAGGAGGGGTTCTTAAGATGAAAAGCTTTAAGATTTCAAAAAAACTGTTCTCAGCTTTGATTTTAACTTGTTTTGCCATGTCAATTTTACTAACAGGTATCTTTGCATTTGGGCAGTCGCTTATTGTTAAGTCAAAGTCACTTCCAGCAACTGTATCACACAAACAGATTGTAATCACATTTTCTCAAGAGATTTCAAAAGGTCCGAATTTCGGAAAGATAGTGCTCCTAAAAAATAAAAAAACTAAGGTTCCTATTTCAGCATCTATATCTGCTAACAAGCTTGTTGTAGCAATCAAACAATCACTTGTCGCAAAAGCACAGTACCAACTTACAGTTCCTGCAAATGCTGTTAAAGGCTCAAAAGGAGGTTCAAATTCAGAGCTAAAATTTTCATTTATTCCACAGTCAACATCAGCAAATCTTTCAGGAAGGATACTCATTGCAGGTTCAACATCTGTTCAGCCACTTGCCGATGAGCTTGCTAAATACTTCATGCAGCAAAATCCAAAGGTTTCTATTGAGGTTCAAGGTGGAGGGTCATCTGTTGGTATAAAATCCGCTATCCAAGGCATTGTTGATATTGGAACATCATCAAGAGAACTCACAGAGGATGAGACAAGGCAGCTTGCTGCAAAAAGTTGGCAGGAGATAAAGATTGCAGAAGATGGAATAGCAGTAATTGTTCATAAGACAAATCCAGTTTCTAACTTGAGTGTTGAGCAAATAAGAGATATATTCTCGGGCAAAATTAAAAACTGGAAAGAGGTTGGCGGTAAAAACGCTCCTATTGTAGTTGTTACACGTGAGGAAGGCTCAGGTACAAGAGGAGCATTTGAAGAGATAGTTATGGGCAAAGCAAAGATAACAGACTCGGCAATTGTCCAGCCATCAACAGGTGCTGTCAAAACAACAGTATCACAGGATGAAAATGCAATAGGATTTATCTCACTTGGTGTTTTAGACAGCACAGTAAAAGGTGTAAAAGTTGATGGAGTTGAACCAACAGAGAAAAATGTAAAGCTTGGAAAGTACAAAGTTAAAAGGCCATTCCTCTTCTTAGTATCAAAGAATCCAAGTAGAGTGACAAAAGCATTTGTAGACTTTGTACTATCAGATGAAGGTCAGGCAATTGTCGCAAAGAATTATATCTCCGTTAAATAAAAAAATAGCAAGATAGAAGGGGGGACATACTATTAGCATGAATAAATTTTTAAAATCTAAAAAGGCTTCTATAGTCTCGCTACTTCTTATTCTCTGCCTTGTTTTTAGCACCCTTGTCTTTGCAAGCCAAGACAGTAGCGAACAGTCCAACAAAGTCAAGAACGTAATACTCATGATACCAGATGGCATGACAATAGCTCACACCACTTTGGCAAGATGGTATCAAGGCGGAGAACCTCTTTCAATGGATGAGATAGCATGTGGGCTTGTGAGAACATATTCAGCAAACAACCCAATAACAGACTCAGCACCAGCTGCAACAGCATATGCAACAGGATACAAAACACAAAATAGTTATTTATCAATCTATCCCGAAATCTCATCAATGCCAGGTGTTGGTCAGGTTGAAGAAAAAGACTTTTTCAAACCAATTGTGACAATCTTAGAAGCAGCAAAAAAGGCTGGAAAGTCAACAGGCCTTGTTGTAACTTGTCAATTTCCTCATGCAACCCCTGCAGCTTTTGCTGCACACACAGATAATAGGAATGACTATGAAGGTATAGCTGAACAAATGGTTTACAATCAGGTTGATGCGGTACTTGGTGGTGGGTGGAAGTATATTGACAAAAATCAAAGAAAAGACAAAGAAGATTTAGTTCAGTATTTAAGAGACAATGGATTTATTGTAACAACCAAGTGGGAAGATTTGAAAAATGAATCGCCAAGAAAGGTTTGGGGACTTTTTGCTCAGGATGCAATGCACTACGATTTTGACAGAAGTGGCACAGGCGAACCTTCTTTGTCAGAGATGACACAAAAAGCACTACAGATTTTATCAAAAAACAAAAATGGATTCTTCTTGATGGTTGAAGGAAGCGAAATAGACTGGGCATCACATGCAAATGACCCTGTTGGTGTTGTCTCAGAGGTGTTGGCATTTGACAAGGCAGTAAAAGTAGCCTTAGATTTTGCAAAATCAAGAGATGATACAGCAGTAATAATTGCACCAGACCACAACAACGGTGGAATGACCTTAGGAAATTACTCAGCTCAAGTAGATTCTGTTTTGCTCAATGATTTCTTAAAATATATCAAAAAAGCAAAAAGAACAGGCAGCGGAATTGAAGATTTGCTTGGAAACAACAGAACAGATGAGAATATCAAAAATATAGTTTCACAATATTACGGAGTTGACAATCTCACTCAAGATGAAATAGATGCAATCAAAAAGGCGCCAGCAGGAAGGCTTAACTATGTTCTTGGTCCAATCATCAGCAAGCGTTCATATATCGGCTGGACTACAAATGAGCACACAGGTGAAGACGTTGTACTTTATGCGTATCATCCAAACGGATACGTTCCTCATGGTGTTATAGACAACACAGAAGTTTGTGATTATATGGCTGAGATTTTGGGAATAGACCTTGGAAGCTTCAATGAAAATAGTTACATCTCAAACGTAGACTTAGAAGAAAAAGGTTATAATGTTACAATTGATACAAGCAATCCAAATAATATTCAGCTTGTGATAAGCAGCAAGGGCAAGACATATATTGTGCCACAAAATAAGAATGTAGTAATTGAAGGAAACAAACAATATACTCTCAAATATGTAAGTGTCTACATCCCAAGTGCAAAGAGGTTCTTTGTATCAAGTGAAATAGAAGAATTACTGAAATAGATAAAAAATATTTTTGTGCCCTCACAAAAATGTGTGGGGGCATTTTCTTTTTAAAAAAAATACCTCCTCATATTACGAGGAGGTCTGCGGGGATTTTTTATTTATTCTAACGATTATTTCGTAGTATGCTTCAGTTTTATTTTCTTTTATATCATAATTTATATCAGTCTTTTGGAAAATTTTCAAGGCCTTTTTTATGGTATTGTAAATAACCCTACAATCATTCATTGAAACCTTAATTGCTTTTCCATTTTTTGTTACTTTCTTATTGTTAAGGTACTCTGAAATTAGTCTTTCGGTCTGAGCAACTGTGAGTCCATTTTCAATTATCTTTGGAATTATGTATTTCATATCTTCCTCTGATTCAAGCTTCAAAAGAGCTCGTGCATGCCGCTCAGACAGTTCATTTTCACGAATTATCCAACGAACATCAGGAGGAAGTGACAAAAGCCTTATCTTGTTCGCAATAGCACTTTGTGTCTTGCCAACTCGTTTTGCTATCTCAACCTGAGTTAGGCCAAACTCTTCTATAAGCTGTTTGTAACCTTGCGCCTCTTCAAAAAAATCAAGGTCCTGACGCTGGATGTTCTCTATAAGTGCCAATATTGCACTTTCAATGTCTGTGACATTTATGACAATTGCTTTAATCTTATCAAAACCAAGATGTTTGCAAGCTCTAAGTCTTCTCTCACCTGCAATTAAGTAATAAACCTCACCACGTTTTCTTACAATTATTGGCTGCAAAAGCCCATAATTTTTTATTGACTCAGCAAGCCCTTCGATAAGCTTTTCATCAAAATTAGTTCTCGGCTGAAAAGGATTTGGCAAAACCTTATTTATAGGTATCATCTCAATAGTATAAAGCTCTTTTTCCATATCCAACTTGTTTGTTTGCCTAATTAAAAGTGAAAACAACTTTATAAAGCCCCTTCCTTTTTTATTCAACATTTTCTGCTAATAATATTTCTACTTCAATTTAAAATCTCCTTCTTTTTATTTCAAGATTTTTCAGACATTTTCAATCAGATTTTGACAAATTTTTTATCAACTAAGGGGCTTTTTTATTATTTGCTTTGTTTTTCTGGGAAACTCAATCGGAGTTTGTCGCAATTTTCTTATGACAATTATACTTCTCTTCTCATCTGATTCTGGCAATGTGAATTTTTCAATCTTTTCTATCTCACCACCAAGCATTGCAATTGCATTTTTGGCGCTCTCAAGCTCATCCTCACATTCAAAACCTTTCTGGGCCAAAAAAGCTCCACCAATCTTCAAAAGAGGTATCGCGTATTCGCAAAGCACATTTAGTTTGTCAACAGCTCTTGCAAACGCAAAGTCAAAACTCTCTCTAAACTCAACCTTTTTCCCAAGTTCTTCTGCTCTTTGGCAGACAACTTCAATTCCAGACAAACCCAAATGGTCTTTTGCTTCACTCATAAAATTGCACTTTTTCTTGTTAGAATCATTCAAAACCAAGCTCATGCTTGGTTTTGCAATCTTCACAGGAATACCAGGAACTCCAAAGCCAGAACCAATGTCAATTGCGCGCACTAATTTGCCATCGCCGTTTTGAAGAAATTTTATCAAAGAAAGTGAATCTGCAATGTGTTTTATCACAAACTCATTTTCATTCTCAATTGCTGTGAGATTAAATAACTTATTTTTCTCAAGAACTAATTTCATAAATCTCAAAAGAAGTTCTTTTACAACAGGACTATTTTTTACACTATAAAACTCTAAAACTCTATCTAAAAGCTCCATTTTTGCCTTTGCCCCTTTTAAAAATTTAAAGCTGACAACGAGCATTCTATTTAGAACCTTTTTTTGCTTGCTCAAGCCAGATAAGCAGCACCGAAATATCAGCAGGCGACACACCAGATATTCTTGATGCCTGGCCAATCGAAGCAGGTCTTATTTGAGAAAGCTTTTGTTTTGCCTCAGTTGAAAGACCAGAAATCTGATTATAGTCAACCCACTCAGGAATCTTTTTGTTCTCAAGCTTTTTGAACTGCTCAATTTGCTGTAGCTGTTTTTTGATATATCCTTCATACTTTATTTCAATTTCAACCTCTTCCTTCACAGAACGTGGCAAGTCCGGCCGCTGAGGGTCAATCTCGCGCAAAGCTTCATACGAAAGCTCGGGCCTTTTCAAAAGCTCAGACAGCCTTACCCCTGTTGAAATAGGCGACGAACCATGTTCAATTAAAAATTTGTTCACCTTCTCACTTGGTGCAATCACAGTCTTTTTCAAGCGGTCTATCTCATCCTCAATCATCTTTTTCTTTCTCAAAAACTTCTCATATCTTTCCTGTGATATAAGCCCAATCCTATATCCTATCTCTGTAAGTCTCAAATCAGCATTGTCCTGACGCAAAATGAGCCTATACTCAGCTCTTGATGTCATGATTCTGTAAGGTTCATTTGTCCCTTTTGTTACAAGGTCGTCTATTAAAACTCCGATGTAGGCTTGAGACCTGTCTAAAACCAGCATCTCTTTTCCTTTTACATACATCGCAGCGTTAATCCCAGCGATGATTCCTTGTGCTGCTGCCTCTTCATACCCTGATGTTCCATTTATCTGGCCTGCTGAGAAAAGCCCTTTGATTTTCTTAAACTGCAAAGTAGCCTCAAGCTGCAACGGATTTATACAGTCATATTCAATTGCATATGCAGGGCGCATTATCTGCACATTTTCAAGGCCAATCACGCTTCTGTACATCTTAATCTGAACATCTTCTGGCAATGACGAAGACATTCCTTGAACGTACATCTCTTCAGTATCGCGTCCCATTGGTTCGATGAACACCTGATGCCTTGGCTTGTCTGCAAACCTCACAACCTTGTCCTCAATAGAAGGACAGTACCTTGGCCCAACACCCTGGATAAGGCCAGTAAAAAGTGGTGCTCTGTGAAGGTTTTCTCTTATTATTCTATGAGTTTCCTCTGTTGTATATGTCAAATAGCAAGGGACTTGCTCTATTTCCAGTGTCTCGTGTTCAAACGAAAATGGAGTTATAACCTCATCACCGAGCTGTATTTGCATCTTTGAAAAGTCCAAAGACCTTCTGTGCACCCTTGCAGGAGTACCTGTTTTGAACCTCATCATCTCAATCCCAAGCCTTTTGAGACTTTCTGTAAGGTACTTAGCTGGGTGCATACCATCAGGCCCACCATCATACACAGTCTCACCTATTATAATCCTGCCACCAAGAAATGTGCCTGTGGCAAGCACAACTGCTTTTGCCTTAAAAATTGCACCAGTTGTGACCTTTACACCAGTGACTTTGCCATCCTCAACCAAAATATCACAAACCTCGCCCTGTCTGATGTCAAGGTTTGGCTGGCTCTCTAATACCCTTTTCATATACAGTTTGTATCTTGCTCTGTCACACTGAGCTCGAAGTGAGTACACAGCAGGACCTTTTGCCCTGTTGAGAATCCTTACCTGAATTGCTGTTGCGTCTGCTGCCTTGCCCATCTCACCACCAAGCGCATCTATCTCGCGAACTAAATGGCCTTTGCCAGTGCCGCCTATGCTTGGGTTGCACGGCATATTGCCGATTGAATCTAAGTTTATAGCAAACACAATTGTTTTCAAACCAAGTCTTGCACAAGCTAAAGCTGCCTCACACCCTGCATGACCTGCACCAACAACCGCAACGTCATATTCACCCGCAACAAATTCCATCTTTCAGACCTTTCCCCCTTTGAAAACTTTAAAACTCCCAATCCTTTCTCAAAAGCAGATTTAACATCTATTTTCCAATACAGAACATTGAAAATATCCTATCAACCATGTCTTCTGTGACGTTTTTGCCTGTTATCTGATATATGCTATCAAGTGCGTTTTTGAGGTCAATTGATAGAATGTCAAGCGGAACACTGTAGAGGTTTTGCTTTGCAGAAGCCAAAAACTCTTTTGCTTTTAAAAGAAGTTCTTTGTGCCTTAAATTTGTTATCAGCACTTCATCAAACCCTTCAATATTTTGCTCAAGAACGGCTTCTTTTATTGCCTTTTCAACAAGTTCTAAATTCTCATCCTTTGCAATAGAAATAAATATTCCTTCTTTATTAAAAAGCTTTTTTATCTCATCCTGTGATATATTTATACCCTTATCAGTCTTGTTTACTAAGACTATATATTTTTTATTCTTTATGCTATTGAAAATCTCAATATCCTCCTTAGTAATCCCATCTGACTCAACCATGAAAATCACAAGATCAGCTCTCTCAACGCTCTTGAGAGTTCTCTCTACACCAATTCTCTCCACAACATCCTCCGTCTGCCTCACACCTGCTGTGTCAACAAGGATAATTGGTATTCCTTCGATGTCTAAAACCTCTTCAATTACATCTCTTGTTGTGCCAGGGATGTCTGTGACAATTGACCTTTCTTCTTTCAATAGTCTGTTTAAAAGAGAAGACTTTCCAACGTTTGGCCTTCCGACAATTACTGTGTAAATTCCACTTTTTATTGCTTTTCCTGTTTCATATGTCTTCAAAAGCCTATATATCTTTTCTAAAGCAGTATCAATGCTTTTTTCAATCTCCTGTGGAGATATCTCATCAACCTCGTGTTCAGAAAAGTCAATTGAAGCTTCAATTGAAGATATTAAATTTAGCAAAATCTCTGCTATCTCATCTATCTTTTTGCTAAGAACCCCTTTTAACTGTTTTGCAGCGTTTTTTTGCAAAAGCTCTGTTTTTGAATTTATTATATCAATTATAGCCTCTGCCTGCGACAGATCAAGCCTGCCGTTTAAAAACGCCCTTTTTGTAAACTCGCCGGGCATTGCATGGCGTGCCCCATTTCTTATAACCGCTTCTAAAATTCTTCTCAAAACAACCATACCACCGTGAGATTGAATCTCAACAACATCTTCACCTGTGTACGAATGAGGCGCTTTGAATTTTATCAAAATGGCCTGGTCAATAAACTCGTCATTGTCATACACCTCAACCAAAGCTGCATATCTGACAGGTATATCATAAATGCTATTGAATCTTTTACTCTTTATTATTTTGCCTGCAACCTCAATTGAATTCTGCCCAGAGATTCTAATTATCCCAATCCCGCCAGTGCCAATTGGGGTTGAAATTGCTGCAATTGTATCAAATTCCATATTTACAATACCCCTTTTTTGAAAGTTTTTAAGATACAAACAAAGCAGGGTAAAAACTTACCCTGCTTCAAGCACTTTTTTATTTTAAAGTTATAACAACTTTTCTATATGGTTCTTCTCCTTCTGAGTAAGTTGTCACAAACCGGTGGTTTTGCAGTGTTGTGTGTATAATTCTTCTTTCATACGGTGTCATTGGTCTTAGCTTAATACTCTTTTTGCTTCTTGCAACTTTGTCTGCAAGAGAAAGTGCAAGACGTCTGAGTCTTTCTTCTTTTTTCTTTCTGAAGTTCTGACAGTCAAGGATTATTCTCACAGATTCCTCCTCAGGTGCCCCCCTGTTCACAATAATACCCGTCAAAAACTGAAGCGCGTCTAAAACCTCACCGTCTTTGCCAATTAACTGATAGGTATTCTTCCCAAATAGATTTACTTTTATGAACTCCCCATCTTTTAATATGTCCATCCTCTCAATCTTAACATTCATCTTGCTACACACTTCTGACAAAAACTCTTGAATCTTTTCCTCAGGCGTTTGTTTGAGTATGACCTTTACCTTTGCTGGCCTTGCTCCAATTATCCCCAAAAGTCCTTTTGACCCCTCGTCAATTACCTGAACCTCAACCTTTTCACGCGAAACACCAAGTTCTTTTAAAGCAAGCTCAACAGCCTCATCTACCGTTTTTGCTATTTTTTCTACACATTTCATAAACTGTCTCCTCCAAAAAGAAATTTTACATTATTTCTTTTTCTTTTTACTGCTCCCTTGCGACCTTGTCATTTGCTGTTTTAGCTTTTCAAGCTCTTTTTTCCTCATCTGCTCTTCTCTTTTCTGCTCCTCTTCTTTTTCCTGATCTGCCTGCCCTTGTTTTTCCAAGTCTTCATCAGAGCTCTCTTTCCCCAGCTTTTCCTGTTCTTTGTTCACACCATCTTTTCCCTGCTGCATTTTAGCTTGATTTTCAAGCTGCTTTTTCTTCTCCTCTTCCTCTTTCTTGTGCTTTAATTTCTTGTAAACAACCTCATTTGCAATGAACTGCTGCAGGATTGAAAACAGGTTTGTCACCGTCCAGTACACAACAAGTCCCGCTGGTACCTGCAGTGCAATAAAGTATGACATAAGAGGGCTGAAAATCATCATTGTCCTGTTCATACCTTCTGCCATTGCGTTTGACTGAGACTGGGAATACTGCGGATTGAACCTTTTTTGGCTGTTTGTGGAAAACCATATTGATAAAAACATTGTAGCAGCACTTAAAATTGGCAAAACAATAAGCTCTTTTTGAGCAAGGTTAATACCAAAAAAGTGCATGTCAAGCCCAAGCTTTTGTGCTTCATTGATTATTATCTGAGTTATTGCATACCCAGCTTTACCCTGAACAAGGTCTCTTACGTACTGATGGCTTTTGCCCAACACGTAAACAAGCGGGTTTTGGAATACATAGTAGAGCGCAAACAAAATGGGAACCTGAACCAAAAGCGGCCAGCACCCACCTGCAGGATTGTACCCTGTCTCTTGATAGAGCTTTAGCATCTCTTCTTGCATCTTTCTCTGGTCGCCTTTGTACTTTTGCTGGATTTCCTGGATTCTTGGTGCAACCTCTGCCATTTTAGATGTTGAGGCAATTTGCTTTATATACAGCGGAAGAAGCAACCCTCTTACAATCAATGTAAGAAGGATAATGGCTATTCCATAGCTACCTGGAATGTGTGCGCCATGTAAAAAGTCATATATTAACTTTAAAAGTCTTCCAAGTGGAATTGCTAAAAAATCAAGCCATGTAGGATTCAAAACCTTTTCCTCCTTGATTTTGCTAATTATGGTATTTTACTTTAGCGGATCATATCCTCCTGGATGAAATGGGTGACATTTTATAATTCTTTTAAACCCAAGCCACAGCCCATAAAATCCATACTTTTCTATAGCCTGCAAGGTGTACTCTGAGCATGTAGGGTAAAACCTGCAACTTGGCACAACCTTCATAGGAGATATAACTTTCTGATAAAATCTTATCAAAAATTTTAGAATCAGTAAAATATATTTTCTTACCCTCATCTTTCATTCCTCTTTGAAAAGTCTAAGTCTTTTGAAGGCTCTTTCAAGCTCATCCCTGTAGTCTTTTAAACATATCTCTCTTGCCTTTATCTTTTCTTCCTTTGTCTTTCTTGCCAAAACAACAATGTCAAACCCTTTTTTTATTCTCTCAAAATTTTCCAAATACCATGCTTTTACAATCCTTTTAAACCGATTTCTTGCGGTAGCTTTGCCAAGCTTTGATGACATTGAAACGCCAAGTCTACTGTACTCCAGCCCGTTCTTCAAAGAGTACACAACTACATTTTTCTCTACTGCAAACCTTCCTTTTCTGATACATACCTCAAACTCTTCACTCTTTTTGATACTCACTATCTTATTCATTTCTTTGTTTTCCTTTACATTGCCCTTCTTATGCACTTGTCTTGTATCACACAACATTGTGTTTTTAAGCAAAAAGACCACCTTTGAAGTTGAGAGTGGTCTTTTTTACACAGCAAGTCTCTTTCTACCTTTTAATCTTCTTCTTTTGAGAACCTTTCTTCCACCTCTTGTTCTCATTCTAACCAAAAAACCGTGTGTTCTCTTTCTTCTCTTGTTATGTGGCTGGTATGTTCTTTTCATATTATTCCACCTCCTACAATAAAATTTTCAAAAATTTTCTATGATTTTAACTGCGTGGTTGCCACTTTTATACTTACTTATAATAAAACAAGATTTATTATACTGCAAATGATATTAAAAAGTCAAAGGGGGTTTTAGAGGAATTTTCGATATTATTCAAAACTTCTTGAATACACGCCTTTAAATCTGGAGAGAATATCAAATAGAAAAAAGAAGACTTTAAGAGCAAAGAATGAAGAAAAACAACTTGTCGCAGACAAAGTTAATCTCAACAAGCTATGATCAGAATTTAGAGAATGTAAAAAGTGAGTTTGGAAATTTTAGCGACCTTATCATAAGAGAGTTTAAGATTGGACCAAAAAAAGACATAAGGGCTTTTCTTGTTATGATTGATGGACTTGTTGACAAGCTGGTTATAAATGAACACATTCTAAAGCCACTTATGAAAGACACTTACCTTTATCAAAACCAGCAATGCACACCTCAAGATTTGTACCAATTTATCAAAGACTGCATTCTGTACAGTCACTGCATAACAGAAGAATTTGCCTATGCAAAGACTATTCATAGTATACTGTGCGGCGATGTTGCACTTTTTATTGATGGTATTGACAGAGCGCTTTTGGTATCTGTGCGCGGATGGGAATCACGCGGAATTGAAGAGCCGAACACAGAGGTTGTTGTAAGAGGACCTCGTGAAGGGTTTACAGAAAATTTAAGAACCAACACAGCTCTAATCAGAAGAAAGATTCGCGACCCAAAACTCAAGATAGAGTCAATGAAGATAGGTAAGATCTCAAAGACAGACATTGCAATATGCTATATTGAGTCAATTGCCAAAAAAGAGCTTGTAGATGAGGTAAAAAGAAGGCTCGAAAAGATTGACATGGACTATATCTTAGAGTCAGGATACATTGAAGCATTTATAGAAGATGGTAAATACTCCATCTTCTCTACAGTTGGAAACTCTGAAAAACCTGACGTTGTTGTTGGAAAGCTAATGGAAGGAAGGGTTGCTATCCTTGTTGATGGCACACCTTTTGCTCTAACCGTGCCATACCTTTTTGTTGAGGCTTTTCAAACAAGCGAAGATTACTATTCAAGGCCATACTATTACAGCATAGTCAGGCTTTTGAGATACTTTTCGTTTTTTGTGTCAACAACACTGCCGGCAATCTACATTGCTATAACAACATTCCATCAAGAGCTTTTGCCAACATCGCTTTTGATAAGCATTGCAAGTGCCCAGGCAGGAATACCTTTCCCATCTTCAGTGGAAACACTGACCATGCTTCTTATATACGAAATCTTGAAAGAGGCTGGTGTTAGGCTTCCTCGACCTGTCGGTCAAGCAATTTCAATTGTGGGTGCCCTTGTAATTGGTGATGCAGCAGTGTCAGCAGGACTTATCGGTGCACCAATGGTTGTAACAGTTGCATTCACTGCAATCTCCACATTCATGATTCCTGCTATCTCAGATGCGTGTACAATCATAAGGTTTGCATGTGTTATTATGGCGAGCATCTGCGGTCTTTATGGGATAATGCTTGTGTGGATTTTAATGTTAATTCATCTTTGCCACCTTAAGTCTTTTGGAGTAAACTTCTTTGCACCAATTGCACCTACAATCTTGCATGATTTAAAAGATGTCTTTGTTCGCTTCCCATGGAGTATACTCAAAAAAAGGCCTATTGTTTTTACCAAAAAATTTTAAATCATTTCAAGCTAAAACTACAAAAACTTTCACATAGGTGGTTTTTTGGAAAATGTCAAACTCAAGAATCACATACAACCAATTTTTATGCCTTTTTTTTGTGAACAGAATAGTAATGGTACTTACATTCTTGCCAATATTCAATGCACCACCAAAAAATCAGGATGTGTGGTTATCTGTTGTGTTCATGTATCCATTTTCAATCCTAAGCTCACTGCCACTTATATATCTTTGCAATATGTTTTCCAACCATACATTTACAAATATTTTAAACATTGTTTTTGGAAAGCTTGGAAGTATAATTGCAATCTTTTACCTTTGGTTTTTCTTTCACATAACAGCAATCCAAATAGGCCAGTTTGTAGAATTTATGGCAACTGCGGTAATTCCCGAAACATCTATTCTGTTTTTAATAATCGCAATGTTGATTGTCTCTTCATACGCTGTGTATAAAGGACTTGAGACCTTGGCAAGATTTTCGCAAATAACAACCTTTATAACAATCTTTAGTCTTGGTATAATCATGGTAATTTCAATCAAGTTTGTGGACTTTTCGGCTCTAAAGCCGGTCTTTGAAAAAGATATAAGCCAGCCTATAATTGGTGGAATATACCTTTGCTCTCTTAGCTCTGAGATAATCACAATTGGTATGATAAATCCTTATATAATAAAGCCAAGGAAAAACTCACCAAAAGACATGATAAAGACAATAGCATGGGCGTTTTTACTTGTTGACATATTTTACCTTGCAATTACAGCACTTGTCCTCTCACTTTTCGGTTACAAGCAATCAAGCAATCTGTCATTTCCATTTTACTCAGCAATCAAGGTTCTGAGTGTTGCTGACTTTCTGGAAAGGTTTGAGTCAATCCATATGGCAATCTGGATAATGAGTATATTCTTGAAAATCTCATACTTTTTATACATCTTAAACATTGCAGTTGAAGAGATGAGAAAAAGCGGAGACTACTTTGTTTACACAATCCCGTTTGCCTCAATCTTAATTCCATTTACCTTTTATATAATCCCAAACTTCTTAGAGCTGGACAAATTCATGAGCTATAGATACTTTACAATTTATTCATACTCCTTCATACTTATAATTCCACTTATAACCTTAATTGGAACAAAAATTAAACTGAGGTTGGAAAAGAGATGAGGAAAATAGCATTATTTGCTATTGTAATCCTTCTTTTGAGTCAATATGGGTGCTGGAACAGAAGAGAACTAAACGATATATTGATTGTCCAAGCAGTTGGAATAGATAGACTAAAAAATGGGAATTTTCGCTTGACTTATCAAGTTCTAAAACCAAAGGTCCTGAAAAATCCTTCGAACATACCATCAAGTCCACAACAAAAGGGTGTGTGGTGTTTTTCCTCAACAGGAAAGACCATATTTGATGCAATAAGAAATGCAACACTTTCATCAGACAAAAAGCTATTTTGGACCCATAACAAAATAGTTATTGTCAGTGAAAGTCTTGCAAAAAAAGGTATCAAAGAGGTTTTAGATATGATTCTACGCGACCATGAGTTCAGGTCAGATGCATACCTTATTATAACATCAGAGGATATTGAAAAATTCATGAACATCTCCTCCCCAATAGAATCAATCCCTGCAAAGGAACTTGAAAATGTGATCAAAAACTATTATGCAAATTCCAAAACCATGCCAATGAAGATTTACGAGTTTGTAAAAATGACAAACACAAAATCAAAAGTAGGATTTGCTCCTTTTGTCGAAATTAAAAGACCTCTCGCCCTATCGTCCGAAAACTACATGTTTTTTGTCTCAAAAACAGCTGTGTTTGACAACTTTAAGCTTATTGGATATTTAAGTCACGATGAAACAAGAGGAGTTTTGTGGGTCTTGAACAAGATAAAAAGCGGGATATATCCAATTGAGGACAAAAACAAGTCAATTTCACTTGAACTCATCCACAGCAGCAGTAAAATCAGTGCAAGAAATACCAAAAACAAGGTTCTTTTTAAAATAGAGATAATCTCAGAGGTAAATCTTGGTGAAAAGGAAAAAGATCTTCAGTTTACGCAGAAAAACTTAGAAGAAGTCAAAAAAGAACTTTCAAAGAGCATCTCAAAAGACATAAATCAAGCTTTAAAAAAGTCGTTTGAACTCAGAGCTGATATACCACATTTTCAGGATATCTACTACATCAAGTACAAAAAGCCATTAAAATTTGACAAACAAAGAATAGCCGTGAGCATTACTGTCAAACCTTTTATAAGACGGTTTGGAATGCTAAAAAACTGAAGTAGGGTGATTCTTTTAAGATGAACATCTTTTTTATAGTCTTAGGATATACCTTGGCAACTTTAATTCAATACAAAATTCTAAAGTCAAGGTATTTACAAAAGGAGATGTTTTTTACCCTTTCTTTGATTTTAATAGGGCTTTTTTTGAGCCTTTTTATAACCATCCAGAAAAATGTCCCAAACCCTCACAAACTGATTGAATTTCTTATTGAAAAGCTTTACTCAATCTTTTGAGTTTAAAAAAACTATATGTAAACCCATTATCCCATCATTATTATTGAAAATTGAAATCAAAATTCACAAAGTCAAATTATGTAAACCTTTAAATTAAAACTTGTCCACAAATCCGAACTGGACAGGAAACAGCAAAGTCAGAATAAATCTTTTTGGGTTAACCATTGTTAAATTAGATTTTCACATGTGAAAAATAGAATTCTATAAAATTAATCAACAGAAATAATCCACATATCCACAGATTTTATCCACAGATTTTTAACAGGGTGTAAATAATTTTTCCACTGTGGAAAATTTGATTCTCGAAAAAATATTTTCTTGTTGATGTGAATAATTTTTTTTGATATATTTAATAGTGCTCTTAAGATTTAAAAACAAAATTTCGGTTGTGAAAAATACTTATCCACAACTGTTGATAACATTGTGGATAAAGCCTAAGAATTTAGGCGGTTATTTTTTTGTTTACATACTCAAAATATCCACAATCAATTATATTACATACAAAAGGGTGGATTTGAAA